>NZ_JARBXM010000001.1:1326045-1679591 GCF_028890305.1 Candidatus Methanosphaera massiliense
AAAAAGATCCAAATAGAAAAGTAGAAGGATATGTAATCTTCAAGATAGATGGCCTAACACTAAAAGATGCAAACAACCAGACAATACAAGCAAAAATAACAGACAACAATGCAAACTACACATACACCATAGGACACCAATACTCAGCAAGAGAACATACAATAACAGCACTACTGGTAAACAATACATATGTAAGAAGTCAGGCAAACAATACATTCAACGTAACACCAACAAAGACACAAATACAGCTAAACACTCCACAAACAAATAGTAAAAACATTAAACTAACCGGTACACTACAAGACGCGGCAGGACATAGACTAACAGGTACCAACAAGGCAATTGTAAAAATCGACGGAATAACAATAAAAACCACAAGTGACACACCACAATACCACACCATCACTGATGGTCAAATAGACATAACACTAAACAAGACACTAAAATCTGGACTCCACAACATAACACTGGTAACAGGACAGAGAGGAGCATTCACAGGAGCAAGAAACAACACCACAATCAACATACAAGCAAACAATAAAAACCTGAAAAGTGCCAGCATAACAGACAAACAACTAGTAAACATCATACCACAAAAACAAATAGCAATTATAAATGAAACAAACACGATAAGCATCAAAATACAAGATGCCAACAACAAGGACATAAAAAAAGGACAAGTAACGTTCACTAGTAACGGCAAAACACTATCAGTCAGTAAAATCACAAACGGACAAGCAGTCCTAAACCACAAGTACAATAAAGCTGGAACATACAATATACAAGCAACATACCATGATCCAACAGGAAGCTACCAAGACACCACAAAACAATTCACAATAACAATCAAAGACCAGCCACAAACAACCATCAAAATAACAGCAAACAACACCACAGCCCGTGTAGGTGAAACCCTCACCTACACAACCCTCTTTAGCGACACCCACAACAACAAATACAAAAATAGAAAACAACTCACCACCTAAAAATTTTATTACAAACGAACTAATTTTAGACAAATGTTGTAAAACAAAAAAGTAATAAAAAATTCAATAAAAATAATAACTGATAGAAAATAGAAAAAATAATAGAATATAAACATGACAAAAAATATCATACTCCTAAAAAAATAAAAAGAAAAAGATTATCACAAAAAATCAACACTCAACTCTACAAAAAAAATAACAAAAATAATACAACACGTTACACAATAAACATGAAAATAGAAAAAATCAACTCAATACCAATTCCAATATAATCCCCAAAAATCCAAAATATTTATCCAAAAATTTAAACCTTACTAAAATAGTAAAAATATTATAGTACATGTACATGTAATATATTAAAAAACATATTCTAAGAAGATTATAATTGATGAAAAAAAATCAACTCCTAAAAATTTACAATTCTACATAAATTTTCATAAAAAAGATATTAAAATTATGATTTTTTATATATTTTAAATTATTAATTGATTAGATTATATTAAAAAATTACTTCAATTTAAAAAATACTATTAAACAGTGAAAAATGAGTTAATACATGTGCATGTAGCTATAAAAAATTGATTTTTATCATGGAAAAATATCATAAATAACTTACTTATCTATGTAAATTCAATTACCATTAATAACTCTTTCTAATACTTTTTTTTATAATTATACTATTTAGGTTAATTAAATTTTAATTGATTAAATATTATATTAGGGTGGTTATTTTTTTAAGTAAAATTAACTTTATCTTACAATTTAAAAAGTATTACCATAACCTTTTAATACAAGTAGCATATTTAATTAATAATATTAATCTATACATTTTAAAATTAATAATGAAGAATTGATATCAATGTTTAAAAACAATAATGAAAATCATGTAGTAAATGAACGAATTACATATGTAGACCAATTAAGAACACTAAGCATAATATGGCTAATACTAATAAATGTAGCATTCACATTCAGATTTCAAAACTCGGCGACATTAGAAGAATATGTATTATTCACATCATTTGCATTTGGAGTACCAGTATTTCTAATGCTTCTAGGATTACTAATGTTAGAAAGAGACTACACTGATATAAAAAACTTCCTAAAAACAGACTTCATACGCATACTAATACCATTCCTTATATGGAACACAGTAATGGCTATTATAGCAACAATAAACAATAACGGATTTATACTAACTACAGCTACATTATACCAGTTCTATCTAAATTTCATGAAACAACACTGGTATGCATGGATGTTACTAGGAATATATCTATCACTACCAATCCTAAGTGAATTTATCAGATCATGGAAACTAAAAGGAGCAGCATACTACCTAATACTAGGAGTAATAGCATCAATAATATATCAGGCACTAGCATACTACAACACACCCAGCTACTTCAACCTCACATTCTTCATAGGACCACTAATATACGTATTTGCAGGATACTATTTTGAAAACAAGGAAATAAAACTATCACACAACAAAATAGTAACAATAGGATTCATAATATTTCTATTAACATCAATTATAATTATATACAACGCTGTAGTAATCAACCACTACACATTCACTATACTACTACATCATTATAATTTCTTCACACACTCCTACCTAGACGTAAGTCTAATAGTAGTATTACAAGCCATAGGATTATTCCTTGTATTCAAATACATCAACATGAACGTAACAGGACTCTTAATACCAATAAAACACGTACTAGAAAACAGATGGATAATGAAATTCACAACATCAATAAGCAGGTCATGCTATGGAATATACCTTACACATCAATCACTTATAATAATACTAACAACACTAATCAGCCCCTATTCAATAAACGAGGCATACGGAACAATAATACTCACAATCATAATACTACTAACAAGCTGGTTTATAATACTATTACTAAAAAAAGTAGGAGTCCCAACAAAATATATAGGATACGATTAAAAAAAAAATATTTAAAATTATCTTCTCCCTCCTTTTTTTTATTATTAGACATTTCTTATAAAAATTTTATATAATCTATAAGATATTGTACATTTAAATCATAGTTTTATTTCAAAAATAAGTGGAACATGATCACTTTTCATATTTTCACAGCCCACAAATTCTTCATAAGATCCAATTGATAATGTTTTTACTAAATTAGGTGTTGAAAACACATAATCTATGTGGTAAGGTTTATCTTTATGAAAATATTGATAAAATGTAGGAACGGATTCTTTTCCTTCTTCCTCTTGAGATAATTCATGATATATACTTTTTAAATTCATTGAATTAAATAGTTTAACCATGTCCATATGACCCTTTCCATTATTCTTATCCCAAATTTTATTACTGTTAAAATCTCCACAGAATATAATTTTTCCTGATTTTTTTATTTTTTCTTCAAATATTCTAAGATAGGCTATCATTTCTTCAACGTAATATGAGTTTAACTTTGTATTATTTTGTGTCCATACACCCACTAAATCAAAATAATTATTAACATTAATTGATAAAAATAATTCATGTTTTGAATTCCAGAAGTTGTTTTTTAAGGCGATATCTTTTTTTGCAAAAATTAGTAATCCTTTAATCTTCATATAATTTTCCATCTCTATAAGAACCAATCCAGTAATGATTTGAAATAATGTCAAGATATTCTTTATACTTAGATTGATGAGCGTATTTCTCCGGTCTTTCAGCTTCAGAAATTATATAAATATCTGCATTATATTTTAAAACTTTTTTATATTTATTACGAAAGGCTCGGTTACAATTCCAACTAATAATTTTCATATAATTTCACTCTTATTTAAGTAAATATATAACTCATTTTTTATTTATTCTTTTTTAAATTCATGATTTTTAAATAATTATTTGTTACAATTTATTTACATAAGTATAATGTTTCTCTGCTTATTAATAGTAGAATAGTTATCTTTTAAAAAAATAATAGAGGCTAATATAATCCCTAAGATATCCCCTCTTGATTTATTATATAACAAAAAAATACTCGAAAAATATATACATTCATGATTAATAGTTTTTTAATATAAACTAAAAAAAGGTTTTAAATTATCAATTACTTATCTAATGAATTAAAATTGTTTAATTAAAAATAAAAAAAGTAAGGTTAAATGGAGAAATGAGTTATTTACGACTTTTGTAGTATTCACCTGACATATGATTATCTCCACCATAATAATCGTAATGTCCGGGTCCATAATAAGTGTATTCACCATCATCCTGTTGAACTGTCACTGGATGATCCACACTTGCATGTTGATGACTAGCATCACGTTTTGGGTCGTAATCAGGGTCTATATTATTATTGTTATCGTTTGTTTTCTTGTTTATTTCCTGATTATTAGATAAGTCATTAATACTTGTATCCTTCATCTGACTTGTCATGTTAGTTATTGAGGAATTTGAAGCAATCTGAGGTATTCCTGTTTTATTCATTGTTTTTACTGCATGTGTCACCTGATTTATGTCTGTTCCTGTTATTACTATCATATAGTTTTTCTGAATATCCTCTTCGTAGTATGTGTATGTTCCACTTTTGTTATATACTGATATATTATCATATGTGATGTTTGAACCTATATTGGAGCTTTGTTGTGTACCAATATCCCAACCTGCCTGTAATGATCCGTTAATATCGTTTGTATCTCTTACAGACCATGATTTTATGCTTAGATTATTTTTTGAGTCACTGTATGAATTATAGTTTGCACTATTATTTTGTACGGATGCATTACTACTTGGTACTTCTAATGTTATTCCACTCATTGATATTGTCTTATATTGTGGCTGAAGTGTGTAATATGCTCCTGCACTAATAGTACAGAGTAATATTACTAATATTAGTAATACCACTATGTTTTTTGTTCTCATTTTGGATTTCTCCTAATTTCTTTTGTTTTAATTCATGTTTAGAATTAAAAAGAATTCAACGAATCTATTAGTTCATATATTTCATTTATTCCTCCATTATATTTATAATCTTGCTCTATTTTTAATAAATAAATTTTTTTATTATGAAAACTACAAAATAATATATAAGAATATAATAAAAAAAACAGGAGGGTGGTAATTATAAGAAGAAACAATTTAATAATGATTTGTGTTACTGTTGTTATTTGTGTTGTTATAATAGCTGCGACTGTAACTTATATAATGATTAATGATAATTCTAATAATACTACAAATAACACAACAAATATAACTAATAGTAGTGTAAATAATACAACAAATCAGTCAAATACTACTCACACTAGTTCCAATAGCTCTAGTTCAAGTAGTTCACAAAGTAACGCGAGGTCAGGTTCAAGTTATTCTGATCAATATAAGTCCCCATATCTAGAAGATGAAGTAATTGATGGTTGGGATCCAAGTGAACATGAAGTCTCTAGAGAAAATATGGGAAACGGCTTACATAAAATTCATTATGATGATGGCTATTTCCGAATTGCTGATTCTAGTGGTCATATAGTAACATATGGATACTAGATAAAAAAAATATTTTCCTTTTCATTTATTTTTCATTTATGTATCCTGTTTCCTCGTCATAACTATCTTTTATATTATCATGTGATATGTATCCTATTCCTCTTTTTTCATCATATTCATTGTTTCCTAGTTTATCTTTGTAGATTTGTATGACGTAGTTATAGAATTCTGGTTTTATTTTCTTAAATTCCTCTCTATTATTTGTTTCTCTTATAATCCTGTATTTATTCCAGATCTCCTTTGCTTTTTCGTCTTTTTCTATGAATACGTCTACTAGTTTATCCGTGTCTTCGATTAATCTGAAGTCGTCTTGCAGATTTCTTAGTTCTAGCTTCTCTATTTTTTCCATTAATCTATATGATTCTTCCTGTGATATTGATTCTTTTACTTTCTCATGGTATAATTCGGGTATTTTCATGTTGAACTCTTTTTCTGAGATTATGTTAATATTTCTTGTTAGTTCCTCTGTTGCTTTAATTAGTGTTTGGCTGTATATTGTTGAGTATGTATTACCCTTATTATCGGTTAGTTTTACTAGGTGTACTTCACCTTTTTCGTGGTTGTTGTTTCTGTTACATCTTCCGGCTGTTTGTATTATACTATCTATTGGAGCCTGGTCACGGTAAATTATGTCAACGTCGATATCTACTCCTGCCTCGATTAGCTGTGTTGTTACTATTATCTTTTGCTTACTTGTTTTTGTATTAATCCTATTTATTCTATCTAACCTGTCTAGTGGTATTAGGTTTGTTGACAAGTATATTAATTGGAAACTATTATTAAGATTTTGTTTTAAGTAGTCATAAAGGTATTTTGAGGATTCTGTTGTGTTTAATACAAACATCACGTCTTTGTTTATATTGTTTTTTATTTTTGTAACCATATTATGGGCAAATGTGGTTAATGGTATTTTGTTATTGTGGAAGTAGTAGTTTACTCTGTCTAGTTGTTGGAAGTATTTGTCTTTATCTGTTATTATTTCACTGATTTCTTTAGGATTAAAAATTAGTGGTTGTGTTGCACTCATGAAGATTATCCATGTGTTATAATATCTAGCAAGGTCGATGAATATTGTTTTTAGTAGGTACCAGTATTTTGGTGGTATTGTTTGTACTTCATCTAGGATTATTATGGAATTTGTTATGTTATGAAATTTCCTTAGTGACTTGTTTTTATCACTTATCAGTGAATAAAATAATTGGATGAAAGTTGTAATAATAATCTCGGAGTACCATCCATCAATAAGAAGTTCTGGTGATTGTTCTTTTACAAAATCATTCTCGGAGGGAGTATAATTACTATCTGATAATGAGGTATGTTTCTGAAGATAATCAACTCCTCGTATATCTGAATTATATAGGATATCTTCTATTACAGATGCATTCTGATCAATTATACTAAGAAATGGTAATGTGTATATAATTCTGGGAGTAAATCATTTCTCTTTTTCTATTTTTTCACGTAATTTTAAAGAAAAGGATATTATATCAATTGTTTTTCCCATACCTGTTGGTAAAGTTAATGAATAGATTTTATTTTTTAAATCTAACTTACTAGTATAAGCGTTAATTTCATTATATGCATCATCCCTGATACTACTTATATTTGATGAATAATCATGATACGCTGATACATAACTACTCATAATCTCCGGTGAAACATGTTTTCTTAGATGCATACTAGTATTTGATGCATCAAACTTATCAGCATCAAGAAGAACAGAATATAAGAATATTAATTCTTCATAATTGATTAAATTCATATCACCACTAAGAAGCTTTAAATCACAGATAATATATTGCTTAACTAACTCATATTTGCCAATAAAATCATTAACACTAATATTATATGCCTTATAAAACTTTCTAAGATTCTGAAATCTATGAGTATACTTCTGATTTTTCAAGTTTTTAATCTGAAGAAGTGTGACATGCTCCTGATTTAGGATCTTAGTTTCACCAAGAATACCCTTTACATCAATCAAATCACCATGATGTCTGTTAATCACAATATAAGCTAATATAGGATAAAATTTAGTATCCTCTGATTTTCTAAAATAATTCTTTATAACATAATATCCAAAAATAGCAGATAAACGACCATGACCCTTACTATCATTATTATATACAGGGTCATCACTAAATAAGTAATCCTGAAAAAAAGTAGTACTCTTAGCAAAATCATGACATATACCAATAAGAAAACTAAGATCCATGAATAGCTCCTTATTTTCAACAGCTAATTCCTCAATAATACGTCTAGAATTAACAGCAACATTCAAAAGATGATCAACAAGCCTCTTATCAGTATGAGAATAATAATCATTAATACTATCTGGCAATATATTCACCATGAAATTTACTAATTATATACTATTATATCATATCTAATTAATATACTATGAAAAAAAGTCATCTAAAAAAATAATATATGACGTCAACTTGAATTTTAAGTCAACGTCAATATCCTTTCATTTATCAAAAATAAGTTCTATTATTTTATTGGAAAAAATGTAATCAAATTTCTATACTATTAAGTCTATTTTAAAGGGGGAGGTACACCACACACACCCTATCCTTTTTTTCAGTTTCTATACTATTAAGTCTATTTTAAAGGAGAATCAATATTTACTTTTAAAAACTGGTGATTCTGGTTTCTATACTATTAAGTCTATTTTAAAGAAATACAAGTATTACACGAAACAATACACTAATGAAATAGGTTTCTATACTATTAAGTCTATTTTAAAGTCAGTTCCAATTAGTCCATTTTTTTCTTATTCGCATATGTGTTTCTATACTATTAAGTCTATTTTAAAGTGGATTTGTAGGTATGGATGAATTATGTCGACTAGGTTTCTATACTATTAAGTCTATTTTAAAGTTTGTTGTTGCAACTGAATAAACTTTTATTCTATCTTGTTTCTATACTATTAAGTCTATTTTAAAGTGTTTCAAAAGAGGACTTCACAGCATTACAAGATAGAGGTTTCTATACTATTAAGTCTATTTTAAAGGGAATCTTTAAGATAAGCATTGTTTGGACAAAAATCAGTTTCTATACTATTAAGTCTATTTTAAAGGACCTGCATAATTATCCTTATCTTTATATGCATAGTCGTTTCTATACTATTAAGTCTATTTTAAAGTATCTATCACCATTCACTCACCCAACCTACCCACCATGTTTCTATACTATTAAGTCTATTTTAAAGAGAAAATATTAAGGAGAATACTTAAACAACCTTCCTCAATAATACCAGTGACGTTTTTAAAAACGTCACTCAAAAAAAAAATGTATGAAAAAAAAAGTGAAAAAGAATAGGGGGGGGGGGTTATATAATCTCTAAAAGTGTTATTAGGTCATTATTTGTATTATTTGCATAACAGGTGAGTTTTACTTTTGAATTAATACTATATGTATCATCAAGGAATTTAAAATATTTTTTTATTAATCTTAAACGGTATTCCTTGTAATTATTGTTTTTATTTTCTTTTATTGTTGTAGCTGTACTATTGATGGACTCCCTTGTGGATAATTTATACATTGTACTACTCAATTGTTCTACGTATAATTTTTTTGTATTATAATATTCTATGATAGCAGAAGGTAATTTAATATAATAACTATTATTAATGTAAAATTCATTTTTTTTATCTTTTTTTCTTTGTTTGTTTTTTATTTTTATTATTTTTGTTTCTATTTCAACAGTAAACCCATTTTCAGTTATTTTAAATGTATAATCCATTATAATGTCTCCTTTTATTCTTGACAATGTATGAAAAAAATGGAAGAAAATTTAAAAAAGATTTTGTATAATCTTTTTTAATTTAGTCCAATCCTCTTTAATTATTTGATGTGGCGGGGTTAATTTGATTTTAATGGTAATTGTCCCTTTTTTTAATGGAATTTTAATATTTTTAATCATTAATTTTCATCTCCTTTTTTTTTATGTGTAATTTTCATGTGGTTTTAGCATCTTTTTTTTTATTATGAGTATTTATAAATATGAATTAATGATATACATTATATTAGGATAAGTAAAGGGATGTCCCCCTTTACTTCTTTTTGCTCTTCTTATACTCATAAGTTATCGTTATTTTCACTGTTTTTGCAATAGTGAATGCTATGAGTATAAGAATTAACTCAATACTTATTTTCATGCTTTCTTTTTAGCTTTCTATATAATAATATGTTTTGATAGTATATAAATGTTTGGGTACTTAATTAAGTTCTATAACTCTATTTTTAAAAAAATAACAAATTTACTTTACTTTTTTACAATCCATTTTTTATTCATTCTTCCTTGTTTTCTCGTATGTATTGTATGTCGATTTCTTTTGAGAGGGGCGTGTTTTTTCTTCTTTGATTATTTTCTTTTTTTTATCTAGGGGTTAATTGAAAATAGATAAAAAAATAAATTAATTAAAATTATTATTTATACTTTAAGTGATTTTGGTCTAGTTATTCAAATAGGTGTTAAATGAGAAATGAATTTCTCTTAGAAAAAAATTATTCCCCCTCATAATTATATGTAACGTTTTTAAATTACCAAAAGAATTAAAAATTCTAAATATAATAACTAATAATTAATTATACTTTTTTAGGGGAAATACATTTTATGTCTGCACCACAAGAAATAATAGACTTAGTCAAAACATTTAAAAGAAATGAACATCTTTACAAAGATGCTACACAATATGATGAAGAAAATACTAAAATTGACTTTATTAACCCCTTCTTTGAAGCTTTGGGATGGGACGTACATAATAAACAAAAAAGGTCCCCCCTATATAAAGATGTAGAATTTGAAAATAGCATTAAAATTGGAAATAAAACAAAAGCACCAGACTATGCTTTCAGAATTGGTGGAACACCCAAATTTTTTGTAGAAGCAAAAAAACCAAGTGTAGAAATAGAAACAGATAAAAATCCAGCATTCCAAATAAGAAGATATGGATGGAGTGCAGGACTAGATTTATGTATTCTCACTGATTTTGAAACACTTGCAGTATATGAAACAACCACTAAACCTGATAAAAATCAAAGTGCAAGTATTGGTAGAATTAAATTTTATCATTATTCAGAATATATTGATAAATGGGATGAAATTTATAATCTATTTAGTAAAGATGCTGTACTACAAGGAAAATTTGATAATTATATATCTGGACATGAAGGTATTAAAAAGGGAACTACTAGGGTAGATGCGGAATTCCTTAAAGAGATAGAACAATGGAGAGAAATATTAGCTAAAAATATAGCACTTAGAAACAGTGAATTAACAGTTGAAGAACTAAACTATGCTGTGCAACTTATAATTGATCGTATAATATTTCTAAGAATAGCAGAAGATAGAGGAATAGAAAGATATGAAACGTTAAAAAAACTATTAGAAAAAGAGGATATTTATCATAATTTCTGTAAACTATGTAAAAAAGCAGATTCGGAGTATAATAGTGGACTTTTTCATTTTACAACAGAAAACGATAATGATTTTACAGTAGATACTTACACGCTTAGTTTAAATATTGATGATAAGATATTTAAAGAAATATTTTCTAATCTTTATTATCCTAATAGTCCCTATGAATTTAAAGTGTTACCTATTGAAATATTAGGACAAGTATATGAACAATTCTTAGGAAAAACAATTAGATTAACCCCTGGACATCATGCAAAAGTAGAAGAAAGACCTGAAATTAAGAAAGTTGGAGGTGTTTATTATACTCCACAAAAGGTAACTAAATATATAGTGGAAAATACTATAGGTTTATTGATTGATGATAAAACACCCGAGGAAATAAGTAAAATAAAAATATTGGATCCATCATGTGGGTCAGGTAGTTTCTTATTAAGAGCTTACACATATTTATTAGATTATCATTTAAATTATTATCTTAAACCAGAAGTTAAAACACCAAAAGAAGTAGTATATGAAAAAAATGGAAATTATTATTTAACTATACGAGAAAAGAAAAGAATTTTAAAAAACAATATTTATGGAGTAGATATAGATCCTCTTGCAATAGAAGTAACTAAACTAAGTTTATTACTTAAAGTACTGGAAGATCAGTTTAAAGATGAATTACAACAACAAAGAACATTATTCCATGAAAGAGCATTACCCAATTTAAATGATAATATTAAATGTGGTAACTCTCTTGTAAGCATGGATGTATATGATAAAGAATACAAAGATATAGATAAACCGAATATGGAACATCCTTTTAATTATGAATTTGAATTTAAAGAGGTATTTGACAAAGGAGGATTTGATATTATTATAGGCAATCCTCCATTCGTTCGACAAGAATCTATAAAAGATATGAAAGAATATCTAAAAGATCATTATGATATATACACTGGAGAATCAGATAAATATGTATACTTCTTTGAAAAATCACTTAAACTACTAAAACAAGGAGGGTATTTAGGATATATATGTTCAAATACTTATACAAGAACAAAATATGGAAAAGGATTACGAAATAAATTAACATCTGACACTACAATAATTAGATACAACGAATGTAAAAAAGTCTTTAAAGCAACAGTAGACACAAGTATTATTATTGTTCAAAATAAAAAACCAAAAGAAAATCATAAAATATCAATTAATAATAATAAATATTTTTTAAACCAAACCTTATTAACTGATAAAAGTTGGGCTATAAAACCTCCGGAAGTAATTAAGTTAAAGAATAAATTATTAGATATGAAAACTACAATTAAAACAATTAAACATATTAAGATTTATAGAGGATTAGTTACAGGTTGTAATGAAGCATTTTATGTTAATGAAACTACCAAAAAGGAATTAATTTCTAAAAATATTAAAAATAAGGAATTAATTAAACCAATAATAAAAGGAAAAAATTTATCAACATATAATTTAAAATTTGATAATTTGTATGTATTATGTACAGCTAATGGAATAAATATTAAAAAAGAATACCCTGATATTTTTGAATATTTAACTCAATTTGAAGATAAATTAAAAAAGAGATATGATAAAGGGGATAAATGGTTTAATTTAAGAAATTGTACTTATTATGATGTTTTTGAAATTCCTAAAATAATCTATAGTCGGATTGCACAAAAACCCCAATTTTATTACGATAAAAATAAATATTATGCGGATGCAACATCATTTATAATGCACTCTGAAACAATATCTATGCCATATTTAACTTCATTATTAAACTCAAATACTTTATATTGGTTAATTAGATTAATAGCGAATTCTTTATCTAAAAAAGGTTTTGAATATCGAAAAACATATGTTGAACAATTACCTATTCCTGTAGTTACTCCTGAAAAACAAGACGAAATCGGAAAATATACGTTAAACATACAATCATTATATGAAAAGTTAGACGTTGTTAAAACACCACTACAAAAAAAAGAGATACAGCAGAGAATAACACTACTAGAAAAAGAAGTTAATAATAAAATATATGAATTATATGAATTAACACCAGGAGAAATACAACTTATCGAAGATGAATTACAATAACATATACATCACATTCATCTTTTATAATTCCTTTGATTAATTACTCTATTATTTATTTATCTTTCCTATATTTTGTCTCATTTACTGCAAAATTTACCAATTATTCTCACAAATAAAGATTTTTTAAAATATAAAAAACATAGAGAAAAAAAGAATAAACTATAATAACTTTATATAATTAAAATATCAATAAAATACGTAAATCCCCATATTTCTTTTTATTATCCTCATCTTTTAAAGTATGAGTAACTTTTCGACCTTTTTGAGAAACCATCAAATTATCTGGACGTCTATAATATCCAATATATCCTTTACGAATTAAATTATTAATAGCTTTATCACATTTTTTATGAAGTTTATTAGGAACACGTTTCAAAATTGTTTGTCTTTGAACATTACAATTTTTTGAAATATTCAAACCACCCAAAATTATTAGAACTTTCTTTTCATATTCAGAAAATTCTTCTTCATTTGACATTTAATCCTCCTAATTTTTAGATGATTTTTTATATTTTTGAGCTTCAGAAATTAATAATTGACCAATTTGTTCAGCAGTTTCAGGTGTTAAAATAATATCCATTTCTGCTTTTCTTGATATACTTAATGGGTTTCCAGGGATAATACGATTAGATAATAAAATCAAGTGGATTTCATTTGGAGTAGATAACACGCCTCCACCATTTACGTATTTTTGTTCTAATTCATCGTCCACATCAGGAAATTGATTATAATTTATATCTTTAGTAACATTTTTACTCATTTTTTATCACACCAATAATACTATATACTCACTAATTCACATGATTTAATAGGTGATTCTTCTTTTAAATACGTGAACGTAGCTTTATTCCCTGAATTTTGTTCAATATAGTTTATATCCGAAGAAAAGGTTTTTACTTCATTAAAAATTCCCTTTTTATTCATTTCTTTAATTTTCCTAGAATATTCTTCATTATCAATTAAACTTAAATAAATAACACGCTTATCTTTTAGGTTTAATTCGTATTCTCCATTGCGTTCAGAGAGTACTCCTATTTTTACTAAAATAGTTAAATCAGGTAATGGATTAGAAACTTCACTAATCCGTCTAACATCATCCAAAGTTAAACTGTAACCTTCATTATCTAAAAAGGATTCTAAAATCTCAATTCTACTAGAATCCCCTAAAAAATCATTTAATATCATTATATTTTTCTCCTATAAGTAACATGTGGTAATAATTCTAATTTTTGTTATTATACCTTTTTTTTGGTTGGTTTTAGTTTAATAATGGTATATCCTTTTATAATTTTAGAGAGGTAATGTACTATTTTTTTCATAATTAAAAGAATAAATCCTCCTTCGAATCGATATGTTATACTTTATTTAATATGAATATGTATATGAACTAAGGAGTATTATTTAATTGTATACTTTGGATCTATTTTCAATGCGTCCAATATATATACAATTATTTAATACTTTAAAACATATTCTGTAATCTCCTTTTCTTGCTCTTTTATATTGTGGATATTTCTTTACTTTTTTATAACTGGAATCATTTGGATTTTCCATTATTTCTTCTAATTTTTTATAAATTATTTTATAAGCTTCTGGATTTTTCTTTTTATAATATTTTAATTGTTTTAAAGCAGAACGTTTAAATTCTAATTCCATTGTTAATCCTCTAAGTATTCTTCAAGTTCAGTTAATGAATTGAAATGTATTGTTTTTCCTTGTTCAAGTTCTTCGTCTGCTTCTATTAAATCTTTAATTTCATGATATTCATCGTAGTCTTCTAGTAAGCGTTGGATAATATCATTATATGTGTCATTTTTATTTCCTTTTAATCCTAGTTGGTAGTGTACACTATCACTTATTTTAATTGTTTTGGACATATTATATCAAACCTCTATTAATTATTATATTATAATTATTATAAGTATTATACTAATTATATTAGTTATAATTTAATTTGGGCTTTGTAGAAAACATATAATTTTATAATAAAAATCTTTATGAAAACATTATCAGATCTTTTAAAATTAAATTATAATAGAAAATAGATAATTAAATAAAAAAATTACACTTGAAATTAATCTAAATTATAAAATCAAAGAATAATAATAAGTTTAAAAGTAATACAATAAGAATAAGTATTTATTTAAAGAGTAGAATAGATATAAATATGCTAAACGAAAATATCTATTCTACAAATAAGTATTTGAATTCTAAACAACTTAAACTTTTCGATTTTGGAATTCAAAGACAAAATAATAATTATTTATCAGAAATATCCAAAAATGAAAAAATAAATTTAACACACAATATGATGTTAGATTTCGTATTAACAGCATATAATTATGCTAAATTAACTTTTAACAAATATTCATCACACTATTCAAAGAAAAAATACACACAACCACAATTATTTGCAATAATAGCTTATAAAATATACAATAAATACGATTACAGAACAACAATTGATAATCTAAACGTATCAACTAAATTACAGAAAGCTTTAAGACTAAAAACGATACCACATCACACAACAATTCAGAAATTCTTCAAAAGAATAGAAACAAAACAAATAAACAATATTAACAGACTATTATTACAATATTTCCCTGTGAAAGAGTGTTATTTCAGTTTAGATGGAACAGGATACACTAATTCCTATTCAGACATCTATTACAACAATAGAACAAATAAAACAAGACGACAATACATAAAAAACCATATCACAATCGATTCAAAATATATGTTAATAAGACATTACAATGCTTTAAAAGGACCAAAATTCGATACAGTATTTGCAATAAGTGCAATTAGAGCAATAAAGAAGTACAAACCACGGTATATATTAGCAGATAGAGCATATGACTCAGAAATAATTAAAAAAACAATAGTAGAAGAAACAACAGCATTACCACAAATACCTGTGAAAACTAGACAAAAATCAGGAAAATATAGGAGTAAATGTAGAACTATCTTCTTAAAACCAGTATATAACTTCAGAAATCAAGTAGAATGTGTGAATAGTATTCAAAAAAGAAGATTTAATGGAATAAACAATAGTAGATCTACGAAATTACAAATAAAAGAAACAAAATTAAAAAATGTGTTTTATAATATTTATAGATCTATTCAAATTTTGCAAAAATAGGATTTCTACAAAGCCTTAATTTGTTTAAAGGAAGGGGTATGTTTTTTTTGAATATTATTTTAGTTCATTTTATGTATTTTATAATTCACTTTATTAGTACAATAATTGTATATACTACAAAGAATTATAATACATAATTAATAATAACTAGGTGGAATTACATATACCAAAGAACAAACTAATTGAAATATTAACATTTCTCGAAACAATCACAACAGACAAAATTAATGTTTGTGGATAATATTATAAAACTAATACATATACTTATAATAAAACACCTACTTTCAACTAAAACATAACATTAACCTAATCTTTTGACAAATTTATTTCATGTTTAATCAGTATATTTTTAGGTAGTGTTTATTAAATCAGAATAATACTTATTTAAATGAATTCACTTAATCATAGGATAATTATGATATACTTGACGTAGTTCATTTAATTCTTTTTCATGTTTAATTATTAATTGTTGACAATCAATAGTAACCTTAAAATCATCTACTAATGGTATTATTACATCAAATATTTAATTTAAAGAAACCAACATAGTAAAATAATAGAAAAGATTATAACTCCTATAAGTATATACTATTATATAACCTATTCTAAAAAAATTATAGGAGTGAAATAATCAAATATGAGAACTAAAAACATGATAATAATAGTAGTAGCAGCAATAATTATATGTGCTATAGGAGTTGGAGCATACTACTTAACCCAATCAGAATATAAAACTATTTCCATGACTGGAATAACAATAGAAGTACCTAACAGTGATACAACAGTTAATAATAACAGTGCAAACTATAACACCTATGATGACCACGATAATAATCTATCAATAAAGACATGGGCATTACGAGACCTAGCTGATGCAAATGGAACAGCACAAGCAGTAATAGATATAGGATTACAATATGGAAGTAATCTAGCACAAAATGTTACCTATAATAATGTATCCGTGTCAAATAAGAGTGGTACTTATTCATATTATGAAACAGACGAACAAAATAAGTGTATAATACTAATTACTGGTACAAACATTGATGCTGTTACACATGCAGCTAAAAGTATTAATAAAACAGGTATAAATCCTGTGGGGGGAAATACTACTCTTGCAAATCTAACACTTAATAATACAACTAATACTACTACATTAAGTACAGCAACTCCAAGTAGTTCTAAATCACAATCAACAAGTAAAAGTAGAAGTAGTTCATCAAATAAACCAGATTATACTGATACAGACCAGTATAAGAAGGGATACATTGATGAGAATGGATATACTACGGGTAAAGGACAGTTTCAAGAAGCAGGACTTAGCCCACGAGAACAACAGAAACGATTACAGGAAATAGGAGATAGTTAAAAAAAATAATTGAGGAGAAATACCAATACAGTTACATGCATGGTGAGTACACTCAAATCATATAGTTTATTATTATATTATCACTTAGGGGTTACTGTAACTTATAGGGTCTTCCATGAATTTTATATAAACTTGCATCTGCTTCTGGGACATATGTAACTGTATACAATTTTTTTTTATTCTTCCTTTTTTTCTTTTTCTTCACATTTCAAGGTAACCCAGTCAGGTTCTCCTATAAATTCAAGTGAATCTAATACCATACTTGTAAGATAATATTTTTCAAACATTTCTTTTTCGTATTTGTATGGGTTTTGTATCATATAGTATAGGTCTTCTGATATTTTTGTTTGTGTTTTTAATACATTTTCTTGTATTTTATTTATTTTTTTCCTGTATTTCTTCATTACTTTCCTGTTGCATATATATCACCTTTAACTTATATTATGTATGTTTACATACTATAAAGTCTATTTTAAAGTCTAATAATGCTGCTAGGTCATCAAAGTTATAGAGGTTTACATACTATAAAGTCTATTTTAAAGATACTAGTCATTATGACAAGTATGGTCCAATTTACGGGGTTTACATACTATAAAGTCTATTTTAAAGTTCAAGTAGTTCATCGTATAATTCATCTAGATGATCTTTGTTTACATACTATAAAGTCTATTTTAAAGAAGGTGAGAAAACAACATATCATCGTGCTTATCTTAGTTTACATACTATAAAGTCTATTTTAAAGATAATTATTTTTCAGATAATTTTACAATTGATTCAAAGTTTACATACTATAAAGTCTATTTTAAAGGATAAAACAGCTTGTATGAGTATTACTCATTTTAGTGAGTTTACATACTATAAAGTCTATTTTAAAGAAAATCGTTATTATATTGAAGGAGTTACTGTTACTTAGTTTACATACTATAAAGTCTATTTTAAAGTGATGAAATAGAAGTAGACCTTACACTTGTACCTGAGTTTACATACTATAAAGTCTATTTTAAAGATGCTAATGGATCACATACACTTATTATAAATTATAGGTTTACATACTATAAAGTCTATTTTAAAGTACAAAAATTAGTGGAATATGTCTTGATTATATACGTAGTTTACATACTATAAAGTCTATTTTAAAGCATGTTATTTTTAGTAATGCATTTATTACTGATAAAGTTTACATACTATAAAGTCTATTTTAAAGTTTGGTCTCGTAACTTGTTGAACTGGTCAGTAATATGTTTACATACTATAAAGTCTATTTTAAAGCTTTGATTCTTGTGGTTATTAGTGAGTTATTGGTGAGGTTTACATACTATAAAGTCTATTTTAAAGCAAGAAAAGGAAGGGATGATGTAATCAAAATGTATGACGTTTACATACTATAAAGTCTATTTTAAAGATGGTACATGGGTTGACGGAGCATCTGCATTATCCAGGTTTACATACTATAAAGTCTATTTTAAAGCATATTAGATAATATTTTTGCTTGTCCCATAGATAAGTTTACATACTATAAAGTCTATTTTAAAGCCGTCCCAAATACACGGCAATAGCTGTGAATGATTGGTTTACATACTATAAAGTCTATTTTAAAGGATACAAACACTCAAATTAATGAAGCATTACTGTGGGTTTACATACTATAAAGTCTATTTTAAAGTCAAGTTTGTAAACAGTTCGAAGAAATAAGTACCTAGGTTTACATACTATAAAGTCTATTTTAAAGGTGGAAATTATTGTTAGTGGTATTATTGGTGCTTATACGTTTACATACTATAAAGTCTATTTTAAAGAAGCTGAAGGAGGATGTTTTCCACACGTTTGTATTGAGTTTACATACTATAAAGTCTATTTTAAAGGGTATTAGCGTAATCTGGGCAGCTGGACATAATAGCGAGTTTACATACTATAAAGTCTATTTTAAAGGATATGTTTTTAATACTGCTTGTTGACGATAATATAAGTTTACATACTATAAAGTCTATTTTAAAGTGATAAGTTGATTGCTAAAAAGGTGCAGTATAGTAAGGGTTTACATACTATAAAGTCTATTTTAAAGGAGAATTCCTTACTTATGGATTGTCGGTTAGTGGGGTTTACATACTATAAAGTCTATTTTAAAGGGTAATTATACATGTACAGTAACACTCACAATACCAAGGTTTACATACTATAAAGTCTATTTTAAAGAAAAGCATCCCCTCTAAATAAGCTAAAAATCATCAGGTTTACATACTATAAAGTCTATTTTAAAGTTGTTATGTTTATATTATAATTATGTGTATACTCGGGTTTACATACTATAAAGTCTATTTTAAAGCCTCTATTATAGACAAATCAAATTAGCTGCTGAAGGGTTTACATACTATAAAGTCTATTTTAAAGAACTTATATTATTTTCAAAGGTAATCTTTTTTTCAGTGTTTACATACTATAAAGTCTATTTTAAAGGCCAGCTAATATGATGTATTATTACTATAAGAAAGTCTAAGTTGTCTTATATTATTATTTTATTTTGTCTACATATAATAATGTTGTTTTTATTGATACGTGGACAAGATTTTTATATAATTATTTATATAATAAAATCAATATTATTTTTTTCGATTCCAATAATGGACTTTTTAACATATTTTTTAGGTATTTCATAAATTATTATGGAATCTTTTTCATAATCTACTAATTCATTGAGTTTTTCTTTAATTGTATTGTATTGTGCTTTTGTTACTTCTCCTTCAAATACTGAATTTTGTATCCATGTTAAATGTGTTCTTAAAAAGTTATGTATTATGCTTACATTTTTAGTATTAATGTCATATACAATGAGTATATACATTGTTACCACCACATTTTAAAGCTTTCATATTTTTTATCATTTAATAAATGTTTTATTAGTTTATATCCTTCTAAACGAATTAAATACTCATATGATACTTTTTTGTTTAGTCTTGGATGTTTAACTGTTGTTTTTAATTTTTTCTGGTATTCTTTAATAAATATTTTTCTTCCATTTTCAGTTAGATATAATCCTATGTCTTCTTTGAAATGTTTTTGTTTAATCATATTATTATTAACTAGTTTGAAGATTGTTCTGCTAACTATGATTGGTTTAAATATATCTGCTAAATCACAAGCTAATGAATATCTTCTTTCTCTAGGTTCATGCAAGAAACTTATTGAAGGATGAAGATATGTATGATATATCTGAGATAATGTTGTGGTATATAATAATGCATTTCCGAAAGAGATAAGTGTATTAATCTCATCGGTTGGAGGTCTATATTGTCTTTTTTCTATTTTATAATTTTTTGTAATTTGGTTAAATGATGGATAATATTCTTCCCATATTCTTCCTTCACAACTAAGTATTTGATTAATGGTATTACCTTTAACTGCTATATTATTTATTTTATTGATATTTTGACCAAGATTTTTACCTTTTTTCTGATAATATTTTAAAGTTGTAAGCATATTATGTTTCATACCTTTAACCATTTCTAATGCAATCTCATTTCTTTTAATATTATCATTATAAAATAAAGCTTGTTGAACTACTATTTTACCTGAATTTAATTTTAGCCTAGGATATAATGACCCTTGGTAATAACCATATTTGTTAAATATATTCACAATCTTTTTCTCTTTGAGTAGCAATGCTATAGCACCTGATTTTAGTGATACTTTTCCTAAACAATTTATTTGTTCAATAGCATTAATAGGTATTTTTCTCTTATTTTCCTTATTAATAAATAATGGCTTTGTAGAAATCCTATTTTTGCAAAATTTGAATAGATCTATAAATATTATAAAACACATTTTTTAATTTTGTTTCTTTTATTTGTAATTTCGTAGATCTACTATTGTTTATTCCATTAAATCTTCTTTTTTGAATACTATTCACACATTCTACTTGATTTCTGAAGTTATATACTGGTTTTAAGAAGATAGTTCTACATTTACTCCTATATTTTCCTGATTTTTGTCTAGTTTTCACAGGTATTTGTGGTAATGCTGTTGTTTCTTCTACTATTGTTTTTTTAATTATTTCTGAGTCATATGCTCTATCTGCTAATATATACCGTGGTTTGTACTTCTTTATTGCTCTAATTGCACTTATTGCAAATACTGTATCGAATTTTGGTCCTTTTAAAGCATTGTAATGTCTTATTAACATATATTTTGAATCGATTGTGATATGGTTTTTTATGTATTGTCGTCTTGTTTTATTTGTTCTATTGTTGTAATAGATGTCTGAATAGGAATTAGTGTATCCTGTTCCATCTAAACTGAAATAACACTCTTTCACAGGGAAATATTGTAATAATAGTCTGTTAATATTGTTTATTTGTTTTGTTTCTATTCTTTTGAAGAATTTCTGAATTGTTGTGTGATGTGGTATCGTTTTTAGTCTTAAAGCTTTCTGTAATTTAGTTGATACGTTTAGATTATCAATTGTTGTTCTGTAATCGTATTTATTGTATATTTTATAAGCTATTATTGCAAATAATTGTGGTTGTGTGTATTTTTTCTTTGAATAGTGTGATGAATATTTGTTAAAAGTTAATTTAGCATAATTATATGCTGTTAATACGAAATCTAACATCATATTGTGTGTTAAATTTATTTTTTCATTTTTGGATATTTCTGATAAATAATTATTATTTTGTCTTTGAATTCCAAAATCGAAAAGTTTAAGTTGTTTAGAATTCAAATACTTATTTGTAGAATAGATATTTTCGTTTAGCATATTTATATCTATTCTACTCTTTAAATAAATACTTATTCTTATTGTATTACTTTTAAACTTATTATTATTCTTTGATTTTATAATTTAGATTAATTTCAAGTGTAATTTTTTTATTTAATTGTCTATTTTTTATTATAATTTAATTTTAAAAGATCTGGTAATGTTTTCATAAAGATTTTTATTATAAAATTATAGGTTTTCTACAAAGCCTAAATAATAATGTATTATCTTTTCTTGATAAAATACCATTTGAATTAATATATAATGGTTCTTTAATAAAAATCACCTTCTGTATATGATTAGATTTTACATAATTCAAAAAAAGAACATTTTCTACAATAAGAAGTATTAATTTCTTTTGGCGGTTTTTCTTGTTCTGCTATTTTACTAATATTACTAATTATTTCATTAAGTTCTTCTTCAATATCACTTGATAAGTATATAGATTCTCTCTTTTTTTCTTTAGGAAAAACTAAAACTCCCTTAGAATCTAATCCTACTTTTTTCAATGAATATAAATAATAATATAATTGATACTTGGAACTTTTAAGTAGTTTACTTGATTTTTTAACTTCAAAAATAGTTAATTTATTTTTATCTTCAATAAAATCAAAAACCATATTATCTATTTGAATTTCTTTATTTTTTCTTTTAAAACTATTTTTATGAATATCTTTTCCAATAGTAATATCATCATTATCATATGCCATATTAATATTATGAATATAAAACCATAATTTTCTCTTACATAAAATATAATAATGAACCATAACCCCAGAAACTTTAAAATTATCAACCATTAAATCACCATATGTTAGGATCTTGTTCTTTTTTAGGAATAAAACCAGTTTCTTCATCATATTTACGTGTTAATTCATCTCTAGGAATATTTACAATTGTTTTTTCATTATCATGAAAATCAGCCCCTGTTTTATATTTTGGAATATGTATAATGTAACTATAGAAATCTGACCTTATTTCCCTGAATTTCTGTCGAGATTCCATTTTATTAGAATTTTCACAAATTGAAATATAATCCGCCCATAGTCTTTCTGCAGATTTATCTTTTTCAATGAATACATTCACGGGATTATCTAAGTTTTCAATTAATTTAAAATCATTGGGAATAGTTTCTAATTCAAGATTACTGATTTTTTCATTTAATTTATCTGATTGTTCCTGTGAAATTCTATCTTTGAGTATTTTATAGTATTCATTTGGAATTTTAAGATTAAATTCATTCTCTGAAGCTGTTATAATATCGTTATTAGTTGAATCTAAATTATTTATTAATTCATCAGTAGCACTAATTAAAACACTATCATATATCATGTTATAAAAATATCTATTTTGGTCATCTTTCAGCTTTATTATATGAACTTCTCCCTTTCCATTATTATTGTTCCTATTACATCTACCTGCGGTTTGAATAATACTATCTATAGGTGCAAAATCACGATATATAATATCAACATCTATATCCACACCAGCCTCAATTAATTGAGTTGTTACAATAATCTTTTGTTTATTACTCTTTTTTTCAATTTTATCAATCCTATCTCGTCTATCTTTTGGAACAATATTAGTTGATAAATAAATTAATTCTTTATCACTGACATTAATATTATTAGATATATGATTATATAATATCCTGGAACAATGAATTGTATTAACCACAAACATTATATCTTTATTTTTATTATTCTCTATAATATTACTAGCTTGTTGACAAAATTCTTTTAAATCTACTGGTTCTTTATGAAAATAATACTCAATTCTATTAAATTTTTGGAAGTAAAATTGCTTATTTTCAATTATTTCATATATATGCTCTGGATTAAAAATAAGTGGTTGTGTAGCTGTCATAAGAATAATCCATACATGATAATTATACGCAATATCTTTAAGGATTGTTGCTATTATATTCCAGTATTTAATAGGAATAGATTGAACTTCATCTAAAATAACTATTGAATCAATTAAATTATGAAATTTACGTAGAGATTTATTTTTATTAGAAATGATTGAATAAAAAAACTGTATAGAAGTAGTTATTACAATTTCTGAATACCATCCATCTATTAATAATTCTGATGAATAACCAGTAATAGATTCATCTTCTGATGTATTATAAGTTGTGTCTGATAAAGAAGTCTGTACTAAAAGATAATCATTACCTTTTATATTAGACTTTTCTAGAATATTATTTAGTACTGTTTCAGTTTGATCAATAATACTTAAAAATGGTAAAACATAAAGAATACGAGGTGTTATATTTTTTTCTTTTTGTATTCTTTCTCGTAGTCTTAATGCAAAAGCAAATATATCCAAAGTTTTACCAATACCTGTAGGCAATGTCAATGAATAAAGTTTATTATTTAAGTCCAACTTATCTACATAACACATTACTTCCTTATAAGCCTCTTCTCTAATTTTATTAATACCTTTAATTTCTCCAAATTTAGATTTTTTATAATTTGAAATAATCTGAGAAGGTAATTTATCTTTCCGAGGTAGATTCTGAGTTTCCGAAGCATCAAACTTATCTGAATCTAATAATACTGAATAGAGCATTATTATCTCTTCATAATTCATCATGCTTTCTTCCATAGAAAGTGTAAACAAATCGTCATTAATATTCTCTTTGATTAAGAAGTAGCTTTCTATAAAATCATTAATATCAATATTACATTCATCTTTATAAAATTTTCTTATTTCTAGATATTCATTAGTATTCTTATGTTTTTCTAAATCCTCAATTTGTTTTTCAGTATTAATATCCTTATCTAAAGCTGTGATTTCACTAGGAGCTTCAATCAGATTTTTAAGGTTTCCATGATGATGATTAATCACTAAATAAGACATAATCGGGTAATTTTCACAATTATAAGAAGTATTATCTAAAAGATTTTTAATAACATAATAACAAAAGAATGCGGATAAAAGACTATGATTTGCATAAGTAGATTTATAAGTTTCATCCTGCAAATGTTTTTGAAAGTAACTAGTTGCTTTACCAAAATCATGACAAATTCCAATTAAAAAAGAGAGTTGAGTATAGAATTCTTTATTATCTATATCCGTTTGTTGAAATATTTCTTTAGATATTTCTCCAACTTTTTTTAAATGAGTTATTAGTTTTTTATCTTTATGAGAATAAAATGAATTTTTATCAGTATAACATGACATTATCTTCACCTATCCTATAATATTCACATTCTTTAAGTTTTATCGAATTAGCTAATTCTTCATAATAATATTCAATAAATTCAGTCACTTCTCTATTATTATTAAAAAATCCGGGAGATTTTATAATTCCATATTTCTTATTTTTTTCAATGATTAATTGAGATTTATTTTTTAATACAACAGAATCAATATTTATATTTTTACCCTTCATTTTTTTTAAATCATGTAGACCATTACCAACAATGGAATAATTAGCTAAGCATTCCGTAACTCCCATATATACAGAATATTTTGTTTTATGATTTTTAATTAAATAAAACAACTCATTCATCTGGTTTGTATTATCAAGATGAACATAAATTCTATATTTTGCATTTTTAATATATTCTATCGGTATTTGTGTTCTTGAACTACGTGGATCATTTCGTGTTTCAATATAATTTAAATTTAATCTTGTTCTTTTTATAGGGTTTAATATCTTTAATCCAATTTTACTATTGTTTTTTTGAAATAGTTTCTGATAACTATTACGTTCGAGACCAAGAATTCCTGCTATAATACCCGAAATAGTTGTACGACTTGGAAAAGGATATGAAAGAATAGAAGTTGTAGTATACCCTCTTCTAAAACAAGCTAAATCAGACCATATATCAAAAACTATTACTTTTTCATTATCCATTTTCTTCCTCTAAACTTTAATTTCTTCAATTTTTATACCTAATTCTTTAAGTTTAGGTAATAAATCGTCCTCAAATTTAAGATAATTATCAATTTTATAGTTTATTTGTTTTATTTTATTTTTATTTTTTTCAAGTACTTCTATTAATTCATGACAATCTAATTTTAATTGTTCTATCTTTCGTAATTCTTTATCTTCTTTAACTAGGTCATATTCATCATTTTCTTCAGTTTCATAATTTAATTTAACTCTATTGTCTAATTCACCTATAAAAAAGTAATCTTCTTTATATTCTATTTGTAGTAACATTCTTGGAACTTGACCGAACTTTGATCGTGTTATTAAATTTTTTGTTCCATTCCACATTGCTTCTAATAATATTTTTATATCTTCTTCTGTCAACTTGGATTCCTTTGCAGCAAGTTCATTAATAATTCCATAAAACCCTATTAATGAATAAGGTAATATATATTCTTCACGGAATGTTTTTTGACTTTCTTCACCAGTTGAAGCAAAACCACCTGTTCCTTTAATATGTTTAACTTCAACTTTATGTAATGATTTACCCATTTTAAACTGAACAGGACCCGTTAAAGTCATTTTTTTAGGTATTAATGCTCCAAATAATCTTAAATCAATACAGTCCTCTAATATTTGTTTTTCATCTTTAAAATCTTTAGCACGTTCTTCTGCTTTTTTTAACTTACCATTTTTTTTAAGACTATCACGTACAAATATTTCTTTTCCTTTATAATTATAGATATAGTCTCTGATAGTTCTTTTAAGTCTTACATCTGTAACTAAATTAATTCCAGTTTCATCGTCAATTCTTGGTTTGTTTTCATAGGCATCCCCATTAGGGTTACCATTACTTATATCATAATAAAATAATAATTCACTTCTATTCATCTTTCTCATCTTCTTCTTTTTTTTCATATTTATACATTGTAAATCCTAAAGTAAAATAATAACTAGTTTCATCACGAGTTAAATTCCAATTAGAATCTGTTTTTATCAATAATTCAGCAATACAACGTTCGATATCCTGTGTATACCAAATATTATAATCTTTAAGTTTACTAATTAGTGTAGGATATAAATTCTGTAATTGTTTATGGTTTAATGAAAATCCTCTTAATTTATTTAAGAAAGAACTTGATTTATGGTCTTTATATTGTCTATTTATTACTATTCTAGATAATTCTCCCATTAAGAAAGCAACTTTTTGATCCTCGTTTTTTAACATTTCTAATATATTATCATAATTATTATTCATGACTCTTCCACCTTTGAATAAATCTAAGTTATCTAATAATATTATTAGTATTAGAGATTTAAATGTAGTGTATTTTAAGTTAAGCAATTGATTATATTGATTAGTATTAGTATTATTATTCTTTGTAGATTTCTTATACATTTGAGTTGTTATTTTTTTCATAAAAACAGATAATAGGAAATTGTAATCAATTTTTCTTCCGTTTAATATAGATGTAATTATCTCTATAAATTCTTTATTTTCTGTTTTCTTATTTAACTTAGGCATATATTCACGAAGAAAACCAATATACCAATTGGAGCTAGTGTAATATTCATTATGATTAATCAAATATTCAATAAGATTTCCTTTAAAAGAATCTCCAAATGTCTTTTTCATATTATCTTCAGAAAATATTGTATATTTTCCTATATTTAGTTGTTCTTGGTATATTTTATTAAGCCATGAAGGTAATAAACTATCTACAAAACCAATAATTTTTAATGAATCTTGATTTCTAAAAAAATATACAAATTCAAATTCTAAGTAATCATTTAAACTGATAGCTTTTTTCATCAAATATTTTTCTAATGTTAATACTAATAATCCATAACTGTTTTTGTCATTTTTCTTAAAATATTTGTATACTTTTTTAAAACTTTCAATTGGATTTATTAGAAACTTAGGTATAACATAATAATTTAAACCAAACTCTCTAAATTCCAGGTATTCATTAATAAAGTTATTACCAATAGTTATATAAGAGGCACAATCTTCACAAATAGGAATTTGTTTCCAATTTTCTTTAAGTGAAAAATTAGGCATATTACCTATTTTATCTACTGCACCATATTTTAAATTAAGAGCAGGTAGAACATTCCCATAAATTTTTTTTTCTTCATTACATAATAGACAAGTTCCATGAGGAGATAAAATTTCCTTACCATGTGTTTTATAATAACTGTTTTTTATTTTCTCAAAGAATATATTTACAAAACATTCATAATCTATTAAATAGTTATCAGTAGAATTCTCTTCAATAATCATTGATACTAAAACTTGGAATGGTCTATTAGTTTTTTCGTTTTTATTAATTTTTCCTTTCTCATTAAATATACCTGATTCAATAAGTTTTGATTCTAAATCACTTTCAATTAAATGTTTATTTTTTTCTATTTCATCATGTAATAATGAGATTTTTGAATGCTTCTTATAATCTTGAAAAAACTTAATAAATTTACTTGAAAAGTTATTATTTAACTTATTCTTATCATTTTCAGAGGTTATTCGAAATGTTGGAGAACCATTTAATGAATTTTTATACTCTTTATATAATAATTTATTAATATTTTTCAAAATAAACTCTGTAAGACGAACTTCTTTATATTTAAGTTTATTATTCGATTCCTTTTTAAAAATAATATAAATTACATGAGTATTATCTCTATTATTTTTATTAAATGATTGTATATTTACTTTATCTTCAAGATTTAACTTATCATAACTATTTTTACCATAATCTTCTACTGTAGCTTTACCAATATTATATAATGCATCTATCAAAAAATCACCTTTGATTGTTTATAAAGCCCATTCCTAATGAATTTTTCTCTCCATATCCACAATCGAATAAGAAGTTATAGAATTTTTTATTTGATTTAAGAATATCTTTTTTAAATTCCCATAAACTCCCAATTACAATAAATGATTTATAATTTATTTTCATTCGTATTGAAACTTCTTTCTTAAATTTAAAAGTGTCAACAATATTTTCATCTAGTTGAATATCTTCATGATAATATGAGTTATATTTTTTAATGGCATTATCTTTTAATCTTTTGAAAAAGAAATCAAGATCATTATTTTTAAATGAGAAATACTTATTAGATTGATTATTTTCAAATAATACTATTGGTGTACCTGTGATTATATTAGATTTAACGTTCATATTAATTGATTTTACTTGAATTAGTTTTAGGGTGTAATTATTTAATCGGATAGTATTCTGATTTTTAAGTTGGTTAGCTAATGTTTTTATTAATACTTTACTAGGTGAAGATATGATTAGCATTTTAGTTTCATTAGATTTAAAATCTGTTATTGGAAATATATTTGAATAATTAAAGAACTTGAATCCATGATTTTGGTGCCAATAATCTAGTGAAGTATCTTTTAATAAAGAGTAAATAAATCCTTGTATATCATATTTACTAATAGCATAATAATCAAATTCCATTAATGGTTTGAATTTTAATATTAATCTCATATATTATTATATACCTCCAATTTTTTAAACAAAAATCTATACTAATACAAATTTTATTAATATTTTATCAATTATATTATATATATTTATTTAATCAGTTAAATTATAATAAAATACTCAAATTATTCTATATATATTATTAAATGACTCTTATGAGATTTATTTTTTTAAATATAATTATACTTATTTTTATTTAAAATTTAGCAATAATATGAGTTTTATTTAATAAATAAAAATTATTTTAATATTTTAATATATTACTTATTTCTTTTAAAAATAAATAAGGATAATGATTTTATTAATAATTTATGTTCAAAAATATATAAAATAAAAAAATTATTATACAATATCTTTTTATTTAGAATCATCTAATTTTTTATCATAGTTTAACCATATAAAAATATTTATGTCTCAATAATTTTAAAGAAAAGATTTATAAAAAAAAGTTATTTAGAATAGGAAGTTCTTTTATGCGTATTTTGTTTGACTTCCTTTGTATTTTCCTAGGGAAAATGTTTTGGATTCAGTGTTTCCATTGTATGTAATATCAATTTCTGCCATGTCAGGGTACTTTGGCATTGCAGTGTAATCAGTATAGCTTACAGAACCATCTTGTCCTACGGTAACTGCCTGTGTTGAAGGAGTATTCATAGTGTTTCCATCTCTATAGTAATACACAGCTATGTTAATTGTTTTTCCAGCGTTTTCGCTTCCCACATTTATTGTTGCTGATTCTCCAGTGTTTGGATTACCATCAGAGTAAAATGTCGCTGATTTTACTGAGGGGAAATTATTGCTTGTTGTTGCTTGAGTTGCTTGTGAACTGCTAGAAGCACTGTTACTTCCACTGGAAGCTTGATTACTGCCTGTGTTATTGTTTGTCTGTTGTACTGTGGTAGTGTTTTGTAATTGGTTTGCGGAGTCTTTTTGGTTGTCTGTGATAATTATTGCAGATGCTGCTATGACTACTACACATATTATGATACAGATACATATTATTAGTATTCTATCCTCTCTCATTATTTTTCATCCTTTTTTTTCATTAATATATCAGATTAATGAATAATTATCATATTTATATATTTTAATAATCCTAATTAAATTTATCTCATATGAAGGTATAAATTCTATTAAAAAGTTCTTATAAATAATATATTAGAATAATAAGTAGAAATATTTAATTAAAATGATTATACTTTCATGTAAAGAGTTGTATCTTGATGTATTAGAAATATTAGATAATTCACAAAAGAAGATATGAATAAAATAATTTAATCCAAGTGCATTAAAATATTATAATAGGATTGGTTGGACTTGTACTCATCTAATAAAAGCATCAATTATAGGAAGTAAAAAAGAGGATATTTACAATAATTAGTACCGGAAAACTAATGTCCACTTAGTACTAGTTGATGGAGACATTCTAACTAACTTAATGATAAAATATATAAGGAGTAAATATTATACTGAAATTTGAGATAAAACAATTAGATTCTGACTACTTTGATGAATGAATATATAAGAAGGGATTTTTATTGAAGAAGGTTAATGTTGTGGCTGCTATTATTTTTAAGGATGAACGTATTTTTGCTACCCAGAGAGGTTATGGTGAGTTTAAGGATTTGTGGGAGTTTCCTGGTGGTAAGATTGAGTCTGGTGAGTCTCTGAGAAGGCTCTTGTGCGTGAAATTAGGGAGAAGCTTGACGCTGATATTGAGATGTTGGATTTTGCTCTTGAGTTGGAGTGGCAATATCCTAATTTCTATCTAGTTAGTGTTGCTTTTATTACTATGAGTGGCCTCACTCCCCTCTTACAGGATCTACTTGAACTTGAACATAGAGGTGTTAAGGGTAAGATTTTAACTACTGATTATCTTAACTTCATTGAACCTGAGGCATTAGAGAAGTTATTAGAGTTTAGTAATATTGAGGTCAAGTTTTTTTACCAGGAAGAGGGCTTTCATACAAAAGGCTACTTCTTTAAATCAGGTGATGTTTATACTGGTATTATTGGTAGTTCTAATTTAACATTAAAGGCTTTGACTGTGAATAAGGAGTGGAATCTTGGCTTTTCATCATTGTATGATTGTGAACTTTTACAGGATATTCTAGGGCAATTCAAAGAAATTTGGGGTAAATCTAGTAATGTATCAGATATATTAGATGAATACAAGTCTACATATAATAGTAAGGATAGACCTCTTCAAGGTTCTATTGAAAATCGTGCTGTGACTAGTTTTAAACCTAATAGTATGCAGAGAGAATTCATATCAATTTTAATGAATTATTAGATAAGGGAGAAAAAAGAGCATTATTAGTATCTGCTACTGGTACTGGTAAGACTTATGCATCAGCATTTGCTGTTAAGGCTGCCCATCCTAGGAAGTTTCTCTTCGTTGTCTACCGTGAACAAAAAGCAAAACAGGCAATTGAATCATATAAGCATGTATTTAAGGGTGAAGATGATAAGTTTGGATTATTAACTGGTAACAGTCATGATTATGATAAGGAGTACCTCTTTATTACTGTACAGACTATGAATAAGGACCATATTTATACTCGTTATTCTGGGGACGAGTTTGATTATATTGATATTGATGAGGTGCATAAGGCTGGAGCAGATAGTTATCAGAAACTATTTGAATACTTCACACCTAAGTTCTATCTGGGAATGTCTGCTTCTCCTGACCGTACTGATGATTTTAATATTTATGAATTATTTGATTATAATGTACCACTTGACATCAGATTAGAGGATACGTTAAAAGAGGACCTACTATGTCCATTCCAATACTTTGGAATAAGTGACCTGGAAATAAATGGTAAAGTACTAACTGATGAATCAGAGTTTAGATACTTAACATCAGATGCTCGTGTGGATTATATTCTTGAAAAATCAGACTTCTATGGATATAGTGGTAGTAGATGAAAGGCACTGGTATTTTGCAGTACCAAGAAAGAAGCACGTGAACTAGCAAAGAAATTCAACAAAAAAAGACATCCAACAATAGCACTTACAGGTGAAGACAAACAAGAAGTAAGAGAGGATGCAATTGACAGACTAACAAATGATGAACGTGAAGACAGACTTGAATACATTATAACTGTTGACAATGAAGGAGTAAATATACCGGAAGTAAACCAGGTACTACTAGTAAGGCCAACGCAATCATCAATTATATTCATACAACAACTAGGTAGAGGATTACGTAAAACAAAGATAAAGAATACGTAGTAGTAATCGACTTCATAGGAAACTATAAAAACAACTTCCTAATACCACTAGCATTATCTGGTGACACATCATATGACAAAGACTCAACAAGAAGATATCTCATGGAGGCAAACAAGCAGATAATTGGATCATCAACCATTAACTTTGATGAAATATCCAGAAAAAGGATATATGAATCAATTAACAATGCAAGCTTCTCCAATATCAAATTATTCAAGGAAAAATACCAGAACCTAAAATACAAGCTTAACAGAATACCATACCTAGTAGACTTCTATAAAAACAAGGAACTAGACCCAATAATAATACTAAACCATGCCAAGTTTGACTGCTACCATGACTTCCTAATAGCCTACGACAATGAATACAAAGAAGTCATGATAAGAGATGAAACCAAATCACTGAAATTCATCACAGATAACTTTGCGGATGGAAAAAGACCGCATGAGCTAATAATACTACAACTACTAAGAGATAATGAGTATTTTACAGTAAGACAAGTAGAAGAAAAATTACAGGAATATGGTATTACAGATGACTTTGAATCAATAAAACACTGCTTTAAAATGTTTAATCAATCATTTCTAAAAAAGAATGACCAGAAAAAGTATGAAGGAGTAACATACTTTAACTGTACAGATAATATAGAGGACATACACGAACATGATTCAACACACTACAGCATCACAGATGAATTCAAAAGTTACCTTCAATCAAATACATACAAGAAGCACTTTGAAGACTTAATAGACTATGCACTATAAGATATACTGACAAATACTGTCCTCAAACCGAGAATGTCAACCTGAAACTCTACGAGAAATATTCAAGAAAAGATGTATGTCGGCTACTAAACTGGCCTGGAAATGATAGTGCCACAATCTATGGCTATAGAATAAAATATAATACCCTACCAATGTTTGTAATATACAAAAAATAAGACAACATATCAGACAGTACAAAATACCAGGATGAATTTATATCACGGGAAATATTCAGCTGGATGACAAGAAACAATGTGAAACTAGATAGTAAAGAACCACAGGAAATCATTCACAACAAACAACTACAAAAAGGTCTATTTATAAAGAAAAGTGATGATGAATGAAGTGAATTCTATTACATGGGACAAGTGGATGTTATAGACTATAAAGAAACAAAAATAAAAAATGATGAAGAAAAGGAACTTCCTGTTGTAAACTTTAAATATAAATTACACTATCCAGTAAAAGAAGAATTATATAATTACCTAGTTAATGATATAGATTGATTTGCATCTATTTTCATTAACCTTTTTTTATTTATATAGTAGTAATATTTTTTAAGGAGTTTGTATTAAAATATTATCATTGAAATATAAGTTATAATTGGATGTATAATATTATGAGTGAAAATAATGAAGAAGAATATAGTGATGAATTCATATTAAACTGTAGAAAGCCTGTAGGTGAGCTTGGAGCACAGGTCGTGCATAACATGAATAAATCCCACGAAAAAATAGCATTATGGGGATTAGACCACCTTAACGTTGGCGAAAATGATGTTATACTAGATGTTGGCTGTGGTGGTGGAGTTAATATTGAACGTTTCACTAATAAGACTAATGGAAAAGTATATGGAGTAGATTACTCAGATGTTAACGTAGCTGAATCAACAAAACATAATAAAAAAAAGTAGATGAAGGCCAAGTAGAAATAGTATCAGGCTCAGTGTCAGACCTACCCTTCAAGGACAACACTTTTAATATTGTAAGTGGCTTTGAAACAACATACTTCTGGCCAGACCTAGTAAATGACTTCCGTGAAATCCACAGAGTACTAAAAAAGGATGGAGTAATCTTCATATGTAATGGTGATAAGAAAGATGAAAACCTGATGGATAGACTGGGTGATGTAGTAAATCTAGGACATGACAGTATTATCAGAAAAAGAATTACATGACCTACTAGAATAAGCAGGATTTACTGATATAGAAGTATACACTAGTAATGATACAAACTACATCTGTGCTATTGGACAAAAGAGTAATTAGTCCAATATTACTATTTTTATATTCTAGTACTTAATCTATTAAAAAAGAAGTAGGTGGAGATTATTTCTATTTTTTTATTATTTTTATTCTAAAAATTCATATTCATATTCTACTGCTTTAATTTCATTATTATAAACAAAGTTTTTTCTTATAATTATGTTTTTACATTCCCTTTTACCAATTATATAATCTGCTTTATTATTAATGAAATTATTATTGGTTATTCTAGTGTTTTTTGAACCATCAAATATTAATGACCCGGATACTAATTTGTTATTTGTAAAATTATTTTTTGATATTATTGTATTATTATTATATAAAGATTCTATTACTCCAAATTCATGATTTTTAAATACGTTTTCTATTATTTTTACATTATTTGATGAAGATATATCCATTGCTCCAGCATCTTCCGTATTATTGACAAAAATATTACCATTAATCAGGATATCATTTGAATTATCAATAGATATTGCTCCACCACCTGGTGCAGTATTATTTATAAATGTGTTACCGGTTATATTAGCATTTTCTACTTTGTAATTATATATTGATCCTCCACCAAATGCACCATTATACATGAAGTAATTATCGGTTATATTAGTATTTATTCCAGTATTATATATTGCTCCTCCAGGTCTCATATCCTGAGCTCCATTATCGATAAAGTTATTTTTTTGTAAAAGTGTATTCATTGATTTTTCTATATTTACTGCTCCACCTTGCTTTGTTGCACTATTTGTTGTTATATTATTAGATAATAAGTTATTATTAATTCCTTTAATTGATATTGCCCCTCCAGTAGTAGCATTATTCTCTGATATATTATTAGAGTTAATTATATTATTATCACCTACAATATTTATTGCTCCACCTCTACTTGCATTATTATTGTTAATTTGGTTATCTTTAATTAGGGTATTTGCTCCATTCCAGTTGTTAATTGCTCCACCATAATTGGATGCTATGTTATTTTGGAGGGTGTTATTTGTTATTTGTGTGTATGTTCCTATGTTATAGATTGCTCCTCCACTGGTATCTGCTGTATTGTAGTTAATGTTATTGTTTGATAGTGTAATGTTTTTTCCTTTGATATATACTGCTCCGTAATTTGCCTTATTACTTGTTATGTTATTATCTATGATTGTTGTATCTATTGCATTCCAGTTATTGATTGCTCCACCGATACTATCTGCTATATTGTATGTGAATTCATTATGTATTATGTTAGTATTGATTCCTAGGTTATTGATTCCTGCTCCATTATTTGCATAGTTATTTGTGAAGTCGTTTTCTTGTATACTGTTATCAGGTCCTATGATGAATACTGATCCTCCACTATAATTTGCATTATTATTTTCAAAGGAATTACCGTATATGTTTGTACTGTTTCCTCTATAGTATATTGATCCACCATAATTAGCATTATTATAGGTCATTATGTTATATTCTATTAAGGCATCAGGTGTATTCCAGTTACTTATTGCTCCACCTAATGTATTAGCTTTGTTATTATTGAATCTGTTCTCAATTATCTCTGTTAGTATTCCTTGGTTGTTTACTGCTCCTCCACTGTATTTTACAGAGTTATCTGATAGTGTGTTGTTATATATATAATTATAGTTTCCCTTGACATATACTGCTCCACCATAATTAGCTTGATTAGTATAAAATGAATTAGATATTAAGCTGATACTATTTCCATTTATATATACTGCTCCTCCAAGGTTAGCATTGTTATCTGAAAAGGTATTACATGATATTACAGTATTATTTGCCGTGTTATGTATTGCTCCACCAGTATTACCTTTAAAGTTTCTGAATTCAATGTTAGAGATAGAAATTTCACCATTTACAATATTAAAACATGTAGTCCTATTAGTTCCATTTAGAATAACTTTATCTACTCCTTCAATTTTTAGAGTTGTTTTCTTATTAAATGTCACAGTACTATTTATTTTATAGGTTCCTGGCTGAATATACACTATTGAATTATTGTATTTAGGATTTTTTAGTGTATTTAAACCATAACCGTATGACCATGCATCATAGCTACTTCTACCACTATTACTGCTAGAACCATCAGTAGATATATAATACGTGTTACCAGACTGCTTTAAATTCTTATTTGAAGTCATTTTTGTTTTGTTTACAGTATTAATCTTTTCAGTTTTAACATGAGAATCAGTTGTTACGTGACTAGTACTAGTATGGTTTACGTTATTACCTGTATCATTAGTACTTGTAGCGTTTGTTGCTGTTATCCCCATGATTAGTATGAAAATCATTAATACTGTGAATGTTATCAGTTTTTTATGATCTTTCATAATATTATCTTCCTAATAAAAAAAAATAGTTTCATAAGATTTTTATTAATTTTTAAATTCATAAATATAATGTTTCTTATATTATATTCATAAAATATATTTTTTAAAAAAAATAAACTAGTTAATAGTCTTTATAATTAATATTATTGATTTAATTTTATAAATAATTGATTAAAATTAATTTTTTATAATTGAAAAAAAGTTGAAGAAGGAGAAAGTAGTTATGCTGTGTAATTCCCTGCTACTACTAATTTATTATTTTTTATTGTGTTACCTCTTGTTTTGAAGTCCTCTACTTTGCTTTTATTTATTACATCTGGATAATCTTTAGAGAGTATGTTATTTGTTATTATATTATTAATAATTCTTGTATGTACTGTGGCATAGCTATTTATTATTCCACAGTATGTTGCTTCATTGTATTTAATTGTATTCTTATTTATCATTACTTTTTCACTGTACATATCGAGAATAGCTGTAGCTACATCTCCATAGTTTGAAAGAATCCTATTACTGGTTATATTAATATTTTCTGATGCTCTAAGGAATATAGCTACTCCTCTTTCTCCATAATTATATTCTAAAAGATTGTTCATTATTAAACAATTTGTATTAGAGCATAAAACTGTTCCACCATCAGCAGCTCTATTATTAAATATATCATTCTTTAGTATGCGTGTAGTATATCCATAATCTGATATTGCTCCACCTTCATAATCTGCATAATTATCGTAGATATCATTATTATTTATTGTTAGTTTTTGTGAATTATCATCATTATATATTGCTCCGCCTTCATTTGCACTATTATCTGAGATGTTATTGTATTTTATTGTAGTTTGATATCCATAATTTCTTATTCCACCACCAACATTATATAAAGATTCATTATCATCATCTAAATCATCCACAGCTTCATTATAAGATATATTATTATAAGCTATTTTTGTGTACCTTGAGTTGTTGAGATTTATACCAGCACCAGCACTTGCTTTATTGAATTCTATGCTATTAGCATTAATCATGTTGTTGTAACCTGTAATATACATGGCTCCTCCTTCTTTTTTTGCAACATTATCTGTTATTTTATTATTTGTAATATTTGAAAGTGAGCTTTTCAGGTATATTGCTCCTCCATATTCTGCTTTGTTGTAGTTAATATTGTTATTCTTTATTAGAATGTTTGATGTTTTCCAGTTGTTAATTGCTCCACCATAATTGGATGCTATGTTATTTTGGAGGGTGTTATTTGTTATTTGTGTGTATGTTCCTATGTTATAGATTGCTCCTCCACTGGTATCTGCTGTATTGTAGTTAATGTTATTGTTTGATAGTGTAATGTTTTTTCCTTTGATATATACTGCTCCGTAATTTGCCTTATTACTTGTTATGTTATTATCTATGATTGTTGTATCTATTGCATTCCAGTTACTGATTGCTCCACCGATACTATCTGCTATATTGTATGTGAATTCATTATGTATTATGTTTGTATTGGTTCCCAAGTTATCGATTCCTGCTCCATTATTTGCATAGTTATTTGTAAAGTTGTTTTCTTGTATATAGTTATCATGTCCTATGACGAATACTGATCCACCACTATATCGGGCATTGTTACTATTAAAACCATTATCATATATGTTTACAGAGTTTCCTCGATAGTATATTGCTCCACCGTAGTTTGCTTCATTAGATTCTATATTGTTATAATTTATTGTTACATCATCAGTATTCCAGTTGCTTATTGCTCCTCCAAGTGTATTAGCATTGTTATAATAGAATGTATTGTCAGTTATTTGTGTTTGTGTTCCCTGATTATTTATTGCTCCTCCACTATATTTAGCAGAGTTATATGTTAATGTATTACTGGTTAATCTGTTGTTGTCTCCTTTAATGTAGACTGCACCAGCATATCTGGCATTATTATTCTCAAACCTGTTAGAAGTTATCTTATTATTATCTCCATTTATATATACTGCTCCACCAAGATAGCCAGTGTTATCTTTAAATGTATTATAATAAAGCACTGTATTATCAGCAGTATTATGTATAGCTCCTCCAGTATTTCCTTTAAAGTCTCTGAATTCAATATTATATATAGAAATTTTACCATTTATGATATTAAAACAAGTGGTTTTATCATTTCCATCTAGAATAACATTGCTATTACCTCTAATAGTCAGCGTTACATCTTCGTCAAAGGTTACAGAACTGTTTACATCATAAGTACCTGATTCTATGTATACTACTGAGTTGTTATATTCCGGGTATTTTAGGGTATTTAATCCATAGCCGTATGACCATGCATCGTAACTACTTCTGCCACTATTATAACTAGAGCCATCAGGGGATATGTAGTATGTCCTACTTGATTGCTTTATATTCTTATTTGAAGTTGTTTTTGTTTTATTTACAGTATTATTCTTTTCAATTTTAACATGAGAATCAGTTATTACGTGACTAGTACTAGTATGGTTTACGTTAGTACCTGTATCATTAGTACTTGTAGCACTTGTTGCTGTTATTCCCATTATTAGTATGAAAATCATTAATACAGTGAATGTTATCAGTTTTTTATGATCTTTCATATTTATCTCCTACTAAAAAAAGAGTTTTTGAATAATTTTTTTTAGAATTTAATTTTATTAATCTCTATTTAATTAATTATTCTATGATTAATACAATTCATTCTAAATATCTTAATAGTATATAACTAATTATTTAGATTTATCGGATATTTCCTGAATTAATCATTTTAAATTAATTTTTTTAGTTAATAATTATTATTTTTTTAATTTTATAAATAGTTGAGTAGGATTATCTGAACTGGTTTTTATATAAAAAAAGTAGAAATGAGGAGGTTATATTTTTTTATTCATAGTTATTGTTTTTCATTGTGTTTCCTGTTATGGTTGTGTAGTGTGTTCCGTCTTTTATTATTACTTCCTGGTTGTTTCCCAGTAGTTTATTATCGATTATCATGTTATTGGTGATTTGGGTGTTGTTTGTTTCTTTATTGTATATGGTTCCCTTTGTGAAGGCATTATTATAGGTTATGTTGTTGTCTGTTATCTGAATGTTTTCTGCTGTTTTACTGTATATTGCACTTCCTAGTCTTGCATCGTTTTCTGTTATGGTGTTGTTTTTGATGATTGCATTATCCGTGTTTTCCGTGTATATTGCTCCGCCGTATTCTGCCAGGTTGTTTTCTATAGTGTTTTGTGTTATGTTCAGGTTTTGGGAGCCTTTATTATATATTGCTCCTCCTAGTTCTGTATTATAACTGTTTTTTTCATTGTATTTTGCCGTGTTGTATGTTATGTTGTTTTCTGTTATGGTTATTTTGTTTGCTGTTTGTTCTACTGCTACAGCTCCTCCATGTGTTGCATTGTTTTCTGTTATAATGTTTTGTCTTATGATTATGTTTTTTCCGGTAATGTATATTGCTCCGCCCTTATTATATGCTGTATTATATGAGATATTGTTGTATGTTATAGTGGATTGTGAGCCTTTCAGATGTATTGATCCGCCATAAGCTGCCTTATTATAGCTTAAGGTATTATTGTTTATCAGTGTATTTGCATCATTCCAGTTATTTATTGCTCCTCCATAGTTAGATGCTGTATTATAGATGATAATATTATCTGTTATTATTGTACCTGATGCTATGTTAAATATTGCTCCTCCACTGGCAAATGCCGTGTTATTGTTTATCGTGTTGGATTCTATCCTAGTATTTCTTCCTCTAAGATATATTGCCCCGTAACCTGCATTGTTATTGTTTATATTATTGTCTGTTATGGTAGTGTTTATTGCATTCCAGTTACTTACAGCTCCTCCTATGCTGCTGGCAGTGTTACCTGTGAAGTTATTATCTGTTATTGTAGTGTTTGTTCCTAGATTGTTTACTCCTGCACCGTTTTTTGCACTGTTACTTGTGAAATTGTTTTCCTGTACACTGTTATCCTGTCCTATGATAAATAAGGATCCGCCACTGCGATTGGCATTGTTATCTCTGAAATTGTTATCTGTGGTTTTTAAGTTGTCTCCACGGTAGTAGATTGCTCCGCCATAGTTTGCATTATTATCCTCTAACTGGTTATCCTCTATTATGGTATTGTTAGTGTTCCAGTTACTTATAGCTCCTCCCAGTGTACGGGCATTATTGCTGATGAATGTATTGTCAGTTATCAGTGTCATTGCTGCCTGATTATTCACTGCTCCGCCGCTATATGTTGCATTATTCTCCCTGAATATGTTATCTGTCAATTGATTGTCACTACCTCTAAAATATACTGCACCAGCATAGTCTGCATAATTACCATTGAAACTGTTAAAAGTTACATTGTTGCCAGTTCCATTAATGTAAACTGCTCCTCCAATCTTAGCATGGTTAGAAGAGAACGTGTTATTAGATATTATAGTATTGTTAGCACGGCTACATATAACTCCGCCGGTACCGCCATTAAAGTTCTGGAATTTAATATTATGGATGGATATAGTACCATTTAGTATGTTGAAGCATTGTGTCTGGTTACCTCCATCTAACACAACATTATCTGCTCCCTCAATTCTGAGAGTCATATCCTCATCAAATGTTACAGAACTATTAACGTTATATGTTCCAGGCTGTATGTATACTACTGAATTATTATATCTGCTATCTTTTAATGTGTTTAATCCATAATCATAGGACCATGCACTGTCAATACTACCGCCAGTGTTATTACTGGAGCCGTCCGTGGATATGTAGTATGATTTTTCTGCCTGTTTTTTAGTATTCTTTTCTTCCTGTGTTACTTTTACCTTATCTGCAGTACTTACTGTATCATTATTAACATTGGAGTTTTCAATTAAACTACTATAATCCGGACTGATACCGGTATCATTAGTGTCTGTAGCACTAATCGCTGACACTCCTGCTATTAATATGAAAAGCAGAGTAACTGCATAAATTAATAGTTTATTCATATTATAATTCCTATAAAGAAAGAAGAGATTTAGATTATGAAAATTATAAGATTCTAAAAATATTTCTTTCTCTATTTATTTTATTTAATACTCTAAAATTAAATGAAAATATAAAATAGATTTCATCACATGTGTATATATAAATAAGAGACTATACACACAATAATATTAAAATCCATTTTATTAAAGTAAACATTTATTCTATGTTAAATAATATTATCAATTTAATTTTATAAATAGTTAATAGATATGCCATCTAATCATGAAAAGAATAGTAAAATAATATATGACATATACATCACTTATAAGAAAATAAGGGAGGTTAAAAGGGGAGAAGAATATATTTATATTTTATTGATAAAATTCCTGATTGATATTATTTTTTATCGTGTTACCTGATATTTTTGTATTACTTGTACCGACTTTTATTATCACGTTAGAATTTCCACCAGATAATGAATTTCCAGTTATTTTATTGTTTATAATTTTAGTATTAGTTGTATCTTTATTGTATATAATACCGCTACTATATACTTGATTATTCTGTATCCTATTATTTGATATTTTCACATTATTTCCTGCATCATTATATATTGCTACTCCATCATATCCACTGTTATCAGTGAAGTTGTTATATGCAATGTTAACATTAGGCGTGACCATTGTACAGATTCCTGCACCTCTACCAGCATAATTGCCTGTGAATTTATTATATGTTACTGTTAATCTGTTTGATTCACAGTTATAGATAGCTCCTCCCTTAGCCTCTAAAGTTAGATAATCATAAATACTAAAGCCATCATCTTCATAATCTTTGTATTCATTATAGTCAATATCATTTTCATCAAGATATCCTTCATTAGCTGTATTATCATTAAATTCATTATGTGTGATTGTTGTATTAGCTGCTATCATTTCAAGTGCTATTGCTCCGCCTTGTCCAGCACCATTTTCATATAATTTATTTCCTTTAATTATGTTATTTTCACCACCAATGTATATAGCACCTCCAGTACGAGCTTCATTTGATGATAATTTATTATTAGTTATGTTCGTATAATCTCCTAAATTATCTATTGCTCCACCAGAATAATTGGCATAATTGTTATTAATCGTATTATTGTCTATTCTAGCAAATTTAGAGAAGAATACTTCTATTGCTCCTCCTGATTGGCTTGCTTGGTTATAATTAATTTTATTTTCTGTTATTGTGGTTTTTGTAGAGTAATCTACGATTGCTCCTCCACATCCTTTATATGAGTATTGACCGTCATCATTTGGATATGTTTCTCTTGTTCTGTTTACAAAGTTGTTAGTCATGTTGTTTTTTGATATTAATGTGTTTTTTGAATTGTAGTTTATTATTGCTCCTCCACTGCTTGCATTGTTGTATGATAAATCATTTAATGTGATTTTATTATAGTTACCTATATTATACAATGCTCCTCCGTCAATATCACCATAATTGTATCTTATAGTGTTATGTGTTATATTGGAGTTTGAACTTTTAAGATATACTGCACCACCATAAGTAGCGTTGTTATAGTTTAGTTTATTATCCTTGATTAACACGTTTGAGGCTTGCCAGTTGTTGATTGCTCCACCATGATTAGATGCATTGTTATGATTTATTGTATTGTTTATAATCTGTGTATCTATTCCTATGTTAAATATTGCTCCGCCACTAATATCTGCTGTATTATAGTTTATAATGTTTTTAGTTAATTTTATATTTCTTCCCTTAACGTATACTGCTCCAAAGTTAGCATTGCTGCCTGTTATATTATTAGATGTGATAGTTGTATCCTCTGCATTCCAGTTATTTATAGCTGCTCCAACACTGTTCACTGTATTTTTTGTGAATTTATTATCATTTATTTCAGTATTTGTTCCCAGATTATTTACTCCTGCACCATTATTTGCAGTGTTCTGTGTGAATTCATTCTTTAGTATTTGATTGTCTTGACCTATTACAAATATTGATCCTCCACTGTATCTTGCATTATTTTCTCTGAATTTATTATCTGTTATATTCACACTGTTTCCACGATAGTATATTGCTCCACCATAGTTTGCTTCATTATTTTTAATCGTGTTGTTCCTAATTATTATATCATCTGTGTTCCAGTTGCTTATAGCTCCTCCTAGTGTATATGCATTGTTATTCTGGATGTTATTATTTATTACCTGTGTATTTGTTCCCTGATTATTAATTGCTCCTCCACTGTACTTTGCTACATTATATGATAGGGTATTGTTTTTTAATTGATTATCAATTCCTTTAACATACACTGCACCAGCATAGGATGCCTGATTTTCTTTGAAGACATTACCTGTTAACTTATTATTATCACCATTAACATAGATTGCTCCACCAAGCTTAGCAGTATTATATGAAAAAGTATTATTATAAACTACTGTATTATTAGCAGTGTTATGTATTACTCCACCAGTATTACCATTGAAATTTACGAATTTAATACCACGGATAGTTATTTTACCATTCACAATATTATAACAGGAAGTCTTATTTCTTCCATCCAATATAACATTACCATTACCTATAATACTGAGAGTTGTTTTCTTATTGAAGGTTACAGTACTATTAACATGATATGTTCCCGGCTGAAGATATACCTCTGAATTATTATAATAACTATTCTTAAGCGTGTTTAATCCATAACTATATGACCATGCATCATAACTACTTCTACCACTATTATAACTAGAGCCATCAGTAGATATGTAATACGTGTTACCATATTGTTTTAAATTCTTATTAGAAGTTGTTGATTTAGTTTTATTTACAGTATTTAGTTTTTCAACATTAACATGAGTATCGGTTGCCACACTACTACTAGTATGATTTACATTACTTGTTGTATCATTAGTACTTGTAGCACTAGCAGCTGATACTCCTATTATTAGTATGAAAATCATTAAAACTGTAAATGTCACCAGTTTTTTATATGTTTTCATTTCTAATCTTCCTACTAAAAAAATTGTTAAAAATTTTTTAGATTTGATTTATTAAATTCTCGTTTAATCATGTTTAATATAATAAAAATCATTTTAATAGTATATTATGATAGTATTATACTGTATAATATCATATATTAATTAATATAGAAATTTATTTTATTAAATTAAACTTTTAATGAGATAATTATTAATATCCTCTTTATTCTATAAATAGTTGATTAGAAAATTTTCATTAAAATTAGCTTGTTTTAGATAAAAGTGGAGGTTAAGTTGGAAAAGATTTAATATTCTTTTCACTTTCTTTTAATAGTCACTATAATAATAATTATTTTTTATAGTGTTGCCTGAAGTAGTTGTACGAGTAGAACCTGATTCTATTACTATAGCTCCAGAGTTACCACTTCCAATACCATTATTTGTGATTTTATTATTGGTAATTCTTGTTTTATATGAACGATAGTTGTATATTAGTCCGTTACCTTCCATTTCATTATTTTTAATTGTATTATATGATATACGGGCATTTGTTGTGTATCTTACTGTTATCATTCCATAATTAGCTATATAATTATCTGTGAATGTATTGCTTGTTATATTTGTATTTTCTCCAGAACAGAATACTATACTGTTAAAGTCACCTTCACCAGTATTATCATATAAGTAGTTACCCTTAAAGTTATTCTGTGATATTACTGTTTTAGTACTTGCAGCATAATTTGCTATTATAATTCCATTGTTTACTTCATTGTAGTTAATATTGTTTCCTATGATTTTTGCCTGATATTCATTAACTATTATAGTTCCTTCATCGGCAATGTTATTGTTTATAGTGTTATTTTTTACGAGTAGATTTTTTGAAGGCCATTCATTATACAATACGCTGCCTGAATTGTATGCTTCATTGTATTGTAGGTTGTTTAAATTGATTATATTATTGTTTCCTATGTTATACACTGCTCCTCCGGAATTCTCTGCATAATTATCGAAGATTGTATTATGTGTTATATTGGAATTTGAACTTTTGAGATATATTGCTCCGCCGGTAGTTGCATTATTGTACATGATTATATTATCTTTAACCAGAACATATGCTGCATTCCAGTTATTTATTGCTCCACCATAACTTGATGCTGTATTATAGCTTATTGTATTGTTAATTATCTGTGTTTTTGTTCCAATGTTAAAAATTGCTCCACCACTACTTGTAGCAGTATTACCGTCTATATTATTCTGTGTTAGTTTAATGTTTTTTCCTTTAACATATACAGCTCCATAACTTGCACTGTTATTTGTTATAGTATTACTTGTTATTGTTGCATCAACAGCATTCCAGTTACTGATTGCTCCGCCCACACTACTTGCAGTGTTAGATGTGAATTTATTTCCAGATATTACTGTGTTTGTACCAAGATTATTTATTCCAGCACCATTATTAGCATTATTATTGCTGAATTGATTTTCCTTTAACTGATTATTTTGTCCTATGACAAATACTGATCCGCCGCTATGCTGAGCTTCATTACTACTGAAATCATTATCATATATGTTTACATATTTACCTCTATAGTAAACTGCTCCACCATAGTTTGCCTGATTATAGCTTATAGTATTATATTTTATTGACACACCATTAGTATTCCAGTTACTTACTGCTCCTCCAAGAGTTCCAGCATTATTATTATAGAATCCATTACTAATTATTCGTGTATATATTCCGAGATTATTTATTGCACCACCACTATAATCTGCATTGTTCTCTGACATGTTATTATATCTAACATTGTTAGACTGACCTTTAACATAAACAGCACCACCATAACTAGCACGGTTATACTCAAATGTGTTCTCTATAAGCTCATTATTATTACCGTTTATATAAACAGCACCACCAATATTAGCATAATTATTAGTGAATTTATTATATCGTAGTATAGTGTTATTTGCCGTGTTATGTATAGCACCACCATTAGTACCATAGAAGTTTACAAAATTAATGTTATAAATAGATACATTACCATTTACAATATTAAAACAACTATTACCCTCATTACCATATAATGTAACATAACCATCACCCCTAATTGTAAGGGTCACTTTCTTATTGAATGTTACAGTACTATTAACATAGTAAGTACCAGACTGGATATATACCACTGAATTATTATATCTGCTATTTTTAAGTGTGTTTAATCCATAGCCATATGACCAGGCATCATAACTGCTTCTACCACTATTATAACTGGAACCATCCGTAGATATATAATACGTGTTACCATATTGTTTTAAATTCTTATTAGAAGTTGTTGAACTTGATTTATTTACAGTACCTAGTTTATTATTATTCTGAGAACTAACAGCTATATTATCAGTGTTACTAGACTGAACTATATTATTATCAGCACTAGTTGCTGCATCATTAACACAATAAGATGCACTACTATCAGTATAAGTAGCTACACGACCATTATCATGACTACCAATATCTGTAACGTTAGCAGCACTAATAGCTGATATTCCCATTATTATAATGAAAACCATTGATACTATAAATAATAACATTTTAGAATGATTATTCATAGTCTTATCCTACTAAGAAGAAAATTCTTCCTAGATTTTATTTTATTAAATTCTCGATAATCCAATGAAAATAATTAATTAATAAATTATTAGAATTTCCACTAATAATATTAAATATATTAACTAGTTATCTGATAATTCTAAAAATTATTTCATTAAATTAAGTTTTACTGAGATAATTAATATTATCAAACTGATTCTATAAATAGTTGATTAAAATTCAATCCCTTTAAATTCTATGAAAATTAAAGAAAATAAATTATAAAAGAAATAAGAGCATTAACTGTGTTATTTAATATAATAAAACTATTTATCATAAAAATAGAGATATAGATTTAGAAAAATTATATGGATAAATGTCAAATTAAAAGAAGATAATAGAGAATAGTTATTGTTTATAGTACTAACCATTTTGTTATTATTTTTCCTTGATCTTTTGTTGTTTTATCTATCGCCACTAGTTTTACTGTGACTTGCTGTGGTTCCATTGACGGTTCATAGTTTAATACTATTTCTTTATTTATGTCTGTCATTGTTGCTGTGATTATGATGTCGCCTTTTTCTAATTTATTGTTTATGTAGTACTGTTTTTCTTGTTCCATGCCATCAGCTACTTGGGTGTAGCCTGTTATTGTGTATTCATCTTTTTGTTTGAAGAGTACTTCGTTTTCTATGATTTTTGCTGTTATTTCTTCTTGTATATCTGCATCATTTATTGTGTATTCCTGATTTGGTTGTTTATCATATTGTATTTCCAGGTATTGCGGTTTATCCAGTAATTCTTCTATTTCTATTATTTCATTATTTAATAGGTATATGCTTCCTGGTTTTGGATGTGTTCTGTTCTGATATTTTATGGTTTTATTGTGAGCTTTGTGTTTTATTATTTGTCCTTCATTGTTTGTTTCTAGAAATTGATACATTATCAGGTTCTTGTATTTGTATTCTATTACTTGTCTGTATCCTTGTATGTCTTTGTAGTTTTTTGTCTCGTTTATGGTGTTACAGAACATTGACTTTTCATCTCCATTAGATGGTTGTTATAGTACTAGCCATTTGTTTATTATGTTTCTTTTTTTCTCATCTTCGTCTGGCTTGTCTATGGCTACTAGTTTTACTTTTACTGTTTGTGAATTCAGGGATGGTTCATAGTTTAGCACTACTTCTTCATCAGCGTTATTTGATGTTGATGTGATTATGACATCCCCTTTTTCCAGTTTTTCTGTTGTATAATATTGTTCTTGTTTTTCTAGTCCGTCATCTACTTGGTAGTATCCTTCTATGCAGTATTCATCGTATTCTTTGAATTCTACTTCATTGTCTGTTATTATGGATGTTACTGTAACTTCTTCTCCATTTACTATTCCTGTTATCTGATATTCCTTGTTTAATTCTCTGTCATATATTATGTCATTTTCCTCAGCTACTTCTAGTACATCCAGTATTACTTCACATCCTTCATCTCTGCAGATGTTACATCCTTCTGGTTTGTAGTAGTCATCATACATTGATGCATCCTGAAGGTCTCCTAATCCATCACCATATAAATCCACATATAGATTTGACCCGTTTAATGAATATTTTATTGATTGCTTATAACATTCAACATCTTTTGCTCCTAGTACATCCCGTAATCGTTTACATTTCATGGGCTTCTTCACTCCTTTTTGTTGTTTTTAGTTATTACTATTATATGTGTTTAGTATTTTATATTCATATCTCAACATCTGTATATGCCTTTGTATTCTTGTTACACTTTTTCCTAATTTAATCGTTTATATTTTTATTTTATCCATTATATATTGATAAATTAACTATAAATACTAGTATTAAATATAGTTTTAATAAATTAATTTAAATAGGTGTTATACATGTATGAAAATAATATATGCTTATTAACCGATAGTTATAAGATAACTCACCATTATTTCTATCCAAAGAATACTGAACGTGTTTACTCCTACATGGAAAGTAGGACAGGTTCTGAGTTTAATAAAACAATATTTTATGGATTACAATACATATTAAAGAAATACATGGAAGGCTGTGTTGTAACTAGAGAAAAAGTATTAGAGGCAGAGAAAGTTATCAACAAGCATATTGGTTCAGGTATATTTAATACTGATGGTTGGCTTTATATTGTTGATGAATTAGGTGGTAAACTACCAGTTGAAATCAAGGCAGTAGCTGAGGGTACACCGGTAGATGTTGGTAATGTATTAATGACTGTGGAAAATACTGACAAAAAATGTTACTGGCTTACTAATTACCTTGAATCATTATTATTACAGGTATGGTATCCATCTACTGTTGCAACATTATCTGCTGAGGTTAAAAAGGTCTGTAACTTCTATCTTGATGTAACAGGTTCATGTAAGGATAATCTTCCATTCATGTTACATGACTTTGGTTATCGTGGATCTAGTTCTAATGAATCATCAATCCTCGGAGGTTCTGCTCATCTATTAAGTTTCAGTGGTACAGATACCCTAACAGCACTTACTATACCATGTAACTACTATAACGATGATAATATGTATGGCTATTCTGTACAGGCTACCGAGCATAGTGTGATGACATCTATGGGTAAAGAAGGAGAAATAAAACAGGCAATAAATGTTGTAGAACAGGCTCGTGATGGTGTATTATCAATGGTTATTGATAGTTATAATTATCGTAACTTCTTATTAAATGCATGTAGTAAGGGTTACAAGTTATATGAAACAATATGTAACTTCCTCAATCGTACAGAGGGTAATAAAGTTGTATTCCGTCCTGATAGTGGTGAACCAGTAAGTACTACCATTGATTGTTTAGAGATAATTGGTGAGGGATTTGGTACATATCTAAATGATAAAGGTTACAAGGTGTTTGATGCTAATGTTGGATTATTATGGGGTGATGGATTAGATTATCATCGTATTCGTGATATTCTCTTTGGTATGAAATCCTCTGGATGGGCTGCTGAGAACATTATCTTTGGTATGGGTGGTGGTATTCATACTAATGTTAACCGTGACACTCAACGTAACGCTTTCAAGTGTTCAGCTCAATTACGTGATGGTAAATGGTATGATATATATAAAAAACCATTAGATAGTAGTAAGAAATCTAAATCGGGTCGTTTTAAGTTAATTATGAATAATGGTAGATATCATACTGTTAAAATTAGTGATGATGGTGAGGATTGTCTTAGACCAGTATTTCGTGATGGTGAAATTCTTGTAGAGGATTCATTTGGTGATATCAGACGTAGAGCTGAATGTTACATTAATCATCCCTTAAGTTAATCAACTTTCTTCTTATTTTTTATTACTTTTAATGTACATAATATACATTAGATACATATTATACTTAATGTAGTTTAAGTACATAAATATTTATAGTAACAACAATAAACTAGAGAGTATGAAAAATTACACGGTTAAAGCTAGGGCTAGAAAAGGAACTAACTCTATAGATCTTACATTACCCGCAGATATACGTAAAGAATACTCTATCAGTCAAGGAGATATCTTTAAAATAGATACAGTAATAGAAAAGGATACTTTGAAGCTAGAATACACGTTAATTTATCAGAATAAAATAGACAAGGAATAAAGAAATGAGTAATGAACCAAAGATTAATATATTCATCTGCTACAACCACATTGATGAATACTTTAAAAATAAATTAAATGAAATCATAGGCGATAAATTCACAATAAATTCATCACCACAAAGATATGATATAAAAAATGATTTTAACAAATATGTAGAGGAATTAAACAAGGAAAATACAGGAGACCGTAATATATTCATAGTATTAATGGGACCAGACACATATAAAAGTAAAAATGTAAACTGGGAGATAGACTACGCCCTACATCATGATGCATGCATGCTAGGATTATGCCTACCTACAAACGATGACTACCTAAAAAGGAATATTAACACAAGTAAAATGCCAAGACAATTTGTTAACAACCTACTAGCAGGATACATATCATACTTTGACTGGACAGATGAATACGATAATCTCGCTAATTATATAAAATTCTCATGTAACCGTAAAAATCACTGCCACGCATTAATATAAGAAAAAATATTAGATTTCTAGCCTAAACTTTATAATACGAGAAATAATAATCTATTAAGACTGAAAATAGATACCTACTTTTAATTTTTTTTTAAAAAAATAATTACTTATAATCGTTTTTACATTTGTTTTTTGATATTATTGGATATTACAGTATCTAATTCATCACCTATTCTTTCATTTTTATAATTTTAAAAAATTCATCATTTTAAAATACAACATGACTTAATACTTGCCATTCATAGTATTTGCTAGCATTAATTAATCTATTCCATGTTTTATTAAACAATTCCATTTTTTTTCTTTATTATTAAAATCAGCTGTGTTCCGTCTTAATTTATTTTATTTTTAATAAGATTTAGTAAACTATGATAATTTTTGTTTACTTTTTTTCAATACTTTATTGAGTTTAAAAAAAAAATCATATTATATAAAAAAAATAAGTAGGAGGGGTAGAATTAATTTAAAATAATGTACTCTACTAACAATATTTATTAAATTTTATGCAATATTATATCCTTCCCAATGTTCACCAGTTTTATGGTTATAATATTCACTATAACCTGTTTTTTTTGTTATGTCTCCATGTTATACTAGGATCTGGATCAGATCCTGCACCATATCCATATTCCCAATCATCATCTTCAGATTGTTTTTTAGTTTTTTGCTTTTTTGTAGTTGTTTTTTTCGTCGGATTTTTTATTGTTGTATTATTAGTTGTATTATTATTAAGTGTAGTTGTATTATTTTGTAGAGTAATATTTGTATTATTTGTTTTATTAGTAGTATTATTTAGCTTAATGTGATTTGTTATGTATGCTACTGAAATTCCTATAGTATACATATGAATATGAGTATACATAATATAATTACATTTTTTTCTTTCATTTTTTTTCCTAACCTTTAAAATTGTTTAATTATACTTATATCTGTATATATTTTTTCATGGTAATCTTAATTATTTTTCTAGAAAAAGATAATTGATTATAAAGTTACCATAATTACTTTTTATCATCATTTATATCATTTAAAGCCTTATTCTTGGAGATAATAAGATTATTCTTGGAAATCATTTCATCCTGTAACTTCCTGTATGATTCATGAAGATTTGATAATTCATTTTTTAATTTAGTGATTTCATCGGATAATTCTTTGTTTTCATCAATAAGATTATTTATAACATTATTTTCATATTTGGTAATATTGACAATACTGTCACCTGCTTCATTCATATATAGTTTAATAGGTTCTGGAATGACATCCTTGGAATCTCTGAATCTATTAAATAATAATAGGAATTCATTGATTAAATCAGTTCTATCACTAGATGAAACATCACTTTTTATAAATCTTTTACTCCAATTGTCCAGATGATTAGCAATAGCCCAATGATAACTTTCATCATAGTTATCTAGTATGTCACCAACTAAATTATATACATCAAGATAATAACGTAAATTATCAGCACTTAACTGGCTGGTAATGGATTCATCATCATCACGTTTAATGTAATTAAGCACTGGTCTGTTAATATATACTATACCCTCAGCTTTTGTAAGACAATAGTAAACAAAATATAAGTCCTCACTAGGTTTATTTTCCAGGAATTGTATATCATTATCCTCTAGAAATTCTTTTCTATAAATTTTAGCCCATACAGATGGTGGAACTCTAAGAAGATTAGGATTATCTCTTAAACGTTCTACTCTAATTCTGTTATTTTCAAGTTCTAGAAAATCCCATGATTTAATCTCATTAAATGTACGGCCAACAAACATGTAATTACCAGATACAATATCCACATCCTCATCCACTATAATATTATATAATATTTCACATGATTCGGGATTATATGTGTCATCTGGGTCAAGAAACATTATGTAATCACTAGTAGCATGTTTTAATCCAACATTTCTTGGTTTACCAGCATATCCACTGTTTTCTTCAAGATAATAGCTTTTAACATTATCATATTCATTAGCATAAAGTTTTATTTTTTCATCACTATTATCTGTTGATTTATCATCTACGAATATTACTTCAATATTCTCAAATCCTATTGTCTGAGCTCTTATTGATTCTAGTGCTCTATCCAGGTAGTTGTTAACATTATATACTGGTAATATTACTGTTAATTTGTATGTCATGGCTTTTCAACTCTTATTATTGGATTAATTCTCTATTTCCAGAATTTCAGTTTTCGTAGTGGCTTTGTTATCTTCCAGCTAGTAGAATTATATACGTCTTTTTTGAATTTTTCTAATTCCTCTTTTTGTTCTAGGAGTATTCCGATCTTCTCGTCTTTTTCCTGTTCCTGTACGGTTATATCATCCACTTGTCTTGTTAATTCATTGATTCTTTCATTTTTTTCTTGTTCCTGTATAGCTGTATCCTCTATTTGTCTTGTTAGTTGATTGATTTTCTCGTCTTTTTCACTGTTTTTATTTAGTAATTGTTCCTGTTCTTTAGTGAATTTCTTTTCAGTATTGATTAGTTCCTCTTTTTTCTGAAGCAGTTTATTATTAGCTGTTATTAGTTCATTTTGTAATTTCAGTAATTCCTTGTTTGTTGATTCAAGTGCACTGTTTTTGTTTTTGTTGTCTTCTATGTATTCTCTGGTTTTTCTGGATTGTATTTGGATTAGGTTATCCTGGTATCTTATTAGTTTTATTATTGAAGTTATTATTTTTTCTGTCTTTAAGTCTATTTTTTTAAGTTCTGCTACTAATTTAATGTATTTAAGGATTAATCTTCTTTTATCAGTGCTTGATATCTGTGAGTTTAGTAGTGTATCCGTCCAGTTATTAAGATAAGCGGGCATTATGTCTAGTTTATCAGTATCTTGACTTACAAGTAGATCTATTAATCTTTTAAATACTGTTAATTGTGTTTCAAGATTATTAGTACATTTATAGCTCTTATTGTTAATGTAGCTATTAATTAGATTTGTATTTATTTTTGCTGTTTTTACTGCGGTTAAAAGTGTTTTTGCTGTATAGTATAATTCGTCATCGTATACATCTTCCATGAATGTGAGATTATTTTTTTGGAGGTATTTCTTGTTATAGATTATTGTTGATAGTTTTGGTATTTGTTTATCTGTATCTGATTGTTGTGTTCTTGTTATACTGTCAGCATATACTAATCCTACTCTTATAACATCATTATCCTGTGTTAGGTATGGTTCTATTATTTCTACCATGTTACTTGCTAGTGTGGTATCAGCATCTATGAATAATACATGGCTACCTGTAGCATAGCTTAATCCATTGTTTCTTAGTTTGCCTATGCTTAAAGTATTCATATTATCTGTGAATATATTCACATTACCATATTTTTCATTGTATAATTTGATCTGTGTGTCTAGTTTCTTTATTGGATTGTTGGATGCTATGATTACTTCTATTTTTTCAAATCCTACTGTTTGGTTAAGTAATGATTCCATCACATTAGTCAGATGATTATTATCATTGTTTGCTACTAGTATTATGGATAAGAGGTACTCATTAGGACGTGGCAGTATATTAAAGGAGTTATCCTTGAAGTATAATATATGTGAATTCTCTATAAGGTATCTTTTATGATCGGATAGTGCTGCTGTATTTGCAAATTTATTGGATAGATATGTGTATATAGTATTATTCTTGGCATTGTTTTTCTTGTTTTTATCATCATAGTATGTTAATCGTATATGTATATTACATTTATCATCCTTTTTCAGTGGTATATGTATTTCGAAGTTATGCTTGTATTGCCATGTTCTTGAGAGAAATCTTTCATCTACCCTGTTATAGTATTTAACATATTCACCAGGATAGATGTTTATTTCTCCACCATAGGACTCTTTAACTGCATCTATTCCTATATTATCTATGTCAAAGTGACTATTATAGAATCCTGTGATTACCAGCTTATCTTCATCTAAGGTTACTTCATCTAGCCATAAATTATGGTTTTTAAGATTATCTATTGTATAATCACCAGTCTTTATAATTACAGTATCATCCCTGTATTCCCTGTGTAATTCATTATACTTCAGGTATATGTAGAAGGTCTTAAACACTGGATTTGTAATGTTATCATTATCAGCAATAGTAGTGATACTAAGATGATCTAACACGTAATGTAAATAATTCCAGAATTCATCTAATTCACCACTGGATTCAAATGGTAACTCCCTGCTTTTCAACATCCACTGAAGATCATATGCTAATGTATACTGTATAAATAAGGGTACTTCACCCTCCTTTGATAGATAATAATCAATTAATTCAACATAATAATTCTTCAACTGATTAGTGAAGAATAACTTATTATCCCTTGTATTATCAATAAGAGAATCACCATTAAACCTACGTCTATAATAATAGATACAGGAATCTACAACTCCATACCTATGCTTCTCACCTAATAACTTATTAATTAAAATACAATCCTCTGCATGAATAACATTAGATGGAAAACTATAGTTGTTTACTATTGCACTTTTAAAAAAAGATGAAGCACTTGATAACTGCGGATTATTAGGCTCGGCATCCAAATCAATGACACGTGAAGATTCAAACTTATAATTAAGCATATGTTCATGATTTAAACGTTCAAAATAAGTTATAGGTATAGATACTAAATCCACTTCATCATAATGTTTCTCAAAGAAATTATAAACATCCTCCAGAGTATTAGAGGAGATGTAATCATCACTATCAAAGAAATTAACATATTTACCCTGAACATACTTTAAACCATTATTTATTGCAGCAGCACGGCCACAATTTTCCTGGTGTAAAACTATTATATTAGCAGGATATTTTTCCTTGTATTCATTCAGTATCCTAAGAGAATTATCTGTACTTCCATCATCAACTAGTATTAACTGTACATTGTCTTTAAAATCCAATGTCTGATCTATCAATGAATCAATAGCATTATGCACATACTCTTCTGTATTATATACTGCCATTACGATAGAAAACTTGTACCTGCTTGAAATTTCTGTATCATTCATATTTAATGACCTCTTTAATAGATAATAATAGTTGACATGATAATTTAATTATTAATAATTATCTCTTCAATATAATATAAATTTATTCAAAAGAGACTCAATTAGTAATACAAATAAACAAATTGTCTAAAATCTGTTTTAAAAAATAAAAAAAGAGTAATGATAAAACACTGACAATACATTTATCAGTGTCTGCGTATCCAATCATAAACACGTTTACAATTTAATTTATCATGATATTTGAAGAATTTATCTACACGTTCCTGGTAAATACTTTCCATTCTACAATCATGGGATAGATAATATGATATTTTTTCAAATAAATCATCCTTATTTTCTACTACTTCTCCAAATCCCATGTCTTCATAACTATAATAGCTTTTACCATGATGATAATCATCAAATGGATGATAATATATAACAGGCTTCTTTAAATATGCAAAATCAAAGAATACTGATGAATAATCGGTTATCAGTAGAGATGATTCACTAAATAGCTTCTGATATGATTCATCATAACTTAGTCTGACATCTGGATTAATATCGATCAAATCAATATATTTCTTACCGCTGTCACCGGTTATATACTTATTTAATCTTGGATGTGGCTTGAAAACAATATCATATCCATACTTCTTGGATAATGATACTATTTTACTGTTAAGAAGATTATTTATGCTCTTAACATAATTTGAGTTTTTAAATAACTCCTCATTACCTTCAAGGTAATTACGCCATGTTGGTATAATTAATATCTGTTTACGTGGATGATTCTCCAAGTTATCAAATCGCGGAAATCCTAGTGTCTGAATTATCTCTTCATCATAATTATATCCTTTAACAAGAAATGAATCATGTTCTTTATCAGATACTGTTGATATTAATGATAAATTCTTATCATACTTTTTAAGGTAATTTGAAATATTTCCCAGTGTAACACCATGCTGTAGGAAGTATATTTTCGGATTTCCTATACCATTATATAATTCCCTTAAATCTTTATTGGATGTATCTGAATAAAATGGATTAATCACGGGTTCATCAGGATGTGATGTTATGATCTTATCAGCTAAGAGAAACATTAGTTTATGTTTGAATGACCCGTAGGGTATAACATTACTATTACCTGATAATCTCTTGAATGATACTGAATCCTTTTTTACAGTATAGTATTTAGATATATTATCGTCCTGATTTATAGCATAATGGAATAAGTGTTCACCATTATCATCAGCTTGCTCTGGACGGTCCATAAACAGGTATACTTGTTTATTACGTAAATTCTTAATAGGATAGGCTAATAAGAATAGTGCTCTGAGTTTTAATGCTTCTTTATAACCATATCTTTTATCATTTAATATCTTTTTAAATATACTGTATTCATATCTGAGTATTGATTTATAACTATAATCATGTACATGGAATGATTTACCTTTAAGAAGCACTATTTTTGAATCATAGATTGAATATATGCTTGTCTTTGAAATACGAACAGTTTCCCTGAATGATAAATTCATATACATGGATATTATATTATCCTCATCATAATTTGTTCTGTCTCCATCGATATGGTAGGTTGTTCTTATCTTTACCTGACAGTTTTCATGATCTAATACTGGTATCTTTAAGTCAAAGTTATGTTTATACTGCCAATTTTTAGACAGATACTTTAAATTAACCCTATCTGTATAAAACACTTGTATATCAGGGTATGTACCTACTACTTCACCATCAACTGATTTAACACCATCAATTGTGATGTAATCAGAATTGAAATTACTGTTCAGAAATCCTGATATTTGCAGGTTATTATCCTTAAATTCTACTATATCCAGCCAGATTCTATGTTTATTAAGATTATATATAACATGGTTCCTGGTTTTTAGTAATGCATTGTTCTTTTTTAATTCTACATGTAAATCCTTATTTTTTAATGTTAAGAAGAATGATTTGAACATTCCTCCTGTTATGTTTCTGTTGTTTTCAAAGATTTCCATGTCCAGATTATCTATCACGTAATATAATAGATTCCAGAATTCATTGATTTCTTCCTGGGATTCTAGTGTTAGTTCTGGTTCTTTTAGCATCCATTGAAGGTCATATGCTATTAAGTATTGGATAAATAATGGTACATTGTCTTCTTTTTCTTGACAATATTCTATTAATTCTATGAAGTAATTTTTAAGTATGTCTGTGAAGAATTCCTTTTTTGTTGTGGACTGGTCTATTGTTGAAGTTAAATCTGCCCGTTTACGGTAGTAGTATGTTGCCGTGCTTACGGCTCCATATTTTTTCTTGCCTAGCAGTATTTTGTTGATTAATATACAATCCTCAGCATGAACAACATCTGTTGGAAATTTATTTTCGGCAAATACCTCCTTCTTAAAAAATGCTGATGAAGCAGATAACTGCGGATTATTAGGATTTTCAACTAAATCAATAACATGAGTCTTATTAAACTTGTAATTTAACATATGTCCAGCATTTTTACGTTCAAAGAAATTTATTGGAATAGCAGTGATATCTATTTCATCATAATGTTTATTAAAGAATTTATATACATCCTCTAAAGTGTTAGATGATAATATATCATCACTATCTAAAAAGTTAACATAATCTCCTTCCACGTAGTTAAGACCATTATTACGTGCTGTTGCCTGTCCACAGTTTTTTTGTGTAACTACTTTAATATTTTCCGGATATTTTTTCTCATATTTTTTTAGTATTGATAGTGAGTTATCAGTACTTCCGTCATCAACAAGTATCAATTGAACATTATCCTCAAATCCTATTGATTGATTGATAACTGAGTTTATTGCTTCCTCCACGTAGTTTTCAGTGTTATATACTGCCACTACTATAGAGAAAATGAATTTGTTTACTAGTGTAAAATCTTTACCATTACTGATAAGTTTATATTTTCCTGCTAGTAATCTATCACGTTTATGATGGGTAATTGTAATGTTTTTCGTGTATTGCTTGTTATTATCTAGTATTATGAAATGATATTTATCATTATTATTGTATGGGATTTCTACTGTGAATTTATAGTAATTACTCCATTCTATTGGAAAATGATTAAGATTGTAATAATTATCATTGGAATAAGTAGTATGTTTACAGTTAAATGTCTCGGTTTTTTCCTTATTTTCTTTAATTAGATTTATTATTACAGAATCACTGGGATGACTTGTTCCTAATACACCCTTAATTGTCAGTGTTTCATTGTTTAGTTCTGCATCCTCAATATATATATTATCAGATGTCTCAGAATCATATTTTTTTGATTTATTATTTATAGTAGAAACGGTAATCACACTCCAATTGTTTGATTCAATAAAAAATAATTCTATTTAGAAAAAATAATTTGCTTCATATTATAGTATTATCAAAGAATGTATAAATAATTTTTCTAATTGCCTGTAATTAGATATTTTCGTGTTTTTTCTATTTAAACGTTGATATTATAGTATTTTACCAAATGTTTATACCTAAATATTCATTAACCCAATTTGTGTAAAATGATGTTAAATCAACTATTTTATAGAATTCACGTTCAAATATTTCTATTAATTTGTTTAAATTTTCATACATTGATTTATATATTTTAGATTTAATTTTACGCCATACATCTTCAATTGGATTTAAATCAGGGCAATATGGTTTTAAAAAGATTAAATTTATGTTCAATATTTCACAGGCTTTTTCAACAATTTTAGCATGATGTATTCTTGCGTTATCTAAAATAATATTTATTCTTTTTTCTTTTGAGTTTATTTCCATTATTTTTGGATTTGATAGGTTATTCAGTAATCTTAATCTTTTTTCATACCCTATTTTTCTTGAATTGTTGTTGTCTTCTTTCCTGCAAATCTTTTGAATTTTTTCTATGGAAATTTGTTTGGAATTGTCATTATATAGTTCATCATTGATTTTATTTATCAAATCCATTTCATTTAGTGATTTAGAGGATAGATATTTTTTTATTTTTTCATCAGATAAGTTTTCATTGTTTATTGCATCTTTGATTAATTGTTTACCTAATCTATTAGTCATGTTTTCAATACGGTAATGGCATAAGGTAATTACAAAGTGAAATGCATTGTTTTTTGTATTTACCTCCATATATGAGTTGCAATTGATTCCTTGAAATCCAGTTACATTTATTCCAAATTTTACTGGATGTTTTGTTTGTATATTTTTTTCTCCAGGAGCATATAATATTCTTGTAACATTTGGAACATTTTGACAAGATGTTTCATCTAAAAAAGCAAAATATTCTGTTTGTATGTCTGTTGTCTTTAGTTTTTTTTAAGATCTTCTTCAGGATTCTTAGGACGTGTGTTGTATTTAATGAATGGTTTTCCATAGTTTAAATTTAATTTTTGTCTTGTAATAACCCATACTTGCTTCTCACTATATGTTATACCATATTTTTCTTTAATTAAGTTTCGTACATCTTTTAAATTATATTTCTCTTCATTTCCAGTTATGATTTCATTCAATTCTTTTAATTGTTGATCAGTTAAATATGATTTTCTTCCACAATTGGAATAATTTGAAAATAAACCATCAACGCCATTTTCATTATATTGTTTGACCCAACGTTCGCCTGTTTTTCTTGAAATATTAATGTTTTTTGAGGCTTTAGCAATACTTTCACCATTTGCAACCATGTTAATTAACAAAAGACGCCTATAAACAGTGTAATATTCCTTGTACTCTTTCAGCATGTCTGAAATTTCTGAAAGTTCTAAATGTTTTTCAATTTTATTATTAAATTTTTCCATGAATATACATTTATAATCCATTAGGTATAAACTTTTAGTAAAAAACTATAATAGTATTTTTGTTTTTATTGAATTATTATAGTATTTAGGAGGTTTTAATGTTTTAAAAAAAAATAGTAGAAGAGTAATTTTAGTTTAATGTTTTTATACGTATATGTTTCTATGTCCGCATTTTGGACAGTACTCTAGTCTTGAGTCATATACAGCTCCACATCCAGGATATTTACATGTTTTCATGTATCCAACGTTTTTATCTACTCCTGCTTGTTCATAGGTTACTTTGTTTGATGAGCTTGATGCTTTTGATCCTGAACTTGACCCTGAGCTTGAACTTGAACTCTGTGATGAATCACTAGTCTGTGAATCATTTGTTGTATTGTTTTGTTGTGTATCATTTAATTGTTGTTGTACTTGTTGTAATGATTGATTGAGTTCTTCGTTTTGTTCCTGCATATCAGTATATAAAGTATATGCTCCAAATGCTACACAGCATATTATAACAACAATAACAGCTGTCAATACTATTTTCATCTCTGACCTTATGATAAAACCTCCCTTTTAACTATTATATACATGTATTTTAATTTAATATCCTTAAAAACAATAAAAAAGATATCTCAGACACTTATCTTATCAAAAATATTAACTGATATTAACATGTTTTAGTCTTAAATTTGTAATTTATAATTATTAAATATAACGTGATTATTAATGGAATTCACGTAATTAAATCATGTTTTCTAATAATAACAATTATAGATAATACTATGTAATACAAAATACTGGTAAAAATATTAAATGAATGTATATATACTTTATGTTTTATAAATTAATATATAAGATAAAATAAGAGTTATTAAAACTCTAAATATAAATTAATAAACTACCCTTTTTTTATAAGACTTAACCTAAAATTACAGGGTTAAATAATATACTAACAAGTATGAGGTAAAAGAAAATGACAACATCTCATAATAAAATAAAAACACAAACAAAAGCAGAAATCACTGATTCTGATACTCACATGTTCACAGTACATGTAACTGTTACAGAACAGGGAACAGGAAAACCTGTAACTAAAGGAAGAGTAACTATAAAATCAAAAAAGGGTAAAATAATTGGTACAGGTAAAATAAAAGAAGGAACAGCTGATATAACAGCATCAATAACCAATAAAAATTATAAATTAACAATAATCTACGAGGGAACAGAACATACCTATGATGAAAGTGTTACAAAGATTGACTTCCAGAAAGAATACCTATTCTATAAGACAAGCTCATACTTATGGATTGCAATCATTGCAGCACTAATAATAATAGTATACACGATAGGATTATACACATTATTAATAACAGCATATCCGCAATCCCAGCTAGCACATACACTAAGTAGTATTATACCATACGTAGCAGTATCCAACACTACAATGCAACACTTCTATCTAGCAAACCTACACTACTTACAATTCTTTGTTAATATTCTTATATGGATATTGATAATATCCTTTATTACAGCAGGAGTATATGCTACACAATTTAACAGTAATTTCCACAATATAATTCGAAAAAATGTAACAAATCACAGTGTATTTCAGCATTTCTTTGGATTAATCATAGTAATACTCATGATAATTACAATAATCACAGTGATAATAGCATAAAATACAATCCTAAACTCCTACTATTTTTATATATTCTTTTAAAAGAAAATACCAAATTAAAAAGAAATTCATTACATTAAAGAATTCTTATATGATAATGAAGTATTAATGAAGTTTAATAAATTCAAAACTATATATAAACATTAAATATTATATTATATTATATATTATAAGAAAAAAATTTATAATAATTATACACAGGGGTGTAATTATGAAAGTAACATTAGTTAATCCACCACAAACAGCATCTAAATACAAATTCATGGGTGTAATAGCACCACCACTTGGAATAGCTTATATGGCATCAGTACTAAGAGAAAATGGTAAAGAAGTGGATATACTAGATGCATCAGCAGAGGATTTAACATTCAGTGAATATAAAGAAGAAATCAAACGAAGAAACCCGGATTTAGTAGCAATAACAGCTTTAACTCCAACCATTGGAAGAGCACTGGAAGCTGCAGAAATAACCAAAATGGTATTACCAGATTGTCTAGTAGTAATGGGCGGATATCATCCTACATTTAATTACGAAGAAACACTGCAAGATGAAAGCGTAGATATGGTTATACGTGGAGAAGGAGAATATATACTATTAGATCTTGTAGATACATTAGAAAATGATGGAAATCTAAGAGAAGTAAAAGGTATAGTATACCAGGAAGAAGATGAGGAAGGTAACAAGAGTACTATCATCAATGAAATAGCACATCCAGAACCAGATCTTGATAAAATACCGTTCCCTGCATTCGACCTGCTACCAATGGACAAGTACCGATTACTAGACATGGACACACATATGACAACAATGATAACATCAAGAGGATGTCCAATGCAATGCTCATTCTGTTCATCAGCAGCTATGCATGGTAAATTTGTAAGAGAACGAAGTGTAAAAAACATAGTGGATGAAATAGAATTCCTAACAACACACTACGATATTGATACAATAGCCTTCATGGATGATACTTTCACACTAAATAAACAGAAAGTAATGGATATCTGTGATGAAATAATGAACAGAAACATTAAAATATGGTGGGGTTGCACTTCACGTGTAGATACATTAGATGAAGAAGTACTACAAAAAATGAAGGATAGTGGATGTATAACAATATTCATGGGAGTGGAATCAGCAGATCAACAAGCTCTAGATAATATGAATAAAAACACTACCATTGAAAAAATAGAAACAGCATTCAAAGTATCACGTAAACTAAAAATCAGAACAATAGCATCTGTAGCACTTGGAATGCCTGGAGATACCAAAGAAATAATGAATAAGACAATAAAATTTGTACACTCACTTAAACCAAACTATGCAATATACAGTCTTGCTACACCATACCCTGGAACAAGATTCTATCAAGAATCATTTGAGAAAAATCTTATTAAAGTAAAAGACTGGTCTAAATATACATTAATCAGCCCTATCATAGAAACAGTAGACTTTTCACTGAAAGACTTAAGAAGAATACAGGCAAAAGCATTTATTAAATTTTATTTAAGACCACAATATCTTCTAAGTCAATTTATAAAAGACGGACCATACTTTATTAAAACAGTATTCGGTGTAATAAAAACAGCCTTAGGTAAAACTCCTAACACAACAGATTATAACAAACGAGACATTAAAGCACTAGAACCATAATTATACTAATATTATGTTAAGCTTCTCTTCTCCCTTATTTATTTTACATACTAATTTTTTTATAATATAAACTTATTAAATAATATAAAATCTATACTTAATATATTAACACATATGAGTTGATTACATGGACAACAAGATATTATCAGCAATCATAGTAATCATAGTAATAATTATTTCTTCATTATATGGAGGTCATATTGCTGATAGTAATGATACAGGAAATATAACAGGTAATAGTACTGTAAGTGTCATGGAAGACGGACAATACACTAGTATGGAGGATGTATCAGCCTACATTAAAAAATATCATAAATTACCTAGTAATTATATAACAAAAGAGGAAGCACGTGATTTAGGATGGACTGGCGGATCACTGGAGCCATATGCCCCTGGTAAAAGTATAGGTGGTGATGTATTTACTAACAGACAGGGAATACTGCCACGCAGTGATAAAAAATATATTGAATGTGATATTGATGCTAATAATACTAGTCGTGGAGCAAAAAGAATAGTATACTCTACCGATGATTACAGAGTTTATTATACAGAGGATCACTACAACACATTCACAGAGGTATAATAATTAATAATCTTATTATATTGAATAAGGAGGGAATTAATAATTGACAGAATATATAGAATTAGACGGACATAAAATAAAAGAATATTCACATGAATACCTAATTAAGACACTTGATTTACCAGATTATTATGGTAGAAACTTGGATGCATTATATGATTGTCTTACAGATATATGTGAAGATACAGAAATACATTTATTTAATAGTAACGAGGTATCACTTGACCTGATAGATACATTCTTTGATGCAGCATGTGCTAATAATTGTTTAACATTTACAAATGACTAATTAAACAATTAGCCTCACCCTCTTTAAAATAGAATTTAAAACTTATTTTACAAAATAAAGTTCTGAATTGATATAACTCTTTCTAAGCAAATATTGATTTTTACTTTTTCTAAAATTAGAAGAAAATCTTTAGAAGAGTGTTTTAATACTCTCTTCGATTTCCTGGTACTCTATTTATATTAAGTACTACTATTTCGGAATGTGTTCCCAGTCTTATTGGTGCTGCAAATGCACCTACTCCCTCAGTAACTGACAAATATGAGCGATATGTTTTGTCTTTTACTGTTACCTGTCTGTTAAATAAACCATTGCTGTATTCGAACATAAGCTTTGAAACATAGTTTACTGGGAAGAATTGTCCTCCATGTGTATGACCTGATAATTGTAATTCTATTCCCATCTTTGAGAATTCATCCCAGTATTGAGGAACATGGTATATGAGAATATTATTCATTGTATCAGATATTGGTAATTTGTAGCTGTTATCCAAATCTAAGTTATCAAATGAGAATCTTAATCCTATGATATTAAGATTTACATCATCATATATTAGATTATCATCATCTAGTATTATTACTCCAGCATTTTCTAATGCTTTTTTCACATGATCTATTCCCTGATAGTAATCATGGTTTCCTGGCGTAAATATTACAGGCATTATCGCATCTTTAAATCCCATGAATGTATCGGGAAGTATTGGACTTGAACCATCAGCTACGTCACCTGATATTATTGTGATTACTTTAGTATTTTCTTTCTGTTTTTCTTCAGCTATTTTATTAATATTATTTACCAATTCTGTTATTGTAGACTTGTGTATCATTGATCCTATATGTATATCTGACACGTGTATTATTGTCACAGGTTTACTTAGTTTTTCTGATTTTTCCTTTAGATATATTTCATATCCTCTAATGTAGTTATGATGTGCTACGTAGTATCCTATTATCATAAATAGAGGTACTAAGAGTACTATTATTGTTTTAATTGTCAGTGATAATTGTATGAAAAATCCTATTATATATAAAAGGATTATCTCAAATAAGTACATGAATGATGCCCATAGCCATAATCCCGATATTTCGACTAGTATTTCTGTTATTCTATGACTTTTATTTCGTTCTATTGACATTGGAATTATTCTGATAGCTACTAGTATTATTACTAAGCTTATTATGATATATAAGTTTAAATTGATTTCTAGTATAGTTGATAGTGATGTTATTATAAAGTAGTTATATATCATTAGCAGGAATGTGAATAGTACTCCTTGTATTTGAAATCGGCGTTCAGCATAATCTATAGTAACACTTCCTCTTATCCTTTTTTTAAATTATTTGTTGTTTTGTTAATTGTTTTTATACATAGTTTTTCCAGTTATCTGATATATCATCGAATGTTCCTCTTGTTATTCCTAATGATAATTCCAGGTTGTGTGTCATTGTTTTTATTACTTCGTTTTCATGGGTTTCTGACCATAATGGTTGGGTGTAGAAGAAGAATGGAATTGTCACTGCTAGATTCATAAGTAGCAGTACTAAGGTTTCCTCTTCATAGATTGGTTTGAATATTTTATTTTTTATTCCTTCATCTAAGACTTGTCTTATTAGTGGTTTGAATCTTTCTATTCTTTCACAGATGATTTTTATGAATATTTCACCATCTAGATTTTTTACATCGTGCATTAATGTTTCTTCTCTATGCATAAGAGAAATTATTTCATAAACCATTTCCTTAATTTTGTCTATTGTTGTTAAAGCTTTATTATTTAATATTGTAGTCATATTCTTTATCTCTTTATCGAGATATCTATTAATAAGGATATTTTTAACTTCTTCTTTATTTTTAAAGTAATGATAAAAAGTTCCTTTTACAACGTCTATTTCATTAATGATATCTGTTACTGTTACGTTGTTATATCCTTTTTCATTAAATAATCTCTCTGCTGTATTGAGTATTTCTTCTTTACGTTCTTCTGGTGGTAGAGAGATTCTGGTTTTTTTCATGTTATCTATCCCTTCTGTTATTATCGATAACTATATATATTATCATATTTAAAATTTTTATACAAGTAGTCAATGACTAGTAGTCAATGACCTTTGGTTAATGAATTATTAGGAATGATAAAGAAGAAAAAAAATAAATCGAGGTATTAAAAATGGAATCAAAAGAAAGTCATGAGGAAATAGAAACAGACAAAATGATACGAACTTTTGAGAACATCATAAACAATGGACTATCACAAAAACTATTAAACAGTGCACTAAACTACTGTGATAAATGTCAAAAGTCACATCTAGAATCTGCACTGGATTACTACCTGGGAAAACAAGATGAAATCTGTACAACCTGTAAAATAACCTACAAACTAATACAAAAAATAATAAAAAAATCATTAGAAACATTTGACACATCAGAAGAAGCATTAATAGAAACCATGCAAAATCCAGTATGGGAACGAGGATTACTAAGCACATTCAAAGGAATGAGCAGATTCAAAGTAAGAAAACCATTTACACCTGGAGCACCGTATCAGATAGTCTGGAACATAACAAGAGCATGCAATTTTAACTGCATACACTGTTACGAAAATGCAGGACAAAAAGATGAGGACGAACTAACAACACAGGAAATTCATGAAACTATAGACTTATTAGCAGATATTGGAGTAGTTTCCCTGGCATTCAGTGGAGGAGAACCATCAATACATCCAGACATACTGGAATTCATAAAACATGCATCAGACAGAGGATTATTTGTAAGCATGGCATCAAATGGATATGTATTTAACACATACGAAAAAGCTAAGCAATTCAAAGATGCAGGATTAGAGTTCGTACAACTAAGTCTAGACGGCTTAAATCCTGAAACACATGATTCATTCAGAAATGTTAAAGGTTCATGGAACAGAGTAATAGAAGCAATCAAAAACTTCCAGAAAGCAGGAGTATATACTGGAATATCAACCACGGTAACCAAAAGAAATAAAGACGAAATACCAGACATGATAAAATTCCTAAATGATTTAAATGTAGATTGGTTCATGTTATATAACTTCATACCAACAGGAAAAGGATCAAACATAAGAGACATAGATTTAAATCCACAGGAAAGAAGAGAATTACTGGAATTAATATACAAAGCTAACGTTGATACAGACATGAATATCATGTCAACAGCACCACAATTTGCAGATGTAGCAGTGAATAATGACACCGGTACCCAGATGGTACCAACTCACTTCTATAATGTAAATTACGTAAATCCGGCAATGAAGCAACTATCTGAATTCATAGGAGGTTGTGGAGCTGGTAGATTTTACATGAGTATAGAACCTAATGGAGACATATATCCTTGTGTATTTTTCCCACATAACAAGGATGTATTATTAGGAAATGTTAAAGATAAGAATATAGAAGATATATGGATAAATCATCCTTTATTAAAAGAGTTCAGAAGTAAAGATATTCTCAAGGACCATTGCGGTAATTGTGAATCAAAATATATATGTGGTGGTTGTAGAGCCAGAGCATATAATTACTTCCAAGATATATTATCTCCAGATCCTGGTTGCATAAGAAATCAGGATGCATGGAATAAGTTAGAAACCAAATAAAGCATAATTAAATAATAATTTTCAAAGAATCTAGAGATGATCTTCTTCATTGGATTTTATCATTAGTAATTTAATATGTATCAATACCTCGATATAATAATCAAAAATACATCATATGAATAAGGAAAGTTATCTAATATTATATTTTTTTAGAATCATAAATTAGGAACATATAAAACCTAATGAAGAAGATAATTTTTTATTTTTTTTTATTTTTAGAGGTATTGAATTAAAAATATTTTTTTCTACAAATATACTATTTTTTAATAAGATTAGCGAAATTATTCTAATAAGATAATTACTCATTTTATTCTATTTATCTAGTACTTCTTCACTTTTGCTTATGGAATTTTATCTTCTTCAACATTTAATACATTCAGTCCCCTGTTTATTCATATACAACTTGTTTTATTTTATTTATCCTCTAATTTTTATTAAATATAGACAGGTACTATTTTAAATCTATTTTTTTAGATATAATATATAGAAGTGGGTTAGTATTGTATTTTTCATTATTAAAATACCACAAGTCATAACCTCTGTTATAGAAAAAAAACTGGAACTGGACTTGTTATTGAATTTATTATAACAGTTAGATTATATGAAAAATAGTTGAAAATAGGTGATTTGTAGTTGTTAATTAATGTATTCTACAAATCAGATTGTACAGGTTATTGAATAAAATATTTTTAAACAATTTTAAGAACATCAGAATATTCAGGGTTTCCAATCATTAAATTACTTGCATATGGACATGAAGGAACAATTTTCACATCTTCAATACGTGCATGTTCTATAACTTTCTCTACTAATTTTTTAGCAATTCCTTTACCTGAATAGGATTCATCAACTTCTGTAAGAGTTATAACCCAGTTATCTTTTAATCTGGCGAAGTGACATTGCCCAATTTGTTTATTTCCATCATATGCAATACTACTATTATCTTTTTCTGCAAATTCTATGTTAATATTATTTTTATTTTTTAATTCATATTTAAGTGCTCCTGATGGACATTTATCAATGATTTCTGCTATTTCTGTAGCTGGTGCTACATTAATATCTACCCATGGCCTTTTTGTTGTGTCAAAGACTAGACTGTTACCTCTTACACAGTTGGTGGAATGCTGACATATTTCGGGATTCCAGAAAATATTAAGTTCATTATTTTCATATGTTTTATATCCCTTTGATTCTAATTCTTTTCTCATTGACATTGTTTTTACTCCTTATAATATTACTAATAAATATTATTTATTATTATACTATTTCCATCTATTCATATGTAATTTATCAACTGTAAAAAAACTAATTTTTATAACATTAATATATTATTTAGGTAAATCTAGTTTTATTTTTGTTTAATGATTATTGTTGTTATTAGGATTTGCCATATAAGTATTTATAACAGCAGTTATAAAATATACATTAACAATGTGAAGTGATAAAATGAATATAGTAAATGATTGGGACCAAGATTACATAGACAATTTAAGAGAATTTGATAAAAACATAAAAGAATCATCAGTAACACTAAACTATGATTTCATAACAGAACACTACTTTGAAATGTATGAAGTAGCATTAAATGCCGGAACAATAATGCCCTACAGATTCAATACTATAGGCCTAGCATACAAGGGACATGACCATGACAGACCAACAAAATTCAAAAACTTCGACCCAAAAGTAAAAGAAAGACTAGAAAATGCATACAAAAAACGAACAGAACTACAATTCAAATTCGCAGACCCAAATTCTGATCAAAAAGCCAGATACGATGAATTCCTAGATAAAGAAATCTATGATTTTATTGAAGAATTCCCACAATTCAGGGATATAATCTACCACGATGACGATGAAAAACAGGAATAAAAGAAAACATGAACACAACTGAAGAAGTAAACAAAATACTAGAAAAAGAACAAGACAAAATGATAAAATACCTTAAATGGTATGAAAATCTGCCTGGTAAGTATGCAAGCAAGATAAAACTTAACAGAAAATATGCAACAGAAATCAGGGAACAACTAATAAACAATCCAGATGCATATCCGACAAAACTAGTCTATATTCTAAATGTTAATCCTATGGACTATAATAAAAAATATCCTGGAGCTGTAATGTATGAAAACTATAAAATGAAAGCATACCAGATACTATACCTAGAAAATAATGATAATATTACAGGATATGATGAAGATATAGGTTTTTCTATAGGTTTAGAATTAATTATGAAGGAATTTGTTGATAATCATCCGCAATGGTCTGAACTTATAAAGATATAGAATAAAATAATTCCCTTCAATCTACTTTTTTTTAAATATATTTTTATATATTACTTATTAATTTAAAATATAAATTATTGTATAAATATAAATAGTTTTAGATGATATTATGGATTTAATGAAAAATGTTAAAATTTGCAAAGCTCTTAGTGATCCTACTAGATTAGAGATTGTTACTATGATTAATGGCACAGAAAAATGTGCTTGTAGACTTCTTGAGCATTTTGACATAACACAACCTACATTATCACATCATATGAAACAGTTAACTAATTGTGGCTTAGTTGATGTTAGAAAAGAAGGTAAATGGTCATATTATTCCATAAATACGGATGTTTTAACTGAATTTAAAGACTTTGTAAACAGTCTTGAATCTAATATGAATGATACTTGTATTGAATGTTAATTTTTATTTAATTTTTTGGCTTATTTTTTGTTATTTTTCTTTTTATTCTGATATTATTATAACACTGACATATAGATAATTATCAATATATTTAAATAAAATAAATTAAAAAAAATACTATAACAATAACACATTGATGATTATCAATGTATAAGAAGGTTTAGAAAATGACAAACGAATCAAAAATTAGTTTCTTTAACAAATATCTAACCATATGGGTATTAATATGTATGGCTATAGGTATCTTCATAAGCCAATACATACCTATCATTCCAAATTTCTTAAAACAATTTGAATATGCTCAAATATCAATTCCTATTGCAATATTAATATGGATAATGATTTATCCAATGATGTTAAAAATTGACTTTAAAAGTATTAAAAACGTGAAAAATAATATAAAAGGAATAATACTAACGTGGTGCGTAAACTGGCTAATCCAACCATTTACAATGTACTTAATATGCACAGTATTCTTTTTTATAATATATCAAGGAATATTATCAACAAACATGGCAACAAATTATCTTATAGGAGCAGTACTTCTAGGATCTGCACCATGTACTGCAATGGTATTTGTATGGAGTGAATTAATGAAAGGAGATTCAGCATACACACTAGTACAAGTAGCTACCAATGATATAATAATACTATTTGCTTATGTACCAATTGTTACATGTCTCTTAGGAATTTCAAACATATCAATTCCATATGATACCTTAATATTATCAATAATATTATTTGTTGTAATTCCATTCATAGCAAGTATAATAAGTAGAAAATTTATTATTAATCATAAAAGTAAGGAATATTTAGAAAATAAGTTTATTCCGAAATTCGATAATATTACTACTATAGGTTTATTATTAACATTAATATTTATTTTCTCATCACAAGGAAATCTAATATTAAATAATCCATTAGATATTATATTAATTGCTATTCCATATATTATCCAAATATTTTTAATATTTGGTATAGGATATCTTGGTTCAAAAGCTATTAAGTTACCACAAAATATTGCAGCTCCTGCATCACTAGTTGGTGCTTCAAATTTCTTTGAATTAGCTGTTGCTATAGCCATAGCTTTATATGGTGTAAGTAGTCCAGTAGCTTTAGCTACGACTGTAGGTGTATTAATAGAAGTACCGGTAATGTTGACATTAGTACGAATTGTGAATAATACTAAAGACTGGTATAATTCAGGATTAAATGATAAAAAAATCAGTGATAAATATTATAATTAGCTATAATAATATATAGCTAACCATAATTTTCTTTTAAAATAATATAGAACTTTATTAATATTATTGATGTATATTATTAAAAACATGATTAAAAAATTATTGATATACATCTAATATTTAATTTTTAAGAGTTCTGTAGAAATCATGTATGATACTATTAACTAATTCAAGATTAAGAGTACTGTCTAGCCATTCACGTGGAATAGAATCTAATCCATAATATAATGCTGCAAGACTACCAGTTATTATACCATTAGTATCAGTATCTCCACCAAGATTAACAGCCTTTAAAACTGCATCCTTATAGTTGTCAGTATTATAACAACAATATAAGGCTACTTCAAGTGAATCAACAACATATCCAGTACTTGAGACTACTGTATCTTTATTATCTAGGAAATTTTTACTGTATAACTTACTAAAGCAAGGATATTTATCTTCAATGTCATAGTATTTTCGTGATTCATTTAAACCTCTTTTTATTAGAGTTTTAAAGTTCTTAGTATATCTGTCATGTAATATTTCCTGGACTATAAAGTTATAAATATTACATGATGCCTTACTTATACTATGAGCATGTGTTAGTGAGGAGATGTCATCTATTAGTTTTATTGATTCATCCACTGGTATATTATTTGTGTAAATATACAGAAGTATAGGCATGATTCTCATTAATGATCCATTACCGTTATTACGTTTTCCATCTCCACCACATTCTATTGGCTCAATTCCCTTACTGTAGTTTTCTATAGCATATTTCGTTGTTCTTCCAACATCAAATGTTTCACCAAGTGGCGTGTAATCACCATTATAGTACCATTTCTGGAAGTTATTCATAATATCATCATAATCTACTCCTTTTTTTAAACTGTCCAGTAATGCTATTGTAAGAGAACTATCATCAGACCATGTTCCTACAGGCATGTTATATGTACCGTGACCCGTCATACCAGTAGCCGGGTTATCTAACATTTCTTCATGTGACTTAAACTCGTATGGCACTCCAAGTGCATCAGCTACTACTCCACCATATATTGCAGCTTTTATGTCTGTTATTGTTAATCTATGACTATCTTTTACTAATCTTCTGAAGTTTGCTGATGATTCACGCGGATTATCATGTTTCATTATAGCAGATACTATTGCTACTCCGTCAAATCCATATTCATTTATTACTTGTGGCGTGTTGTATTCCTTTACTCCGCCAATTGCTACTCTTGGTATTGTGATGTTTTCATCAACTTTTTTAAGGTCTTCCTTGCTAATTACACTACAGTCCTCTTTTGTTGAGGTAGCTTGTATTGCTCCTATTCCCAGATAATCTGCTCCATCTTTTTCTGCTTGAAGGGCATCTTCATAGTTTTCTGCACTTATACCGATTATTTTATCTGGTCCTAGTATTTGTCGTGCTATTTTGCATGGCATGTCATCCTGTCCGAGGTGTACACCGCTACTGTCAACAGCTTGTGCCACATCAATTCTATCATTAATAATTAATGGTACATTGTATTTATCAGTTATTTGTTTAACCTTCACAGCTAAATTATAGAATTCTCTTGTTGTACTATTTTTTTCTCTTAGTTGAACTATACTGGTTCCACCAATTATAGCTTTTTCTATTATGTCAAGAAATTCCTGTTCTGTGAAGTCGAACTGATCTGTTACCAGATATACACTATAATCAATATTCATCATAAAATTTATTACTCCATCTTTGTTAAATTAGACATTGAAGTTAATGTTTCCTCATCCATTAATGATAATTCATCTATTAAATCCACACCAAAGCTACCAGTACCCCTACCATCAGTTTCTACTTTTATAGCTGCTTTTTGTCCGGCTATTCCCATTACTAATGTTCCAGTGATAGCTGCTACAAGTGGTGTTGTTATAGCTGCATATGAAGCTATTACGCATCCTAGCATACAGCCGGTACCAGTTATTCTGCTCATCATAGCATCACCATTTCTAATAGTATAAACACTTTCACCATCGGAGATTATGTCTATTGGTCCGGAAACTGCTATAACAGTGTTTAATTTAGATGCTATATTTTTTACTAATACTGCCTGGTCACTTATAGTTTCCTCATTAATCACATCAGTTTCTGCTACATCTACACCTTTAGCCTTAGTACATTCATCTAATATTCCATATAGCATTGCTATTGCCTTGATTTCTGATAGGTTACCTCTGATTATGGTAGGTTTTGATTCTGTTATTATATCAATTGGTGTTTGATTTCTTATTTTACTAATTCCTACTCCTACAGGGTCTAATACTAATGGTATGTTTGATTGTACTGCTTTTTTTGCTGATTTTTTCATTGTTTCCACTTGGCTTGTTGTTAATGTTCCAATATTTATGAGTAATGAATTAGCAATTCCTGTTATTTCCTCTGCTTCTTCTGGTTCATTAGCCATTATAGGTGAACCACCTACTGCTAGCACTGCATTTGCACAATCTTTGACTGTTACTACATTTGTTATGCAATGTGTTAGTGGACTATCCGTCCTTAGTTGTTGTACTGCTTCTATTACTTTATCATTCACTGAATTATCAATCATGTTTAATCTCCTTATCTATAGTAATATTTCTAGTCTTAATAATTATTAAATTTTATTACGTAAACACGTTTTAGGATGTTTAGATTTTATTTAAAATAATTAAATTATAAAAAAGAGTTTTTAAGAGAAATTATCTTCTTATAATATATTTACTAATAATTGGCTCGAGTTTATAGTATAATTTTTCTGTTAATGGCAGTGATATTAATATGTATACATATATACTTAGAATTACTGAAATAAGGTTAGAAATTCCACTGTAAGCATATAATTGCTGTGAAATAGCAGGATATATTGTTGCTAGTGATGATACTGCTGCTACATTCATACTTGTACTTCCTACTCCACAGGCTAGTGCATATGCATATGGATGCAATGGTATCAGTGTTGAGAGTACTGATGCAATTATGCTTATAAATATTGTTCCTAATACTGCTCCTATTAAGTATACTATCATGAATCCGTTTACTTCTGGTGAATTAAATCCATATTTATCTATTATTACTGCCATTTGTGGTTCACGGCATATGGAGCTTGTCATTCCTATAGCTTCTCTTTTGAATCCTAGCAGTAAAGCAACTGGTAATGCAACAAAAATTGATCCAAGGTCTCCTATTTCTTCAAGTAGTATTAATGGCCCTGTATTAATAAGTAAGGTTATATTTTGACCACTTATTATTGCTAGTTTTGCTATTAAGGGTCCTATTAGTAGTAGTAATAGTTTAGATGATGTTCTTGATTGTTTTTCATCTATCCATTTAAAAGGTTTTAACTGGTATAATAACATCGCCAGAACTAGTGCATAGATTATGGGCAATATTACAAGACTTACCCCTTTTATTAGATGTATGTGAAATATTCCAATGTATTCTGATATAACTACAATTATTAATATTGTTAGATGTAGTTTATAGTCAAACATGTCAATATTGTCTGTTTTATCTTTTTTATCCATATCAATACATCTTTCATAGTTTTTAATTCTTTAGTAGTATTATGTATAAAAAAAGTAATATATTTATTGTAAAAAGAGTTTTATTGGAGGTTATGTGAAGTATTATTCTCTTTAAATACTTCTTATATGATTCCTGTGTACATTAATACACCCTGTGCTATTATTGCTGATCCGAGATAAGTTCCTATGATTACAAAGAAAGTTACGATAATTCCTCTTATTCCAACCTTTTTAAATTCTCCTAAGTCTTTTCCCATTGCTACACCAGCATATGCTAAGAGAATTGTTGTTAAAGATACTAAATCTACTTTGGATGTATAATATATGATAGATCCAGATATAGGACACCATGGAACTGCTAATAGTAATCCTATTATGCTTATATATATTATTGCAGGGATGTTATATGGAACATATTTCTCTATTATCATACCTATTAATGTTATCGCACATAATATAAGCATTCCTACTAATGATTCTTCAAATGGGTACTGATATCCTACCCAATTTCCAATAGCTGACATTACAGAGAATATTAATAGAATCAATATCCATTCTAGCACTGTGTTAATTGATAATACTTTTGACACTATATCATATCCTCATCTTCACTATTTTTTCTAGATAACAATTTACTTATAGGCGGTTCTAGAATTTTATATAACCATTGTGTTAAAGGTATTGCTACTAGAATATATACATACATTCCTGTTACCATTGACAGCATATTTGCCATTCCACTGAATGCCTGTAGCTGTGTTGACATGCTCGGAAATATAGCAGATAATGATGCTACAGCTGCAGCATTCATACTTGCACTTCCTATACCGCACGCCATTCCATATGCATATGGATGTAATGGAAGTAAATATGCTAATACACTTACTAATAAACTTATAAAAGGTGTTCCTAGTACTGTTCCTATGAGAAATACTGAGAAGAATCCCTTTGTCTCTGGTGAATTAAATCCAAATTTATCTATTACTACTGCCATTTGTGGTTCACGGCATATGGAACTTGTCATTCCAATGGCTTCTCTTTTGAATCCTAGCAGTAAAGCAACTGGGAGTGCTGCAAATATTGTTCCGAGATTTCCTACTTCCTGTAGTAGTAATGCCGGTCCAGCATTGAATATTATTTCTATATTTTGACCACTTGCTATAGCTAATTTAGCTAGTAATGGACCTATCAATAGCATCATAATTGTACTTGCTTTACTTGATTGTTCCTCTTTTATCCAGGTTATTGGTTTTGCTAGATAGCATGCTACTGCCAGTACTAATGAATATAATAAGGGCATTAATACAATTCGTATTCCACCTAAATTCAGTGTATACATACCTATGTATTCAGCTATTATTATAGATACCAGAATTGTCATATGCAGTTTATAATCTTTTCGTGCTGATTTTAGTTCTTCATAATTATCCGAGTCCTTTTGTTCCATTACCATTGAGTATCCCCCAGTCATATAATATTGTTCTTATCCCTACAAACTTTTATTATTGTTATATCATATGGCTTTTTACAGGTTTTGTGAAATAAATTTCTTAATAATTAATATTAATATTATACTTATATAAAAACATTCAATAATAAAATTAATAAATACTATAAACATTTTTTATATTATATTACCATATTATAAAAATTATTTTATTAAAAAGATATTTTTATTATAATTTATTTATAGTTCACATAAACTCTTAAAACAAAAAAATAATAACATTAAAATTCAAAGAAAAATTCAATTCCTAAAATAAGTATAAAAAAGCTAAAAATAGTATAAATAATAGGAACAAAGTTATTCCTGATATAAGAATAAATCAACCAGTTATTGCACTTTAAGAGAACATATAGTTCTTAATATCATATAATAAGGATAATTAAACATTTTAGATAATTTAGTAAATAAGGCGTTACAAGTAGTTATATAACAAATAAAGAGTATTCTATCCTTATTTTAGTTTATAAAAGTTAATTGAAAAGGTATAGTTAAAATAACACTCTTAGAATTGTTCCTAAAAAGTGATTTATAAAAGTTTATAGTTCCTAAAAAGTGTTTATTATTGTGCATATTTATTCATTAAACATGAACTAAAATTAATAATAATTCCTAAAATAGGAACTATAATACTTATTATATACATAGCTAAAAACTAAAGAGAAAACACTTCCAAATCATCAGGAATAAATAATCTACCAGAAAAAAACATGCACCCTTCATCATAAAAACGCTTTTTCCTAGAATCAATATCATCATCAACAGTATGATACAACACCAAATTCTCAACATCTAATGATTCAGCAACTAAACAAGCATCCTTAACAGTAGAATGATTCTTCTCATAAGGATTAAAAACATCAGCATCACTAAAAAGACAGAAAGCCTCATGAAGAAGCCACTTACTACCATAAACATAATCCCTTACACACTCATGAAAAGGCTCATCACCACAACAGCTAAACTTACCACCATCATCCAAAATCATGGAAAAACCATACTGTAAAGTCCTATCTGAACCAACATCAAAAAATACAACATCATGACCATTAATAATACAATGTTCACCATTAACAACAGACACCAAATGAACAACTGTACCCATACACTCCAATTCAACAGGACGAAGCAGCCTGGCAATAAAATCATTGATAATACTAATTACTTCACTATGACCACGAATGAAAAGTTCACCATCATAATCACCTCTAACAGAATATTGACAAACCAATCTTATAAGCCACAATACTCCAAATAAATGATCCATATGTTTATGAGTAACAAAAACTTCACCAATATCCTTCCAGTCAATACCAGCATATTCTAATTGACGAAAAAGTCCACTGCCTCCGCCACCATCAACAAGAAAATATTTATCATCATTATTTAAAATAAAACAGGTATTATAGCAATTAGTAGCAACAGCATTACCCGTACCTAACATGATAAGATCCATAAAAACACCTCTAGAAATAAAAAAAATTACATCTAAGTATACATTTAAAACAAGAATTTAATAAAATTTTCAATAAAAAAAAATGGATAGTTAGTAAAAGAGTTTAGAAATAAAAATAGAGAATCTAATGGGATTAGATTTACTTTAAAAAAATATAAAAAAAAATAGTAAAATAGGTAATACTATTACTTATATTTATTTAGAGGCTGAAGTTGCACTTTGAGGATTCTCTACTTCTACACCTTTTATATAATCACTGAAATCACGGTCATATAATGAAGCTGCTAACATTACAACAGCACATGAACCTATGTTATGTACTAATGCTCCTGTAACTGGGTTAAGTAATCCTAGTATAGAACATATTATAGCAACTGCATTAATAATCATTGATATAGTAATACTTAAGTGTATTGTGAATAATGTGGAGTTTGATAGTTTTTTAAGATATGGTAATTTTTCAATGTTATCACCAAGTAATGCAATATCTGCAGCATCGATAGCTATGTCACTACCCATACCACCCATTGCTACACTTACATCGGCGGTTTTAAGTGCTGGTGCATCGTTAATACCATCCCCAACCATACAAACTTCTTTTCCGTCTTTTCTTAATTGTTCTACGATTTCAACTTTGTTTTCTGGTAGTAATTCAGAGTGAATATTAGTTATTCCGACCTGACTTGCAAAGTAGTTAGCTGCTTTATCGTTATCACCAGTTAATAGTTCAACATCAGTTTCAAGATCATCTTTTAATGTTGAAACTACTACTTTAGCATTTTCACGTAATACATCTGATAATCCAACTAAACCTATAACTTCACCATCATAAGCTACTACTATTGAAGCTTTTCCTTCATTACGTAGCATGTCAAGTTTGTTTATACATTTATCTGTTACTTCAATGTTACTTTCTTCTATGAATCTTGTTGTACCAGATAGAATTTTTTTACCATGATAATTTACAGCTACACCTTTTCCAGGTACCATTTTAAAGTCATCAGGTTCTGAGTATTGAATTCCTTCACTTCTACCATAATTTACTACTGCTTTACCTATTGGGTGTTCTGATTTTATTTCACTGATTGTCACATATTTTGTTAATTCCTGTGAACTTACATCATCTTTTAATGGTATTATATCAGATACTTCTAGGTCTCCATATGTTAGTGTTCCGGTTTTATCAAATGTTATACAGTCTACATTACCCATGTGTTCTAGTGCTTCACCAGATTTGATTAGTACACCATGTTTTGTTGCCTGACCTATTGCGGCCATAATTGCTGTTGGCGTTGCTAATATTAGTGCACATGGACAGAATACTACAAGTATTGTTACTGCTCTTTCTATATTCCATGTTATGAAGTATGTTACAATTGCTATACCTAGTGCTACTGGTACTAGCCATGTAGCCCATTTATCTGCTATTCTCTGTGTTGGAGCTTGTTTTTCATCTGCTTCTTCTACCATTCTTATGAGTTTTTCAAGAGATGAATCTTTTCCTACATTGGTTGCTTTTATATCTATTGCACCATATAGGTTTAATGTTCCTGAAAATACATCGTCTTTAATTGTCTTATCAAGTGGTAGTGATTCACCAGTCATAATTGATTGGTCTACTGATGTATCTCCTTTTATTATAACACCGTCTACTGGTATTACTTCTCCAGGTAGTACTCTTAGTATATCACCTTTTTGGATGTCTTTAGCATCTATCTGTTTTTCTGTAGTTTCGCCATTTTCAGTGATTAGTAATCTACCTTTCTGTGGTTTAAGGTCAATTAAATCCTTAAGACCTTGTTTTGATTTGTTTACTGTGTAGTCTTCAAGTAGTGCACCAAGTGCCATTATGAATACTACTTCACCAGCAGCGAATATTTCGCCTATCATTATTGAAGCTACCATTGCTATACATATAAGTAGTGCTGATGATACCCAGTGTTGTCTTACTAGTCTTTCTAATGCTAGATATAATAGTGGTAATCCACAAATCACTATTGTTACCCATGCTGGATCAACGGGTACTTGTATGTTTAATAATAGTATTATTAAACTAAACAATAGGAAAACTCCTCCTACTATGGTCATCTTCAGACCTTCAAAGAAGTGCATTAGTTGTTCAAACTTATTCATTAGTATTACCTCCTTTATATACTTTAATTTTATAATTATTACTATAGTAATACTAGTATATAAAGGAATTTACTAAAAAGTAATACTATTGTATTACTTAACCCCTTGAAACTAAAATATTATATAAAAAATAGTGAAAAATAAAAAAAATTTTAAAAGTAATTCAAATTATGTATAATAAGAAAGGATTAATTTCTAATCCATTCCATTATACTTCTTAGTAAAAGTAGTTTTCTTCTGATTCTTACAGTTAATAAAGTAAGTCCACTCTATCTTGTCACCATCATGAAGCCTGTAAGCATCAATAATCTCAGAAGGAATTTCTACATACATTGGTTTATCTTCATCATCATTTTCTCTGATAACTTTCTTACTAAATGTTAATTCTACCATGTCAACCACCCTTATAAATTACTAATCTCTTCATCAATATCTTTTATTGATTCTTGCTTCTTAGCAATGTCAGATTCTAATTCTGTGATTTGATCCTTTAAATCCTTAATTTCCTGATTAAGAATGAATTTCTGAATTTCCAATTTGCCTTCCTTTGTTTCTGACCATTTCTTAGCATTTTCAATAAATTCCTCTTTTGTCATGCCCATATCTTTCAATGATTCCTCTTGGTCATTTGCAAAGCTGGTAAATATATCTTCTAATCTATCCATAATATACTCTCTTATATTACTTGTAATATTACTAAAATATTATATATTCTATATTATTATAATTTTCCAATAATACTTTTCCTATCTTTAACTTTAATTTTAACACGAATCATTAATAATAACATTACTGCTAATAATATTATACCAAATATGAAAATATTATCCATACCTGTCAGGAACTCTTGTATACCTGAACCTCTTATTATAGTATTTGTAAGTAATCCCTCTGGAATTGATAAAGATAATATAATACTACCATAACTAGATGCCATAGCTATACCCATAGACCTAAATAGTGTTAGAATTGAAGATGCAGATGTCTTATTATTTATTGATACAATAGACATTACAACCTTATTAATAGGTGCCTGAGCAAATGCAATTCCTATACCCATAATTGTATAATATACTACTAATTCTAATATAGTACTATGTTCATTCAATGTTAATAATAATAGGAATGAAATTATAGATAAACTAAATCCTATGACTACAGGTAATATAGATCCAATCTTATCAGCTATGTAACCGCTTATAGGTGTGAATACTATCATTACAATTGGTGCTGCTGATAATACTATACCAGTCATTGAGGAACTTATACCTAATATTTTTTCTGTGTAGAATGGTAACACATAAAGTAATACGTACTCGCAGATGTATAATACGTGGAAGCTCACATTAAATGATGTGAATGTAAAATTCTTCAGTAAGCCCCAGTTAACCATTGGACTGTCAGAACGTTTCTCAACATATAAAAATGATATCACTAATATAATTGATATTATACCATACAGTGATGCCTTTATGTAATCTCCTAATTCTACTATACTTAATGTATATATAATAAGCGCTACTGCTATTAATTCCAGAAATCCACCTAGGAAGTTAACATGTAATGGTTTATTAATTTTCATTTGAACATATTTTATAGATAATGGTAAAACTATTAAACATACTGGTATATTTACTAGAAATATGGCTCTCCATCCAAAGAAATCCTGAACTAATCCGCCAACTACCGGACCTAAACCTAATCCAATAGCTACCATCATACCATAAACTCCCATTGCCCTGCCTAACATATTAGTAGGGAAATAATATTCAATAATTACTAATGGACCTGCTAAAATCATGGAAGCTGCTAATCCCTGAAGTAGTCTTGATCCTATTAGAAAATCTATCGAAGGTGAAATACTACATAGTATTGAAGATATCAGAAATAGTAATATGCCTATAGAAAATATTCGTCCATGACCTTTAAAATTACCAATATCTGCAAATAAGGTTACAAGTCCTACATATGTTATAAAGTATGAAGTAATAACCCATTCGGTCTGATTAAGTGAAATAGTAAAGTATTCACTTATTGCTGGTAGAGATACATTAGTAATACTCATGTTTAATGAAATAATCATTACTCCTAGACAAACAGTGAATAATACAATCCATTTATTGTTTGGATTATCATTGATATTGTTATCTACAATAAATAACACCTTCTCTATTAATGTTATGTAATCTTTAATATAAATATGTTAAAAAAAGTAAAGAAAAGGGGAGAGAGAATGTTTATTTAAGTTTAAGACTACTTAAAGTAACATTGAATGAAGATTGAGCCTCATCATAAACTGTTGTTGGTGCTTGGCTTAATACACGGTAATAATGGCCATTTGCTTCAATCCATGTATCCTGGTATACTGTATATGATACAGTGTATACAAACTGATGTGCTGTATGACCATTTATATCAAATGTTGTCTGATTATTTAATTGGAAATTACCTGTTCCTTCCATTAATTTATATATACTATCAGACTGGTATGCATTATCTATAGTTGTTCCGTTTGGTAATGAATCCATTTTTGTAATTTCTGTCTGAACAATAACTACATCAGTAGCATTAGTTGCACTAGTATTTAATATTGTACCATTACCTGTCTCGTTAAGAGTACCATTAGAATAACTGTACTCTGATTGATTAGCAGGATTAATAATTATATCCTTTGGATTATTAGATAAGAATGGTGTTTTTATTGGATCATCATACTCATAAACAGTCCAGGCAGCAGGTAAATCAAAAGACATATCTCCATCCTCGAAATGTTTTAAATCACCATTAGTCTGTATATATGATGGAGTTAATGCAAAGAATCCTGCAATCAATACAACAGATGCAATTAAAAGAATTGGTAGAATTATTTTTGTTTTCAAAATTAATCCCCCTTTTTTAATCGTCACGTTTATACAAGTTATTATTATTAGAATCCATTGTAACAATTAGAGGTCCAAATCTTTCAACATCTAATTCCCATATAGCCTCCGGCATTCCTAAATCCAGCCAGTGAACAGAATCAACTTTATTAATACTACTTACATATAATGCAGCACATCCACCAACAGCTGTGAGAAATACACAGTTATTATCAACTAATGCTTTCTGAGTATTATCATCCATACCACCTTTACCAATAATAGCTTTAACACCCATTGAGAGTACTTCAGGCTCATATGGATTCATACGCATACTAGTTGTAGGACCAATAGCCACAATTTCATAGTTATCTTCACCGGTTTTCTTTATGATAGGACCTGCATGGAATAATACAACTCCTTCTAAATCAATAGGAGCTCCTTCTTCTATTATTCTTTTATGCGCACTATCACGAGCTGTGTATATCTTACCTGTTAAATAAACTGTGTCTCCTGCTTTTAATTTGTTAATATCATCATCATTCAATGGTGTTTTTAATTCATGTTCCATTATTATCCCCATTTTAGTTAATAAATAAAATTCCATTAGAAAAATTATATACTTAAATATATGTTTTTTACAGATAATATATTTTTATTAGTATTGAATAGAAATAAAATAAATAATTTAATATAACATATAATAAATACTAATATAAATTATAGGGAGGTATTTAATGGCCGTTTCAGATAGAATTATGGATGCCACTAAATATATGATTTCACTTCCGAAAACTGAAATATCAGTATTTCTAATAATAATTGTAAGTTTTCTATCGGGTTGTTTTGTAGGATGCCTGGAACCTAACCCTTCAGCACATGCAATGGTATTTTCAGTTTTTAGTGAAGGTACTACAGCCTTTTTTCTATTAGGACTTACAGGAATTGCTTCAGGTGGAATCATACACGGGTCTATAAATCATTTACATAAACGTCATATGAAACTAAAACAAGCAATGTTTGTAGCATTTGTAGGAACTTTAATACCTAGCATATTCTACTTAATAGGATCAATTCTTTCAGTAATATTTCACAATTCATTGACCCTTAACATATTATTATTAGGCGTCTTATTCGCATTTGCAATAGAAGTACTAGTATTATGGTCAACATCAAACATACGATACATAGAAGGAGTAGTTATAGCAGCAATACAACCAGTGTTAATACTCAGCATGCTAGTACTGATAAATTATGTGACAGTGACAACAAGTGCCAGCGCAATACTATCATTATATCTTAAAGCTATAATAGGAGCATTTGTTTTAGCAGTAGCAGTTTATGCCTTTATATCTATTGTTCAAACACCTATAAAAAATAATCTTGGAGTTGGAGGATTAGAATTATTAAGCTTATTTATAGCTCAAATTACTGAAGGTTCCAATGCAATGGAAGAGATATTTAATGTTATGGGAGAACCTATTGATACTAGTGTTAGTCTTATTAGCTTCAGAACAAGTAAGGGAATTAAAGCAAATTACATATCACCACATGTACATCCAGGACCTGTTGGTTCAATAGGTGGAGGAAACTTACCTACCATAGTAGCAAATCAATTAGATGACTTTGCAATAATAGCACATGGAGCAGCAACTCATGACTTTAATCCTGTAAAGGAAAGTGAAATACAGAAAGTTACAGATTCTATTAATAATATACTAAAAGATCTGATATATAGTAAAACAGCAAGTAAATTCCAGAGATATCAAGCAGGAGATGCGAAAGTAGGAGCACAATTCTTTAATAATGGACTTATACTACTAACAACCTTCGCACCAAATCCTGGTGATGATATAGATTACGGAGTAGGAAAAACATTAATGTATGAAGCACAATACTTAACAGGAGCAGATGATGTAGTATTTGTTGACTGTCATAACTGCCTGGAAGGAAACTATGATCGATTACTACCAGGACATAACCGTGTAATACAATTAGAGGATGCAATAAAACAGATAAAAAAACCAGAAGAATATCCTATAAAAATGGGATATGCATATGATGCTCTTAATGAAATACCCGTAAAGGACGGTATTGGTGAGAGCGGAATTAAATTAATGTTAACTGAAGTAGATACTCAGAGAATGTTATATGTAGTAATTGACGGAAATAACATGAAAAAGGGATTCAGAGAAGAAATAATAAAAACAATCAACAATAAATACCCCGACATTGACATGATAGAAGTAATGACAACTGACACACACCTAGTTAACACAATATCCGGTGGAGGAGTAACAGTTGGTGAAAAACACTCCGAGGAAATTATCAATGCAATACTAAAATTAATACCTGAAGCAGTAAATGACCTTGAATACGTAGAAGTTGCATCAGGAACATCAAGAATAAATATTAAAACACTTGGCCCTAACAATTCAACAGAATTAATGACAACAATAACATCCGTATTATCTATAAGTAAAATACTTGCCCCATTTGTATTCTTTGTGGCAGCAATAATTACAATACTATGGATATTCTGATGTTTTCATCCCCCATGACTTTTTTTATTTATTTTTATATATTCTAAAAAATATATATTATAAAATTTATATAAAAACTACTTATATTATAATCAATTTAAATATAAGAAAGGATAATATTAAACAACCTAAAAATTATTACTAAAATAATAAAAAATGTAATACATAAAAAAATAAAATATAACAATATTTAAATACATGAGAGATTGATAAATAGTATTATACTAAAATATATATTATTTCAAAATAAAATATATTTAAAAACAGTAGGTGATTTTAAATGGTAAAAACATTAGAAAATTTATCAAAAGCATTCGTAGGAGAAAGTCAAGCTAGAAACAGATACACAATGTATTCTAAAATAGCAAAAAAAGAAGGATACGAAAAAATAGCAGAAATATTCTTATTAACAGCTGATAACGAATTCCAACATGCAAAAGTATTATTCAAAATGATACAAGAATTAAAAGAAGACATAGACGCAGTAACAATTGATACAGACGTATGCTTAGATTATGGAACTACAGCAGAAAACCTTGCATCAGCAGCAGCTGGAGAACACGATGAAGCAACATCAATGTACCCAGAATTTGCAGATGTAGCAGAAGAAGAAGGATTAACTGCAGTAGCAGCAAGATTAAGAAACATTGGAAAAGTAGAATCACACCACGAAGAAAGATACCGAAAATTATTAGCAATGGTTGAAGGAAAAACATTCTTCGAAAGAAGCGAAGAAATCACATGGGTATGCAGAAAATGTGGATTTGTATACAAAGGAGAAAAACCACCTGAAAAATGTCCAATCTGTGAACACCCATCCAGTTACTTTGAAAAATTAACAGATGACTTCTAAATAAGAAAATAGTAAATATAAAATATTAAGGAGCATGAACAAATGGCTAACTTTGATTACACTGATATAGTAAGATGTAAAAACAGTGGAAACCTTCTAGAATTAATTTACCCAGGACCAGAAGTAAACGTAGAAAACTTAAACATTGAAGAAGCAAAAACCAGCGGAGAAGGAGAAGCTAAACACAAACCTGTAATCACAAGAGTAGATGACGGATACAATGTAAAAGTTGGAGAAGTAGAACATCCAATGGATGAAGACCACTACATTGCTGTTATTGAACTAATTGCTGATGGTCAAGTACATAAACAATACTTAAATCCGGGAGATAAACCAGAAGCAACATTCAAAATACCAGAAGCAACAGATTTAAAAGCTAGAGAATTCTGTACTAAACACGGCCTATGGCAATCTTAAGTATAGAATATTAATCTCCTATAACCCCCCTTTTAAAACTAATTATTTAATCATGAATTATTACACTATTTATTTATACTAAGATAATTTTTTACTAAACAAGATTTATATTCTATATGACTCTATATACTCGTTTTCCAGTAAATAACCCCTATATAACACTATTTTAAAGTTTTATTATAAAAATAATTATCAATATCAATTAACAGCACTTCTTACATGTTAAATTATGGTATAATCTTAATTATAATCAAAATAATATTTCTTAATAGATTAATCTTCAATAAAAATATAAATAATAAAATAAATATTATTTTAGTAGTGAATAGTGAATATTCCTATAAAACTTAAGGAAGAATGAAAATATGATAATAAAAGCAAAAGCACCAAAAATTGCAGATGATATATATTTTGTAGGTACAATTGACTGGGACAGAAGAGAATACCACGGATACACATTAAATGGTACAACATACAATGCATTCCTAGTATTCTGTGGAGATAAAACTGTATTAATTGATAACGTATACCCAGGAGAAGTATACTCAGCACAAATGTGGGGAAGAATCCAAAATGCATTCGAAGCTGAAGGAAAAGAAATGAAAATTGACTACATCATACAAAACCACGTAGAAAAAGATCACAGTGGAGCATTATCACAGATACATGCAAAATTCCCTGATGCACCAATTTACTGTACACCAATAGCAAAACCAGGATTAATAAAACACTACCCTGACCTAGCAGATGCAGAATTTGTAACAGTGGAAACCGGAGATTCACTAACAGTAGGAGACAAAACATTCGCATTCATGGATGCAAAAATGTTACACTGGCCAGACAGTATGTTCACATTCTTACAGGAAGAAGGAATACTCTTCTCTAACGATGCATTTGGACAACACTTATGTAAAATGGACAGATTCGACTACGAAGTACCAGAATCAGAACTAATGGAAGCAGCACAAAAATTCTATGCAAACCTATTAACACCATTAACACCATTACTCAACAAAAAATTAAATGAAATTGTAGAACTAGGATTACTAGACAAAATTAAAACAATTGCACCATCACACGGTCAAATCTGGACAGAACCAATGAAAATTATCACAGCATACCAAAACTGGGCTAGTGGAGTATGTCAAAGAGATCAAGCAACACTCGTATATGATACAATGCACTTCTCAACTGAATACATGGCACATGCAATTGCAGAAGGATTAATGTCACAGGGAGTAAATGTAAAAATGCATTTCCTCAAAGAAGATGAAAGAAGTGAAACAGTAAAAGATATGCTTGAAAGTAAAGCAGTACTCATGGGAGTTCCAACATTATTCAACAAAGTATTCCCAAGTATAGCAGATGTATTATTATACACTGATGAATTACAGTTTGCAAGAACTGGAATCAAAAGACTAGGAGCAACATTCGGTTCATACGGATGGGGTGGAAACGGACCTGCATGGTTAAATGATAAAATGGCAGCAGCAGGATTTGAAATGGTTGACAATCTAGAAATCAACTATGTACCTACTGATGAAGAACTAGAAAAATGCTTCGATTTAGGAGTAAAAATTGCAGAAGAAATGAAAAAGATGTAAATATAACATATTTATATCCCCCTCACCTTCTTATAATAAATAAAACTATTTTATACAAATAATTTGTTTAAAAAATTAGAATTAATTTTATAATTACAAAATAAGTATTAATCTGATAATTATATTTAATTTAATAAAAATAAGATGATTTTAAAAAAAAAGAGTAAAAAGAAATTAATCTGCATCGTTTTCTAAAGTTTCTCTTTGTTTTTCTTTAATGATTTCCTCAATCATTGTATCAATAGTATTTGTTACCTCAATATTCTCGATAACCGGAGTGTTATGTTTATGAGCTTCTCCAACAATGTAATCATGTGTCTTTCTTATAGCTGAGAAGTTTTTAAGATATCTTTTTAATGGTCTGCGTGCCCATAATTGACGACACCTTGAATAAAATCTACTTTTATGTACTTCTTCATCAGATAATGATAAGACAAATAGATATACATTAGGTTTACTTAGTAATTCCTCGTTAACAAATCCTGGAACTATATGAACTCCTTCAATAACTATACTAATACCTTCCTTTAGAGCACGTTCTATTACACCAGTCAATCCTACATTTACAGTAGTAACATGATCCTTAAATCCGATTAAAGTTCTATCAAACTCTGGAGGTGCAGGTGTTGTAAGTGCATCTGCAGCTGTGTAACTTGATTCAAATAATGTTGGACATAATTCTTTAGAAACGATTTTTCTCATTACTTCCCTTACCATGTCAGTACTTAACATGTTTTTAATTCCAAGTCTGTTTGCTAATTCAAAAGAAATAGAGGATGTTCCTATTCCTGATGCTCCTCCTATCAATATTATTAACGGATCCTCAGACCTTCTGATTTCCTTCCATGTTAAGTATTTCTTTGCTAATAACGGATCTTCCTTTTCTAATCTTTCTTTTACTTTTTGAATTAAATCTGTTAATGAAATTACAGTAGTACCGTCTTCTTTGATTGATTCTTCTATTTCTGCTGCTATTTTGTATGCTCTTTCCGGGTCTACTTCTGAACGTGTCAATGATTTAGAGAGTATTCCTTTTGAAAATGGTTCTCGATATTTTTTTCCACCAATTTCACCTTCAACTAATAACATTCTTCACCGCCTTAGCTATTTTTTAATTAATAAATATCAATATTATATTTGATTATTATTTAATTTAAAGGTTATTATTTAGTTTATTAAAAATAACGGTTTAATGAAAATTTTTTATTGAATATAAAACAAGATAGAACGTAATAATATAAAATATGTAAAAATATTAGAACAAGTAATAATTATTAGTTAAAATAAGCTTATAAAAAAAATAAGAGTAATAGAATTTAAATTCTCATTACATCTATTCTACTTTTTCAAACATGTCTTTTGATGCACCGCATAAAGGACATTTCCAGTCATCTGGTAAATCCTCAAATAATGTTCCTGCATCAATTCCGTGGGCAGCATCTCCTTTTTCTGAGTCGTATACCCATCCACATAACATACATTTATATTGTACCATATTTTATCCTCCTAAATATTATTATACTAATAGGTTTTATTCTCTTTATTTATATAGTTAAAGTTTTTATTTTTAACCTTAATAATATTTTTAACAGTCTATGTATTTTAAATGAATATTCTTATTGTATATCTACAAAGATATTATATGCTAATTCCTTGTCTATGTTAACTTCTTTTGATTCAACTAATACATTAACAGGTCCATTTAAAGGTGTTGAATTCAACAAGGTGATTTCTGTCTCTAATGTAATGCCTAAATCTAATAATTTTTGTAATTTATCTTTGTCTCCTCTGATAAATTTTACTTTACCCCTTTGATTCGGCATCATGTTTCCCACAGCTATTAGATTTTCTATTCTTTTTGGTATTTCTGAGATATCAGATATCTGTGAACATTCATAACAGGTTGAAACGTTAAGGTTACATACTGGAATTACATTATGATCATCTGGGCACTGGTCTGGATAGTTGAGTAATTGACAGATTTTTCTTTCTGCCTCATCGGATAATGAATGTTCCATTGCACATGCCTGTTCATGTAAATCTTCTATATTAATTCCCAATATCTCATAGAGGAATGTTTCTAATAATCTGTGTTTACGTACAATGCTTCTTGCAATTTTATATCCTTTATCAGTAAGTTTAACTCCTTTATATTGGTAGTAGTTAACATAGCCCTCTTCTTCTAATTTTTTAAGCATCTGTGTTACACTACCTGGAGCTATGTCTAAATCTTTAGATATCTCCGTGGTTTTAGCCATGTTATCTTTAAGACTTTTTTTGTAGATTGTTTCAAGATATTCTTCTACATTTTCACTTATTTGTTTTCCATGCATTTTTTAACACATTCCACAAGATATATACTTAATTTATTATTGATATTCTACATCATTTTATTTGAATTTCTATATTACTATATTAAACAAATTCTATTATATATTTTTTAACTAATAATAGAAGTGAATATTATTCTATAGTAAAGATATACTGAACTAGAATTTATTCATAGAACTGCTTTCTTAGTTCTCTTCTAAGTAATTTCCAACCATTTACTCTTGGCAATGTATCTGTTGAGTATATTTTACGAGGTATTTTATATCTTGCAAGGTTTTTTCTTGCAAATTCTAGTAATCCGCTGACATCTTCCTCGTCTTTCCATATTACTGCTGCTACTGGTATTTCTCCTCTATGCTCATGAGGTATGCTGAATACTGCTATTTCATCTATTTTATCATATTGAAGCAATACTTCTTCTACTTCTGTTGGATATATCTTCCATCCTGACATGATTATCATATCTTTTTTACGGTCTGTGATAAATAATCTGTTATCATCATCAATATATCCGATATCACCACTTAAGAACCATCCATTTTCTAGGAATGTTTTCTTGTTTGCCTCTGGTTTATTCCAGTACCCTAGTGCTACTGATGGTCCACGTAATGCAATTTCTCCTGGCTTATTTCTTTCCATTTCAATTTCTGGGTCATCTGTATCCACAATTTTTATTTCACTAAAGCATACTGGATGACCTACACTTTCAAATCTATCAGCAAATGCATAGTCTTCCGGTCTTATTACAGTTCCTGTACCTATTACTATTGTTTCTGATGAACCGTAAGCATTTAGTACTGGTATTCCGTATTTTTTATAGAATTTCTTCCATATTTCCTTATGTAATGGTCCTCCACCTGATATTATGCTTTTTACTGTGTATAATTTATTTCCTACTAGTTCTGGATTAGATACTATGGAATGTATTACTGGCGGCATTCCTGTTGCATGTGTTACTTGATTTTTAAATATTATGTCAAGATATTCCTCGAATGTATACTTGTTTTTGGTTATGCATAGTGCTGCTGCTCTTAGTGCTGATATTGCCCATGATATTCCTACATGTGCCATTGGATATATACAGAACATGACACTGTTATGATCCATTTTCAGTACATCACATTCATTTTGTATTGCACTAAACCAGTTACCATGTGTTAGCATTGCACCTTTTGGTTTACCTGTTGTTCCACTAGTATATTGTAGTTGACATACATCATCCCAGCTTGTATTACATGCTTCCAGTATTGGTGCATCCTTATATTCATTCATGTTAGGCATTATATAGGAATCCACTGATAATTCATCCATTTCTTGGTCGGTTATTATTAGTTTTGCATCAGAGTCATCAATGAAGTATTGTAGTTCAGGAACTGTATATATCCTATTAGTTGGTACTGCAACAGCACCTATACGCCATAGTGCAAGAAAAGAAAATAGATATTCCGGACTGTTATCTAGATATATTAATACTCTATCTCCCCTTTCTATTCCTAAATCTATTAATCTTCTTCCTATTTCTGATATGATTCCTAGTATATCTCTTGAACTATATCTCATTTCTTCATCTATATTATAATATACTGGTTTGTCTAATCTACATGCATTAGCATCTAAAAAAGTCGTTATATTTATCATAAAAATAAGTTCCTTCCATTTATAATCTATTATTATATATCTAATTAATTTATATTAAGTTATACACATAATTATATTATAATAAATTATTTCTAAAAATTAGTATCTTTCTAACTATAGACTACAATGATAACATGAATGTAACAACAAGAATAATAAAGAATTCAGGGTTACTGATACTAGCTAGTATAATTAATAACTTAATGACCTTCATTCTAACACTATTTACAGCTAGATATCTTGGAACCTATGACTATGGTATTATATCATCAGCAACATCACTTGTTGGTGTTTTTGGTATATTTTGTGACCTCGGACTTGCAACATATGCTATACGGGAAGTGTCACGGGATAAACAGCGTACTAGCGTATACTTCGGTACAGTATTCTTCTTAAGGGTAGTGTTTTCACTGATAACACTAGGTATATATACAATATTCATACTGATGAGCCACTTTAATCCAGTGGAAACTGATGTAATGCTATTATTTGGTTTATACATGGTATTTAACTCATTAACATTATGTTTATACTCATTATTCCAGAGTAATGAGAAGATGGAATACCAGACAATAGGTAACGTGATTTATAGTGTATCAGTGCTGTTAATAATACTACTTCTAATATATATCCATGGAGATGTGAAAGTAGTAGCATCAGGATACCCTATAGCAATAGTATTATCATTTTCATACTCACTATACATCACATATAAACACTACCCTAGACTTAGCATATCATTAGATAAATCATTCATAAAGGAATTATTTGTCAAAGGAATACCATTTGGTATAACATCAGTATTCACATCAATATACTTCTGGATAGCTCTAATCCTGTTAACATTTCTATCAGGAAGCTATGCAGTGGGATTATTCAGCTCATCACAGAAACTACTGCTTGTATTCTCAGCTATATTCACATTAATATCAAATGCAATCTTCCCAGTAATGAGTGATTTATACATAAAAAACAGGGACGAACTAGCAAATGTATATCATAAACTAATGAAATATATGCTAATGCTAGGATTACCAATAGCAATAGGATCAGCAATATACTCAAAGGACATTATATACATAATCTATGGTAGTGAGTATGTGGTAGGAGCTAATGCTTTAACAATACTAATATGGGCTGGTGTTTTCATGTTCCTAAGCAGCACCTGTTCAACATTACTGGGAGCAATTAATAAGCAATTCACTGCTACAAAAATAGCTGCTATAGGTGCAATGTTCAGTGTAGTTCTAAATACGTTTATGATAATGAAATTTTCTTATATTGGTGCTAGTGTATCAACAGTATGCACAGAATTTGTGATATTATTATTAATGCTATTAACACTTAGAAGAACAGAGTACAGCATATCTCCACGTAAATCAGTTAAACCTGTGATACAAATAGTACTTGCTAATATTATTATGACAATAGCTATTGTTTATCCTCATTTAACTTTCCTGGCAGCTGTTCCTGTAGCTGCTATAGTATATGTTGTGGCTCTTCTAATTACTGGTGGAATTAATAGAGATGATCGTGAGATAGTCCTGGATTTTATTGATAAATTCAGAAATAGAAATAGATGAAAAAAAATAATATTGTTAGATAAAGATAGGATTTATATTCTTTACCTAATTTTCCGTTTTTCTACATTAAAGTGTAGTTTTTTTTATAATACTTTTTTTAGGATATTCAAATACGTTAATATTACTTTTTGTTAGGTGATAAATTAGGATAATTTAATTTATGAGCTTTTATTTAGTCATATTGTTAAATCATTACCTTATGTAATGAAAATAGTGGGAGTAGAGGTTGGGGGTTAGTATAATAAAATTGGTGATATAATACTTGCATATAATTAAATTCTATTCATAGTAGAGTTTTGATAACCAGTCAACACTAAGGTATCTTTCACCAGTATCTGCAAGTATTGCAACTATTGTTTTTCCTTTGTTTTCTGGTCTTTTAGCTACTTCTAATGCAGCGTGTACTGCTGCTCCTGATGATATACCTGCAAGTATACCTTCTTTTTGTGCTAATGCTATTGTACCGTTACCAGCATCTTCATCGGTTACTGTTATAATTTCATCGATTACGTCAAGATCTGTTGTTTCTGCTACAAATCCTGGGCTGATTCCCTGTATTTTATGTGAGCCTTTTTCTCCTCCACTGAGTACTGGGGATGATGCTGCTTCTACTGCTATTGCTTTGAAGTCTGGGTTTTCTTTTTTGATTGCTCTTGCAATACCTGTTACTGTTCCACCAGTTCCTACTGCTGATATTAGTATATCTACATTTCCGTCTGTGTCTTTTAGTATTTCTTGTCCTGTTAGTTTTTCGTGGATTTCTGGGTTTGCCTGGTTTTCGAATTGCTGTAGGATAATTGAGTTATCTATTTCATTGTTTAATCTTTCAGCTTCTTTGATTGCTCCTGGTATTCCGTCTGCTGCTGGTGTTAGTACTAGATCTGCTCCGAATATTTTTACGAGTTTTCTTCTTTCTATGGAGAATGATTCTGGTAATACTATTTTTAGTTTGTATCCTTTTGCTGCTGCTGCAAATGCGAGTGCTACTCCTGTGTTACCACTTGTTGGTTCGATTATTGTTGTATCTTTGTTTATTTTTCCTTTTTTCTCTGCATCTTCTATTAATGCTACTGCTACTCTGTCTTTTACACTGCTTACAGGGTTGAAGGATTCTACTTTTACTAGTACTTCTGCATCTATTCCTTCTGTTAATTTGTTTAATCTTACTAATGGTGTGTTTCCTATTGTTTCTGTTATATCATTTGCAATAGGCTTTTTGAGTATTTTTATATTTTCTATTGCCATGTTTTCACTTCCGTTTTTTATTTTTTCTTTTAGTATATTATTATTTTTATTTTGATTATTTTAAATTAATTTGTTTTTTGTGTTATTTTGCTAATAACAAATAATTAACAATGTTAATTTTAATTTATTAATATATCATATTCATATAATAGTTATGTTTTATGACTATATAAATATAACTATTGTTATATTTTTATAACTATTGTTATATTCTTCATCATAAAAAAATAATTAAATTCATAATTAGAAAATAATACTTATAATTAAATTTAAAATACAAACTATATAAAATTAACGATGTTAATTAATTAATTATTCAATAAAAAAGAAAGAATATTTTATAACAATGTGAACATAGTATATAATAGAATCACAACAAATTACTAATAATAAAAAAATCAAATTTCTATATAATAAAGAGGAGCAAAAAATGTTTGATACCATCAAAGAAGATATACAAACCGTATTCTCGAATGATCCTGCTGCCAAAAGCACAATAGAAGTCATACTATGTTATCCAGGATTACACGCACTATGGCTACACAAAATAGCCCACTGGTTCTGGATAAGAGACCACCGCCTAACCGGAAGGTTTATATCACATATAAATAGATTTCTAACCGGAATAGAAATACATCCCGGAGCAACAATAGGCAGAAGATTCTTCATAGACCACGGAATGGGAGTAGTAATAGGAGAAACCACAATAGTAGGAGACGACGTACTACTATACAAAGGAGTAGTACTTGGAGGAACAAGCCTAGAAGATAAAAAAAGACATCCAACAATAGGAAACAACGTAGTAGTTGGAACAAACGCAATAGTTCTAGGAGACATAGAAATAGGAGACAACTGTAAAATAGGAGCAGGATCAGTAGTAACAAAACCAGCACCACCAGGATCAACCATAGTAGGAATACCAGGAAAAACATTAGACTCCATCAAAAAACAAAACAAACGCACACACGACCTAGAACACGGAAAAATACCAGACCCAATAACAGAAATACTAAACTCAATAATACAAAGACAAGAAGACCTAGAAGAAATAGTATACCATGAAAACCGTTCAGCAGAAGATAGAAAAATAATGTACAGAGAACTAAAGGATTTAGCTGACAATACTGATGTCTGTGAAGAATTACATAAAAAACAAGAAAAAAAAGAAGAAAAATAACAAACTATATTCCCCCTCATCTAACTCCTCACCTAACCTTTTTCTATTTAAAATACACATTAACACTATCATACCCCTTAGATGAATTAATCCATTTAACCTCCGTATTATAATACCAGCGCTTATTAAGATAAGAATAATAATAACCAGGATTATTATTAAAACTAACCTTACAAGGAACCTGAACCCTCACCTCTTTTGTAGAATTATCTGACAGTAACACATACGTGTAAATATAATGCTTATTACTAATAGATTTATAATAAACTCTGGATTTTATAGGACAATCCACACTAATAGTACGTACACTACCATAATCCGATGAATAAACCATGTTAACAGTACCAGCTATATTAACCAGCATATTCTTAGCCTTAACACTGCTAGCCACATCATTGACATTATTAATTTCATCACTAACAAGAGGAACTGATATTGTTGAAAGAATAATAAGCACAATAAAGAATATTAACATATACTCCATGGCAACCTGACCTCTTCTATCCAATTAGATCAACTCCATCAATTTTATTATAAGAATACCTGTATTTCCAAACACTAATGTCAGAATCAATCCTGATAATATAAATGGAGCAAAAGGTAAAGCTCTCTTAATAGGAATCTTATCAATCATATTACTATTACTAAGAGTAGTTAACAGCACTATATCCTCATTATTTAATCCAGCAGCATTATTAGAAATTATCCTATTACCTTCAGATTTATTAAACAAGTTTCCTAAATTATTTCTCAATGAGTAACTAGAAAAATAATATTTACCATTACTAGAATATAAGGGATTTGATAAAATCATTCCCTCCTCTAATTCATTTACATCATAGTAATCAGTGAATACTTCACTAACTATACCAGTACTTATCAGATTTTTAAAGATTAAAATAAATTCCAGGATAATAAATTCTATTATATAAGATATTAACTGGCCAGTATACACCTGCTGTGAAATTACAGGTATGGATGTTAAGATGATGAAATTTCTGTTATCACCTATTATCTTTTCAACTAATAATGTGAATAATAGCATAAACACTATTTTTATTATAGGATTATCTATATTTAATAATGAAAAAATCCAATACCCAATGATTAATAGATTTAAACTCTTTAAACACTCACTTATTTTAATAGTATCAGTTAACTTTTTAATTAAATAAGGCTTTTTATTAATAATAGTATAGTTAATTACACAGGTTAATAGTGGCACTACTGAAAATATACTATTAACAATAACCCATAACGTAGGTATACTAAAGCCACTAGAAACCAAAGGTAACCTAATATTAAACAAGAAACACCCTGGAATAATATCCATAAAATCAGGTGTTAAAAGTGTAGATATTGCAGTGAATAACTTGACATCACCACCAGCCCACACACCTAAAATCCACAGGATATAAGAAAATATGAAAACTAATACTACAGACAAGTAATAAAATAAGTTAAAACTACCAGTCAATAGATAATAACAAGTAACCAGCACTAATCCCACAATGATTGCAGATACTGTCAACTTATTAGGTATTAAACCATATTTAACATCGGTATATGTTGCAATTATACAACAGATTACTAAAATTGTTATTCCAAAAAATTTTATTAAATTTAATATATCCATAACTTACTTCTAAAAAAAAATATTAAAAAAAAGGGAAGAGATAAATTATATTTTATTCTGTTTTTTATCCTTAGCAGCTTTAATGAATGACTTGAATAATGGATGTGGTTTATTAGGTCTGGATTTAAATTCTGGATGGAATTGACATCCGAGGAACCATGGATGATCCTTCAACTCTATCATTTCCACTAAGAAGTTATCAGGAGAAGTACCTGATATTACAGCACCAGATTTCTCAAGTAAATCCCTGTATTCATTATTTACTTCATACCTATGCCTATGTCTTTCTGATATATTAGTATCCTTATATGCATCATATGCAAGAGTTCCCTCTTTAATAGTACATGGATATGCACCAAGTCTCATAGTACCACCCATATTCTTAATCTTCTTCTGTTCTTCCATCATATCAATAACAGGACATGTGGAATTTTCATCAAACTCTGTACTGTTAGCATCAGGATAACCATTAAGCTGTGCAAGAGCTATTGTCATAGCATGTAAACCTAGACAGATACCAAATATCGGAACATTATTCCTAATAGCATACTTAACCGTTTCAATCTTACCATTAATACCTCTTTCACCAAAACCACCAGGTATAAGTAATCCATCATATTCATCAAGAATATCAAGGTTAAAGTCATTATCAGCTTTTATCCAGTCAATATCAACTTTAACTTTATTAGATGCACCTGCATGTTTTAATGACTCACGTATACTAATATATGCATCCTCTAATTCAATATATTTACCTACAACTCCAATTTTAACTTTCGGAGTTTCAATTTTCAAGTCCTCTACAATCTGACTCCACTCATAGAGATCCGCTTTTTCTGCCGGTGCATCAATATTCAATCTGTTTAACACATAACTACCCACATTAGCAGAGTACATTATTAATGGTACTTCATAGATTGAATGAGCATCAGGAGTGTTTATCACTGCTTCTATTGGCACATCACAGAAATGTGCAATTTTTTCTTTAATATTCTGGTCTAATGCTAACTCTGACCTACATACAATCATATCAGGATTTATTCCCAGACCTCTAAGCTCCTTAGTACTATGCTGTGTTGGTTTTGTCTTAAATTCCTTTGCAGCCTTCAAGTATGGTACATATGTTACGTGTACGAACATACAATTATCATGACCCTCCTCATTCTTAAGCTGTCTCACAGCTTCAATGAAAGGCTGACTCTCAATATCACCAACAGTTCCACCAACTTCAACCATGACAACCTCAGCCTTAGTTTTTTTGGCAACATTCCTGATCATCAATTTAATCTCATCAGTAATATGAGGAATTATCTGAACACAGGACCCAAGATATTCACCTTTTCGTTCCTTCTCAATAACAGATGAATAAACTTTACCAGTTGTAATATTAGCCTTTCCAGATAGTTTCACATCAAGAAATCTTTCATAATGACCAAGATCAAGATCACACTCCATACCATCATCAGTTACATATACTTCACCATGCTGATAAGGATTTAAAGTACCAGAATCCCAGTTGAGGTATGGGTCGATTTTAATTGCTGTTACATTAACTCCATAAGACCTTAAAATTCTACCAATAGATGCAGATGTAATTCCTTTTCCAATAGAACTAACTACACCACCAGTTACTACTATATACTTTGACAAAATTATCAACTCTTCCCTAAATGTTATAATATTATCAATATAATTATTATTTTAATAAACAATACAATAATAATTATACTAAAACTATGTTCAATATTTAATATAAATCTTTGTAAAAATTAATTATTTAATATTAATTAAATATTTCTCTCAACTTATATTTACTATTTTAGAAAAAAGTATTCATAAAAAATAGAAACATTATACTAATATAAATCTAAACAACATGAATAAATAAAGATAATCTAAAAAAAATAATTATAGTTTTTTACTAAAAGTTTATACCTAATGAATTATAAAGATATATTCATGGAAAAATTTAATAATAAAATTGAAAAACATTTAGAACTTTCAGAAATTTCAGACATGCTGAAAGAGTACAAGGAATATTACAATGTTTATAGGCGTCTTTTGTTAATTAACATGGTTGCAAATGGTGAAAGTATTGCTAAAGCCTCAAAAAACATTAATATTTCAAGAAAAACAGGCGAACGTTGGGTCAAACAATATAATGAAAATGGCGTTGATGGTTTATTTTCAAATTATTCCAATTGTGGAAGAAAATCATATTTAACTGATCAACAATTAAAAGAATTGAATGAAATCATAACTGGAAATGAAGAGAAATATAATTTAAAAGATGTACGAAACTTAATTAAAGAAAAATATGGTATAACATATAGTGAGAAGCAAGTATGGGTTATTACAAGACAAAAATTAAATTTAAACTATGGAAAACCATTCATTAAATACAACACACGTCCTAAGAATCCTGAAGAAGATCTTAAAAAAAACTAAAGACAACAGACATACAAACAGAATATTTTGCTTTTTTAGATGAAACATCTTGTCAAAATGTTCCAAATGTTACAAGAATATTATATGCTCCTGGAGAAAAAAATATACAAACAAAACATCCAGTAAAATTTGGAATAAATGTAACTGGATTTCAAGGAATCAATTGCAACTCATATATGGAGGTAAATACAAAAAACAATGCATTTCACTTTGTAATTACCTTATGCCATTACCGTATTGAAAACATGACTAATAGATTAGGTAAACAATTAATCAAAGATGCAATAAACAATGAAAACTTATCTGATGAAAAAATAAAAAAATATCTATCCTCTAAATCACTAAATGAAATGGATTTGATAAATAAAATCAATGATGAACTATATAATGACAATTCCAAACAAATTTCCATAGAAAAAATTCAAAAGATTTGCAGGAAAGAAGACAACAACAATTCAAGAAAAATAGGGTATGAAAAAAGATTAAGATTACTGAATAACCTATCAAATCCAAAAATAATGGAAATAAACTCAAAAGAAAAAAGAATAAATATTATTTTAGATAACGCAAGAATACATCATGCTAAAATTGTTGAAAAAGCCTGTGAAATATTGAACATAAATTTAATCTTTTTAAAACCATATTGCCCTGATTTAAATCCAATTGAAGATGTATGGCGTAAAATTAAATCTAAAATATATAAATCAATGTATGAAAATTTAAACAAATTAATAGAAATATTTGAAGATGAATTCTATAAAATAGTTCATTTAACATCATTTTACACAAAATGGGTTAATGAATATTTAGGTATAAACATTTGGTAAAATACTATAATAATGGAACTAATATCTGAACACCAAATGATTTTTAAAATACCCTGAAATTAACTCTAAAATAATAATTTTCTAAAAATAATATAATAAAAAAAATAATAATCCTGTAAAAAAAAAATAAAAAAAAGACTCTTTGAAAATCACACTTTTTTTATATAACTCCGTTATAGAGGAATTATATTATTTTTAAAATACTATTTTTTCTTAAGTATATTAATAATATGATTTTGTAGAGAAAATATATTATTTTGGACTAAACATCCATATAATCATTGGCATTAATTGCCAAAAGATACTGAGAGGTCCATAAACTGAATAACCTTTCTGGGATCTAATATCATATTCAAAGTGTTCATTAACTTTTTCAGGAAAAATTAACAATGTAACATTGAAAAACTCAAATAAAAGCAATATAAACAACCATATATTATATGGAAAATGAGTCATAAAATTAATTGACTGGATAGCCATAAACAATGAACATATACCCAAAGTTGCTAGAGGTTCATAAACTAGTTCATAATATCCGATACATACTAAATCCTCCTCATCAGTACTGATTCCACTATGAGTCCGGGGAATACCTGCTACACCAAAATCTACTGGCTCGTCATAAACAGATTCTTCACTAAAAATATGAGGTCTGAAATAAATACCTAAACCAAGATATAATATAGATAATCCGAAAGTCATTAGACCAACAAATAGCCATGCTATAAATAATAATGGAATAACACATATTGTGAAATAAATACCCATATGAATGATAAAATTAACACTAGGGTTTGTTATAAGTTTAATATCATGGTGAGAGTACATATATGATCTAAATTTATCCATAACTTTAAGTTTACTTATGATTTTTACAAATACAATATATCCAATAAGTATAATAAACCATAAGATAAAAATACGATACACGATATCCATCATTAAAACCTCCATTTAAGTTAATGTTTCGCTCCTATTCTCAGAAGGACTGATATGATTAATCAGAATTTTTAATGAGTCTTTTAACATTTTAGATCCTAACTTTTCATTAGCAACTACGTAAGATGTTATCAGGGATATTATAGTATTTTCTTTATTAATTTTATAATCTCCTTCAAGAATTTTTATTATTGTTCTTTTTGATTCATCTGTTTTTATCACAGTTTTAATACTTTTTACCATGTTTTTATCCAACATTGTTGATTTGCTAGGAAGAGAATTTAAGAATATATCTATTCCTAATTCTTCATCTGTTTTCCCTGTTGTTGCTTGAAGAAATGATTCACCGACATAGGTTATAGCCCCATGGAATACTACGTTACCAAATACGCCTAATTCACCAAAACTATAATCATTAAGTGTATCTATCAGCACTCTTCCATATCTACTCATATTGTATTCTTGTGCAAAACATCCTTTTCCATCAGCATCTAAGAATAGTCCTGTTGCAATTAATGGAAAAGAATAGGGTCCTATTGCTGGCATTAATATAAATCCTGCTGTGATTAGCACATTACCTATCATTTGCTCGTACTGTGCCCATTTTGAATCTAATTTAAATCCTAGTATGGTTTCATTTTCATCTTTATTCCATTGTTTATATAAATCACTCTTACTATAATCACTAATGCTGTCTATGATTTCTGTTCCATTTACTGTGGGTGCTGGTGTGTTATTGATTGGTGAGCTTTCCGTGAAATTATATAATACTTGTGACATGTTTGAGTTTTCTAATATGTCTGTTAGGTTTATTTCCGTGTAATTCATGGTTTGTTGGTATATTAATGGAATTACTATTTTGATTATGTTTTCAAAGGATTGTTTATTCGTGTTGTTTGTTGTTTGTATTGTTATTGCTAGTGAGGAGTCCAGTACTTCTAAGTCTAGTTTATTAGTGTTTGTGTATGTTAATATTATTGTTGTTGTGTTTCTGTACCATGATGTATTGGTGTTTGTTATTTTTTCTATAGTATTTGCAAATGTATCTGCTAGGTATAGGAATTCTAGTCCTTTATAGAATGTTTGGTATATTGCATTGTTTTTGTATGTTGAATTTTTATTTATCCATTCATCTATGATTGTGTTGTTTATTTTTATTTTTGTAGCTGTATATGTTTGTATTGTGTCTATTGTTTTATTGTATATTGAATTCTGGTATTTAATTTTTTCTTGTTTAGATATTTGTAGTCTGTTACATTGGAACTGTGTTAAAATATATTCTGTAAGATTATTTTTAAGTAATTTGTTAGAGGAATAATTCACTCTTTCCTTTGTAGTTGTGTAATTAATCCTTGGATAATTAGCCATTAGTTTTGTATATGTTATTGTTTCGAAGTTTGCTGTTTGTTTTGTTTGTTTATATATTTGATATTTTAGTCCTGTGTCATCGTAGTTAATTCCTTCTGTAAATAGTATTTTTGTCCTATTTTTATTATTTACATTTATAATCATTTGTTCTGCATATAATGAATTATTAATTCTTGGTAAACTATTGTTATCATATGTTTTACTTATTGCGCTAGATATGATGCTAAATTGGTTTATGTTGTTTATTAAGTTATTATGATATTTGATTATTATGTTATCGTTTTGTGTGTATATTAGTAATCCTTCTTTTATTGATGGATAGGTTATGCTACAATTCATTTTTCCATCTTTTGTTATGAAACATGCAGTTTTTCCTAGATTATGAATAGAGTTAGTTATATTTTTATTACTTAGGGTGTATGTTTTGTTTGTTTCTGTAAAGGTAATGTTTATTATTCTCGTGTTAGGTATTTTGATTATTCCATTAGTTCCTGTTTTTATTATATATTTATCATATTGAGTATTATTTGTTTTTATCACATTTGGCAACGTTATGTTTGTATAGCAGGGTATTGTAATATTATAGTCAATTGGTGTTTCGCATGATGTTTTTGTTAGACTTGTTATTTTTATTGTTTCAGGCAGTTTTTTATTTTGGTATAAATAATCGACTATTTGTGTATATAAGTATATAGTATCATTGTAACTTAAATATCCAAAATTACTTTTTATTATTGTTGGAGTTTTTCCTATTGTTTTATAACTGTTTAATAGGATATTTGCCAGTGATTTATATTCTGTTTTATTTATTGTGGTTTGTGTGCAGGATGTTGTTGTGTATGTTGTTGTATTATTGAATTTACCATTGTAATATGTGTTATTATTTGTTACTAGATTACATAGTAAGAATAGATAGTCTGTTGTTGTTATATTTTCATTTGTTATGTTTATATTATTTGGTAGTTTATTATTTTTAATATTTATTTTTGTCCAATGAGCACTTTCAAGAACTTGGCTGTACGTGTATTTCTTCATGTTTTCTGTTATTCTTAAGTACACAGTTAAATTAGATCCCTTGCATAAATCATTTTCATTATATGTTATAGTTATTTTATTTATTCCAGTCGTATTTACTTTGAATGATAATTTTGATGTACCATTTATTATTTTTGATAATCCTATTTTTTGATTGTTCATTGTATAATTTAATGTACCCTGTGTTATTGTATGGTTATTTGCATCCTTAACTGTACTTGTTATGTTAACTATTGTATTGTTTGTTATTATCCAAGAATTTGAAATTATTTTTGTTGCTTTTTTTATCATGTTTAAAGTAGCGGTTGTATTAGCAGAGTTATATTCTGTTGTTCTAAAAGTTTTTATCAATAGATTTGATGTTTTCACTGTTTTTGGAGTGTATGTTATTTTTGCTACTCCATTAATTATAGGTGCTGTACTTATTGTCACACCATCTATGATAAATGTTGCATTTAATCCATTTACTTTATGATTATTTAGGTATGTGAAGTTTGCAATTAGTGTTATTGTTTCATTTACATAACATGTTCTTGATGCTGTAGTAATGTTTATTGATTGTCGATTATAACATACTTGATAGTCACGTACAGTTGCATAGTTTGGAAGTCTACTATTAGTTTTTTCAAATTGACTAATTCCTGAAAACAAGTAGGCTGCATCCTCAAAGCTTAGATTATAAGTATCATATGTAATTTTATCAGGATTTGTACCATATATTTCATAACTTTCTATTATATTTTTAGCAATTTTAAGGTAATCCTCCTTGTTAATTTGTTCATAGTAACAGTTTGTCGTGGTTGTAGTTTTTGTATGGAAATAATTATTATTTAAAGTGATTATTGAGCTGTTATATAAAGTTTTACATGTTAAGTATAGGAAATCATTTACTGATAATTTATCTTCTTTTACTGTTACATAGTTAGGTAATCTATTATTATTTGAAACAAAATTTCTAAAATTATTTGCTGCAGTAAGTATTTGTGTTTTTGTATAATTACCTGGCTTATATATTGTTAATGTTTGATTTATTATTTCATTCTTGTTTATTACTTGAACGCATAATGTTAAATTTCTAGAATCTATTGAACTTAAGTTTAAATTAGTCGTTATTGTATTTATTTTTATATTAGTGATTTTTTTAACTAGCTTATTATTTATATAGAAGTTTATTGTTGCATTTGTTATGTTATTTGAGATTATTTTTGTTGTTACTTCTAATGTTGTGTTATTTAAACTTGTATTAACTTTGATATTCTGATTTGTTTTTATGGTATATGTGTTTAAACATGCAATATATTTATATTGAGATAACGGAATCCAATTATTACCATTAGTACTTATATATGAATTATTAGTATATGATTTGTTTATTGATTCAATTAAATCCTGAACTACTATGTATGTAGGAAAATTATCAATATTTTGTATTTTTACGACTGTGGTAATATTATCATTCTTTTCTAATGGTATGGTTGAATCTAATTCTATTGTTTTATAGCCTATTGATTTTATCGTGTTATTTTGTATGTATTGAAGCTTATTATTTTTGTAGATGTAAATTGTACAATTTGAAGGATTGAGGAAAAAGGTTCCCACTGCTTTTATACTTTCATTATTTAATGATTCATAATTATTTTTAACCCAGACAGTACTAGAATAATTTAAATCTATAGCATCACCTGATAACTTGGTATTTTGGTATATATTTGAATAATTAACTGTATCATTTAATACAAATACATAATTATTCCTATTGTTTTGTATGTTTATTCCTGCAAGTGTTTTATCATAATATGAAATATAAACATATCCTTTTTTGTCGAAATTTTTACCCCAACTATTTTTTATTATGAACGCTCCATTACCCTCTGGTCTAGTACCATTGTATTCAAAGTTATTTTTACTATAATTATCATCCCATCCTATGATAGCTACAGAGTGTGTAGTACCTAATGAGGGATTATTACAATACCAGTTATCTCCATCGAATTGTGCATAGATTACTGTTTCTACTGCACCGTATTTTAGAATCATTTCTTTAATTAGGTTATTGTCTGTGCAATTTTTTCTGTCTGGTACAAATATTACATTTTGAATATGTAAGTCAGGGTCTAATGTTGGTGAAAATATACTGTATTCATCGTAGGGGTCTCTGTTTTCCTTTATTGGTCCTAACCAACTTATGAGATAACTAATACTGCTTAATGCTGATCGTCCAGTGTTAGGCTCCCTATTTATTCCATCGTATGAATTTTTACTTATAATATTTTTGATATTGTTTTCAGATAAATCTATGGTCTTATTTAATGATTTTAATATGTTTGATTCTAGTGCGCCGTATGTTCCAAAAGCCCAGCAACTACCACTAGCTCCCTGATCTCTAACATCAGTTACAAGATGATATTTCCTTAAGTCGAATGTGTTGTTGTTTTGTTGTATATATAGGTTAGTATTGATTGTTTTTGCATTATAATTTGAATTACCCTTATAAGTGTATTGAACTTTTTTTATAGTATAATAGGAATTATTCCATGTTGTTGGAACTTTATAGTTATACTGAATTGTTCCTTTATTAATTATTACTGAAGATATTGTTGTTCCATCTATTTTAATTGTAATATTTCCAGTTATATCGTTGTTTATTTTTGCTTTTAATATGATTGTTTTTCCAGGTATTGCTATTTGATCATTTGATTCTATTATTGGATTTTTTTTAGTTGAAATTATTGTTTTTTCTATTGTTTGGTTTTTTGATGCTATTGTCATGTTTATATTTATTCTTTTTTCCTGATATTTGCTGTTTCCACCATATACAAAGGTTACTTTGTAAATTCCTGTCCATGTGAATGGTACTGTGAATTTATGTTGTATTAATCCATTATCTGGTCTGATGTATAAAGGGAGATTATTTTCATCTTTTAGTGTTACATCATTTATTTTTATGCATGTTTTTCCGGTTATGTCTTTATTAATATGTGCTGTTAATATTATTGTACTACCTGGTTTTACTGTTATATTATTAGATTTGAAATCTGGTTCTAATTTTGTATTTGATGGAACTATTTGGTTGTCTATTTTAGTAGTTATTTCATCTTCTAAGTTTGTTGTAATGTATTCAAGGTTATCTTGGATATTATATGTTTTAGTAGTCCCAGATAATTGTATTATTAATTGGCGTGTTGGTAGTGTGTATTTTATTACTTTTCCCGTGTTTAATGTGTTTAGTGTTATTTTTATTTTTCGTGTATTATTTGTTATTGTATTTGTTACTTGCATGACGTACCATGTTTCAGGAACAATATTATTAGTCACTATTTTAAAGTCTGGGTTATTGACACCCCACCAATTATCATTGATGTTATATATACTGCTGTCATCAAATGATATTAAGTTTTTGGCTTTGTAGAAATCCTATTTTTGCAAAATTTGAATAGATCTATAAATATTATAAAACACATTTTTTAATTTTGTTTCTTTTATTTGTAATTTCGTAGATCTACTATTGTTTATTCCATTAAATCTTCTTTTTTGAATACTATTCACACATTCTACTTGATTTCTGAAGTTATATACTGGTTTTAAGAAGATAGTTCTACATTTACTCCTATATTTTCCTGATTTTTGTCTAGTTTTCACAGGTATTTGTGGTAATGCTGTTGTTTCTTCTACTATTGTTTTTTTAATTATTTCTGAGTCATATGCTCTATCTGCTAATATATACCGTGGTTTGTACTTCTTTATTGCTCTAATTGCACTTATTGCAAATACTGTATCGAATTTTGGTCCTTTTAAAGCATTGTAATGTCTTATTAACATATATTTTGAATCGATTGTGATATGGTTTTTTATGTATTGTCGTCTTGTTTTATTTGTTCTATTGTTGTAATAGATGTCTGAATAGGAATTAGTGTATCCTGTTCCATCTAAACTGAAATAACACTCTTTCACAGGGAAATATTGTAATAATAGTCTGTTAATATTGTTTATTTGTTTTGTTTCTATTCTTTTGAAGAATTTCTGAATTGTTGTGTGATGTGGTATCGTTTTTAGTCTTAAAGCTTTCTGTAATTTAGTTGATACGTTTAGATTATCAATTGTTGTTCTGTAATCGTATTTATTGTATATTTTATAAGCTATTATTGCAAATAATTGTGGTTGTGTGTATTTTTTCTTTGAATAGTGTGATGAATATTTGTTAAAAGTTAATTTAGCATAATTATATGCTGTTAATACGAAATCTAACATCATATTGTGTGTTAAATTTATTTTTTCATTTTTGGATATTTCTGATAAATAATTATTATTTTGTCTTTGAATTCCAAAATCGAAAAGTTTAAGTTGTTTAGAATTCAAATACTTATTTGTAGAATAGATATTTTCGTTTAGCATATTTATATCTATTCTACTCTTTAAATAAATACTTATTCTTATTGTATTACTTTTAAACTTATTATTATTCTTTGATTTTATAATTTAGATTAATTTCAAGTGTAATTTTTTTATTTAATTATCTATTTTCTATTATAATTTAATTTTAAAAGATCTGATAATGTTTTCATAAAGATTTTTATTATAAAATTATATGTTTTCTACAAAGCCAAGTTTTTATTAGTATTTGATATTATGACGTTGTTTGTTAAATCGAAGTTGCCTCTTTTTATGTTAACTGCTGTTCCGATTTTATTAGCTGTATTATTTAAAAATATTGATTTTTCTATTGATGAAAGATCACTTGATTCTAATGAAATTGCTCCGCCTGTTGTGTTAGCATAGTTATTTGTGAAATTAGATGATTCAATGTATAAGTAGGGATACATTCCATATATAGCTCCACCTTCGTATACTGTAGCTGTGTTATTATAAAAAGAGGAATTGTTAATATTAAGAAGTGTGTTACCCATGTGAAATATTGCTCCACCACATTTAGCATGATTACTGGAAAATATTGTGTTATTAATCTCAATATCTGAATCTATTGAATAAATGGCACCACCCATAGTAGCATGGTTATTACATAAACGTGAATCATCAATATTTATAGAAGAATTAGTTGTGTAAATAGATCCGTATTTGTTTACTGTATTATTATTGATATTAGACTCGTTAATATTTATAATAGAATTATTAGAATAAATTATATTTTCTTTAGCAGAATTATTGGTTATATTTGAATTTAAAATGGATAGATTTCCAGATTTGAAGTTAATTATACTATTATTTTTATTTATATTGTTTTTGATAATACTATTGTTTAATTGAATATTGGATTTAATAATATAGAAGACTCCATTTGGGTTATTACATGAATTATTTTCGCATGTCAAATTATTAATTGCTACGTCGCTGAAAAAACTAGTTATTAAGTGGTTATTATCTCCTGAATTATTCATAAATGTATTATTTTCCATATTTATTGTAGAAGATTCCGAATAAATTATTTCAGAATATTCTGATGCGTGATTGTTTTTAAATATTGAATTTGATAGGAATAATTTAGTGTAGGAACAAAATATACAACTTGTTGTCCTATTAATATTTGTAAAAATACAAGATGTTATAGTATTGAGTTCAACATAATGTATAGATTTAATAAAAATAGGAGAATGGTTATTGTTTGTAAAATTGTTATCAGATAAATAAATAATACCTCGAGAATATATTGCACTACCTCCATAATATATAGTATTACCCTCTGATATTATATTTTTATCATAAGTACATCTAGTCATATTTAATGTTCCATTATTATATATTGCACCACCCTTACTTGATGCGGTATTTCCTTTAAATGTTGATTTTTTTGCTATTAGAATTCCATTATTAAATATTCCTCCACCATAAGATGCATGTGAAGATGTTATTTTAACAGAATCTAACATTAAATTACCCTCATTTAGTATTGCTCCACCAATATCATAGTTGAGTGATGAATTATTAGCAACACCATTTGTTATAGTAAGAGCATGAAAGGTAACCTTACTTCCATTTCCAATGGTAAATATGTGATTTTGTTTTCCATTAATTATTACATTATTAGAACTGTTTCCATGGATATTAATATTTTTTGAAATGGTAATGTTATACTCTGTGTATGTACCATTATCAAGATATATTGTACCTCCATCATTAACTATTCTTAATGCTTCTCTTATTGTAGCTTTAGGAGAACTACTATTACCTGTGTTAGAATCTTGTCCAGTTTTACTAACATACACTTCATCTAAACTATTTGTAGAAGTTTTAATTATTTTAGTTGATGAATTAGTAGAATTATTTGAATTAATAGAGATAATTTTGTTATTTATATAATTATTTTTAGAAGAATTAATTATGCTTGTATTTATTGAATCATGATTGAGTTTAGTATTCTTTTTTGAAGTAATACTCTTATTAGAATTAATTGCACTATTATCTTTATTGTACTCTAAATTATTGGTATGATTATGTATTATTTGATTAGAATAAATTGAATTATCGCTTACATGATGATTATAACTTGATTGATTAGATACGGAATATATCTGATTTGATGCAAATGCCGTAGAACTTAATAAGATTAACAGGATAATAAATAGTAATAATTTGTTAATTTTCATTTCTTTTCCCTCCTGCTGATTTATAATAAAAATCATTGGTTTAAATTGAATAAACCTAATACTATATCACTACTCAAAAGTATATAAAATTATCATTATTAATTATTATAATTTATTTGAAAATATAGCATTACAAAACCATTTATAATAATTAGTATGGATTAAATACGTAATATCAATTAAAAATATTAAATATATTTAATTTTATTAGTAATACCTCTTATATAACGATAAATCATACAGCAATTAATGAAATAATAACCAAATGGTAAACAACTACTTAAAAATAACTAATAGAAAAATATTCTAATAGTATACCTCCTAACAGATAATACTATTGATTAATTATTATTTTTTAGAGAATAGGGGAAAAATATTAATTAAATGAAGATTTTCAAGATAAATATAGTATGTCGTACTTTTATTTCATCGTTTATTATACTTATTGAATTATATCATATTTTAAAAAAGATTTGGTAAAATCAATATTAATAACTTTAAGTTAGAGTTTTCACGTGATATTATTAACTTTTTTTTAAATTAGCTGAATCCGTTATGAATTGATATATTATTGTATAAAAGTTAGGTGATTTTGGTAATGTCTCTAATTGTTATTTCAGATTATATCAAAAAAAATAAATAAAAAATACAAGTAATATATAATCATGCTTAAAATCCCTTGGTGGAGGCATTAATATTACAGATAATAATATAGAAAATGATGAAACTCAACTTTTAATAAATGAAAATAATAAGATTATTTTGAAAAATCTTAGTAATGCTGGTTTACGTGTATTGATTATGTGGTTTTTATCTAAAGAGAAATTACATGGATATATATTGATAAAGAAAATTAATCAGTTCTTTAAGCCTCAAATTGATCATAATTTGATGACACCTATAAGAGCTAGTAAAATGTATCCTGTATTAAAACGTATGGAAGAGGATGGCTTAATTATTAGTTCTGAGGGTATGCATAATAATAAAAAGGTTAAGGAATATGAGATAACACCACAGGGTTATGAAGTATATCATACAATTAGATTACAATTAAAAGAATTTATAGAATCAGATATGTGGTTTGATTTTTTATTGGATTTATTAGTAACAGAATAAGGGTTATATCAATTAATTAGAGTTTTCATATAAACAGTTATATAAAAAAAAAGAAGTAGTGTAAAAAAAAAATAATAGTTGAATTAATAACTTTTTTTATTCTTTACTAATTTTAATCATTTCACTTAGTAGTGTGTGTCCAACGATTGTACCATATTTTCCTTTTGACATGTCTTCAGAGAATACTTCTGTTGCATCTGGTTCTTTTATGCTGGTACTGTAGATTGCAAATGGTACTGGAGTCATAGTATGTGTTTTTACATTAATTGGTGTTGGATGATCAGGTAATACTGCTATTGTGTATTCTTCATCTATATTTGGTAATTCTTTTAATAGTTTTTCAAGAATTATACTGTCAATGTTTTCTATTGCTCTTATTTTTTCAGGTAAGTTACCCTCATGACCTGCTTCATCAGGTGCTTCAATGTGTATGAATTGTACATCATGTGTTTTAAGAGATTCTAGTGCATAATCAACCTTGTTCTGGTAGTTTGTATCAAAGTATGCTGTTGCTCCAGGTACTTCTATTACATCTAATCCTATGTATGTACTTATACCTTTTAGTAGGTCTACTCCTGTTATTGTTGCTCCTTTTAATCCGTATTTTTCTTGGAAGTTGCCTATAACTGGTTTGGATCCTTGTCCCCATAACCATATCATATTAGCAGGTAATTTTCCTTCTTCTATTCTTTTCTTGTTTACAGGATGGTTTTCCAGTACTTCTATTGAATCTTCCATTAGTTTGTTGATTATTCTTGATTTCTCGTTATCTGGTTTTAGGTTGTTGTCAGATGTTTGTTGTCCTACAACATCATGTGGTGGTGTTGATGTTAAATCTTCCATTTCTATGTCATTGATTACGAAGAGGTTTCTGTAGCTTACTCCTGTGTAGAATTTTCCTATGTCTCCGAATTTTTCATTTAATGTTTTTATTAGTTCATCTGCCTCTTCTGTTGTTATGTGATCTGCTGTGAAGTCATTTATTGCTCCATCTTTAATGTTGATGAAGTTTAGTCTGAATGCTACGTCATTATCATTTAGTTCAACTCCTACACTTGGTGCTTCGAGTGGTCCTCTTCCTTTTAGCATTGATGGGTCAAATCCCATTATTGACGTGTTTGCCACATCGGATCCTGGTGTTTTTCCATCTGGTACATTTTTTGTTAATCCTGTATATCCATTTTTTGCTATGAAGTCCATGTTTGGTGTGTTTGCATGTACTACGGGTGTTTCTCCGTTGATTTCTTTTATTGGTTCGTCTGCCATTCCGTCAGCTATTACTATTACGTATTTCATAGAATCACTTAATTTTTATATTTTCTTATTTTATTATATTTAATTAGATATTTTTAATTCTTTTCATAATTTTTAGGTTAACCTTAAATTTTTGTGTTGTGTACATGGTTACACATGCATCTTTCCTTACTATATGGCTGTCCAGAGATATCCCAGTCAATCATGTCATAATTTTTAAACACGTCCTTGACAACATCCCTAATTTCCATCATTGCAAGACCAAAATAATTATGACCCCTGTATTTACCATCATCTTCGATAATACCAAATTCCAGGTTATCACTCTTAAATAAGATAGGATGGTCACCAGTTTTTATTAATTCCTTAGTAAAATTAATATCTGCTATAATCTTATAATATAATGCATTAAGATAAACTGTATACTTTAATTCATCCCATACAACTGATGGTTTATCACGGAAATCCTCTTCTGATAATTCAATAATCTCCTTAACAGAGGAATAGGTACCAGTGCCTATATGAATATGGTAGGAAGTATCCTTATATATTGTATCATACATGAAAATATTTTCACCAGCAGTATTAACATCCAGATCATATTTGGGCCTACCATCTTCACTCCATAACTTAATGAATAATGGCTTGGATTTACTTGTAAGATACTTAACTGTATCATCATTTAATGATTCTGACGGACTTATCTCAGATGCGAATGTTGGAGCTACTGGGAATAACTTTTCATATTCTGTCCTGTTTTCCACTTGTTTATTATATTTAACAAGGTACTCTGCACCTGTGCCTGTCTTCCAGAAACTAGAATTTTGAGGGGTTGTCGGATATTTTATCCATGGAGGTGCTATATATTTTCTATTATCTTGCATAAGTTAATCAATTCCTTTTAAATCTTTTATTGTATCTGTATTTATTACGAGAGATTTATTTTAAATTCTTTTAAATTCCCGAGAAAAAGTAGTGAAAATTAGTTTTTAGTATATGATATAATAAAAAAATGTAGAAGCAGAATATAATACATTTAATTTGTATTATATTTTCCTATACTAATTATATCACTTAGTAATGCTGAAGCAGTTTCAATACTACCAGCACCAACACCTACAACTGTAACATCCTCTGATAAATCAGTTTTAAGTGTTATTACATTTAATGTACCGTTTACTGCAAATGGTGAACCTTCTTTTACTAACATTGGAGCAACAGTTAATTTACCATCATTTGCTTCTGCTACTAATTTAATTAAATATCCATCTTTAAGAGCAAGTTTAACTGCATTTGATGAAATATCTGAAATTCCATGTAGTGATACATCATCTAGTGTTACATCCCATCCCATTAAAGAGTTTGCTATGATAACAATTTTACATGCAGCATCTAATCCTTCTACATCCTGGTATGGATTTGTCTCTGCAATACCTAGCTCCTGTGCCTCTTTAAGTGTTGGCTCATATTCTGTTCCTTCATTTGCCATACGTGATAGTATGTAATTAGTTGTACCATTTAATATACCTTGTACTGAATGAATTTTGTTACCTGCTAATGATTCTCTTGCTAGGTTAATAACAGGCATTGTTCCACCAACAGATGCTTCAAATCTGAATTTGATATTATTTTCACGTGCTGTGTCAATTAATGTTTTGAAATTTAATGCTAATGGACCTTTGTTTGATGTTACAACATCCTTCTTATCATTCATAGCTTTAAGTATATGTGACTGAGTTGGTTCTCCATCTTCAATATTTGTAGGAGTTACTTCTACCAGACAATCATATTCTGCTTTGTCTAATACTGCAATACCATCAATATCACTTACACCATAATCAGGGTAATCTTTTATTTTTCCAGTTTCTTCTTTAGTATCTAAAGCTAGTTGTGGATCTAATCCATCAGGATTTATTGCAGCTCCTGATCTGTCAGATATAGCAGTAATCACTAAATCTAGATTATATCTTTCAATTAATTCATCATGCTTCATCTGTACTACTTTTGCTAGTCCCTGTCCAACAGCTCCAAAACCAAGAATACATAATCTCATTTTATTTGAACTCATCAAATTAACTCCCCTAGATTTCCTTAATTAATACTAAATCGTCTTCATCTGCAATTTCTTGTATTTGACGAATAGCTTCTAAGCGTTTATTATTCCTAGTTTCAATAACTACTTTACATACAGATTCTTTAAGGTCATTACCTATGTTAAGATCGACGCTAGAGATTTTAATGTTTTTTAGTTGGTCAATTTTATGCACTGTATCCATCATGTTATTTGTTGAAATATTTCCTAATAGTAGGAATGTCTGTGTTTCCTTCTGTAATACACCATCTATCTCCACTATATCTATATTTTCTGCACGGATTACTTCAAGACCTCTTTTTAGTATATCACGTGATCCTTCTATTGTGAAGTGTACTGGTATTTTACCATCAACGGTTCTATTATCATGTTCATGTATAATAGTGGATACATTAGCACCTAACCCTGATAATGGTCGTAAAATATTAACTAATTGCCCAGGAGTATCTGGTAATTCTATTAATAATTTTAGTCTCATTTTGTCCATTTCCCCTTCTCGGCTATTACACTGCCCTGTTTATCAACGTGAGCGTTACGTAAGATTTTTTCAGGATTTTTTTCTACTTTTTCATCTTCTCGTGTTCTGTTTAGATTATCTACCATGTATTGTGTTTCTTCTAAATCTGGTATTTGATCTAATACATCTGAGAACTTTTTCAATATATTTTCTGCTTCTTTTTCTATTTCCATACATAATGCTCCTTTGTATTTTTTTAGTGTTATTATTAATATACGCTATTGTTATTTATTATATTTATTTTAATTTAAATAGATTTATATAATATAGCTTCTATTTTATTTAATTATACTCTTGTAGGGTTCTTTTTTAATAATTTTTTTTCTGATTATTTTATCAATTCCTGTACCATATTGTGCCGCCTTTTTAGGCCTGTATGCTATCTGTTCTGGTACACCGATTTCATATGCTGCATCTCTAAGTATATGTTTTCGCATGTTATCCTCTGCTGAATCTAAGAGGTACTTTACTGGCATGTGCAGTGCTGTGTTTATCACCTTCTTGTCAAGAAATGGTACTCTTAGTTCTACTGAGTTACTCATTGTTGCCTTATCATCTCTTTCTAAGTTAACATCATAGATATTGTTAAGGTCATGTTCTAGTTCTTTGATTAGTTCGTCTTGCTGGCTGTATTTTTTCTTGTATCTATTGTATCCGGCAAATAATTCATCTGCTCCTTGTCCTGATAATATGACTTTATGATTATTTTCATGTGCTAGCTGTGATGTTAGCTTAATTGTCATGCCAACCCCTATTTTCATAAGATTCTTGTCTTCAATTGTATCTATTGTAGGACAGAATTCATCTAACACCACGTCCTTATCAATTATCCTAGTTACTATAGGTAAATCTATATTTGATGCTGTTTTTCTTGCTACTTTTAAGTCCTGACTATTTTCAGTGCCAATAGTATACAATGTAGTGTCAACATCATACTGTTTTAGTATAGTAGCAATCAGTGTACTGTCTACACCGCCAGAAAATAATAATGCCACATCATCCAGGTCATCTACACGTTTAAGAACAGCTTCTATTATTGCTTCCTTTAAAGATTCCTTAGCATAATCATAATCTGTGTATGGCTCCGCATGCTTCCATTGTGAGCGTACCTCCACTATATCATCATTATATATCATACAGGTAGGCTTAAGATTATAAATACTAGTCATGCCAATTTCCTTTAATGCCTTCTGTTCAGATGCAAATGCAAATGTATTATCATCATATGCATAGTATACTGGTTTAACACCAACACAATCACGGATAACAATATAATCCGCGCCATCCGTAATACAAAAAGCATAATCACCATCAAAGAAGGGTATAGCTCTTAAAACAGCGTCCTTTAAATCATCATCATAGAAGTGTTCAATAACCTTTAAGATAATCTCACAATCAGAGTTAGTTTTTAGATTAGTTAAATTAAATTCATCAATCAGATTCTTATAATTATATAATTCAGCATTGGATACTAATACCAGATTGCTGGCAACAATAGGCTGTAATTCATTTGTACCTACAATTGATAATAAATTATGTCCAATCATAAAATCCGAGTCATTAATATCATCTACCTGACTATTATATGCTATCCGGGTACCTGAATAAACGCCCTTTCCATCAGGTCCTCTGTGGGATAAAACATCTAGCATACATAGTAATCTGTCTTTAACATTTACTCCATTAATACCAGCAATTGAACACATAAAAATATTACCCTAAATAGATTCTATTAAAAAAAGTTTTATTATGGGTGGTTATAGTAATTTAGATAAAATAAATAATTAATTTATAAATAATTTAAAAGCATGATCCAAACTACTAACCACATGAAATAAAATGGTAATATACCATTAGTAATCCATGATCCTAATGATATCTTTTCTCTTCCGTATTTACTTTCAGCCAGTTTACCTAATAAGTATACAATTACAATAGATATTAGTACACCTAACATTTCATTAGTTATAGGTAATACTCCTGTACTGAAAGCATATGATATGATTCCTGCTACAATTCCGCCTATGATATGTTCATAGGACATTATACTTACTTCATCCATTATATCAACGTCTTTATATTATTCCCTAAATCAGATTATATATAGATTTCTATAATATTATTAATATACTTTATTCTATTAACAGAAAACTGACAGTAGTATAATAATTCAATAGATAACAATAATTTAACTATTTTCTAATCAAATGACGCCTATAAATGTCTAAGTACTCATCAGCCATCTGTTCTGTAGATTTAAACTGTATTTCCTGTATTTCACGGGCAACCTTCAAGTAATTATCATAATCATCAAAAATACTGATTATCTGATGATATGCTTTCTCCGGATTACCTGAAATTAGGAAACCACCACCATTAGCATGAATTCTCTCACCTAATGCACCAATATCCATCGATACAACTGGAACACCACAGCTCCATGATTCAGATAAAGTATGACAGTATGTTTCAGGCCATATTGAGAATATACCAATTAAATGTGGATTAATCTCATATACTAACCTGCAAAACTCACTTCTTTTATATGGTCCATGAAGTACACCCACCTCTTCTAGATGATAATCCGGATTAACATTACCTATAAAGTGTAATTCCAGCTTATTATTTACATCAAACTTTTTCATAGCTTTAATAAATAATCCGCCCTTACTTGCACTAATATTACCTGGAATAACAATTCGTATAGGTTCCTCACTATCAAGTGGTGGTATAATCTTATCCACATTATCAGGTGTTTTTAAGTCACGTCCATGCTCTATAATATCAAACTCCTCATCACCTAATTGAGGATAGAATTCATTATAGATATCATATGCTGACTTGGATGTTGTTACAAAAGCTGAGCAACATGATAACATGTCACTAACATATTTTCTCCAAGTAGTGATGAACGGTTTTAGTAATGGAGCATCTAATCCCATTGTAATATTACATTGTCCTTCATAGGTATCTGTACTGGTTATTGGCGTACAGTGTCCTCCGCAGTAATTATTCTTGTCATCAATTAAGTTATGTGCCGGGCATACATAGTAGAAGTCATGGAATGATAATATTACTGGAATACCCATTGCCCGTGCAATGTATGGCATGTCAAATGAGTGTCTTATAAGATGTCTTATATGAACTATGTCTATATGCAATATTTTTAGGATATTGAAGTATATTATTGCAAACTCCTTAATTCGTGGATTTTTAATTGAATATTTTGACTTATAATTCCATGATGCTAACTGGAATAGATGACCCTTAAATTCATCATCATTTCCCTCATCGCTACCAAAATCACTGTACTTATACAGTTTAAAGTCTTTTCTGCTAGCTGTAAGAAGGTAAACATCCATTGTCTTATTAATATGCCTCATAAGATCTACACTAGTATATAATGTGCCGCCCTTTCCTTGGTGTATCACGTATAATATTCTCTTCCTATTATACTTATCTTTACAATCTGACTGTAGAGTATAGCCTATTTGTCTTCTTATATTAGCATATGAAGGTGATTTAACAAAATTATTTACTCGTTTCTTATATGATGGATGTCGTTTTTTAACATAGTTTTTATGTTTATCTATTAATTTCTGTTTTTCTTCACCAAATGACACGTTACGATTATGATAAATGTATGTTGATGTATCTACTACATTCTTCCATCCAGCATTTACTAGTCTCATACAGAAATCATTTTCTTCACCATAACCTTTACCATATAATAGGTCTAATGGTCCTACATCACGTAATGCTTCCTGTTTAATATACATACAGAATCCATTACCTGTTGGAACATCAATAAGTACATTATCACTAATCTTCTCTACTATATTAGCTGTACCCTGTATTCCTAATTCTTCATCAATGATATTATCCTTATTAATTACAGGTACAGAGAATGCTCCAGCATTATTAGATACAGGTGTCACTGTTGCTATCTTTGAATCAGAGTATGCTGCAAATTTCAGTTTCTGCAGCCATTTATATGTGACTATTGTATCACTGTTTAGCATCACAACATCCTTATCACCTGATATGCTAAATCCTATGTTAATGTTTCTGACAAATCCCTGGTTTGACTGGTTATTCACAAAGAATACATTATCCTCTTTTGATAACTCTGTTAGTAATTGCTCTATTCTTGAATCAGTACTGCAGTCATTGATTAATACCAGTTCATATGGTAACAGTGTATATTTCTTCACTGATTCTATACATGCCTTTGTTTCCTCGTATGCATTGTATATTGGTATGATTATTAATGTCTTCCTCTGCATTTCATCAATTATAGGATCTAACTCCTTTGATGCATATTTTAATTCTAGTTTTGATTGTGTTTGATGCAGTACTCTTTGGAAGTATTGATTTTTAAAGTAGAATATATCGCTTTTATCATATTGGAAGTTATTCTTCCAGCATACATAGTTGAAGCTTATCTGGTCTCTACGGCTATGATTTATTACTTCGTTATACCATTGTTCCATGATATTTATTACTTCTCTATCATGATGATTCCTGAAGAGTATTCCACTTGCTATTAATCCATTATGTGCTGGCAGTCCTTCCTCTTTGTATTTCTGCACCTGTGAATCTATAATTTCTGGTGAATCCTTTTTGAGTCTTTTACATGCCTCTGCTTCATCATATATACAGTTTCGTTCCTCGTGTTGGATTGCTAGTAGTTTTCCATGTTTATTGTATTTGTTAATGTAGTGTTTTATGTCACCTATAACATCAAAGTTGGAGTCTATCCATATTGTATAATCATAGTCTGCCAGGTATTTGTGTGGAAGTATTTTATAGTGTCTTGCCTTTCTTATTTCATCCAAGTCCAGATCTTCCATCATTCTAATCTGCCAGAAGTTTGATTTAAGTTCAGGGTTATCTGTATAGCATATGTAGTCAAAGTCCGGTTCTATTACTGTTGGCAGTATTAATTCATCATAGTTTCCGGTTACTGCCGTATATACTGCTACTTTCTTATCTGTGAAATCTATGAATTGTTTTTTCTGTTCTACTATGTCTTCGAATGAATCCTGCGGATTTAATGTGTTTTCTATGACATCTAACAGTTCTTCATCCTTGAAGTATAATCCCTCGTATAATGTTTCTATTTCCATGTATGTGACTAGTTTCATGAATTCTGATTGCTCTGTATGATCTGGCCTGTAGTAGTTGTAGAAGTGTCTTACATATAACATGTCTATTTTCAGGTTTACTAGGATGTTAAAGTAGAATGTTTTGAAGTCTTCTATCTGGTCTATTGCCCATTGTCTTACTGTGATGAATGTACCTATATGGTTATATATCTGTAGTGCTAGTTTATTTTCATCATAATCTATTGTTAGTATGTAACAGTAGTAGTGCCTAGACATTTCATAGAAGTTCTTATCCAGGTATGGTTCTGTATCATTCATACGTGTAACGTATAATATTCTCTCAGAATCCTTGTATGGCTTTATATGCTGTTTCATACGATTTAATGAGTTTTTTAGTTTATCTGAGTCAACAAATTCATCCCATAAATCATATACATCTGGATGTCTTTGTCTTATTATCTTCTTATTAGCCTGTTTTAGTTTTGCTGTTTTTTCTGTTGTGAATGAGGCATGGCGTCTATGATAAACAAATACTGATGTGTTACGTATGTTTTTCCATCCTTTCTCTCTTGCCCTTGATGTGAAATCTGTTTCCTCACCATATCCCCTGCCAAATATTTCATCAAATAAGCCCACATCATCTATTGCCACACGCTTAATAAATAGGCAGAATCCATTTCCTGTCGGACTTTGAATGTATTCCTCCTTTGAAAGCTTGTTTACTTGACGTGCATTTTTATCCAGATATAATAAGTCATTGGTTTCTCCTAGCTCTTGCACTGCTATATCTGATGAGTTACTAATTGGTGTCACTGTTGCTATTCTACCATCACGGTATGCGGATAATACTATCTGAGATAACCATCTAGGTGTTACTATTGTATCACTATTTAATAGCACTACATCTCCCGTTGATGCTTTTATACCCATGTTAATGTTTTTCACAAATCCCTGGTTCTGCTTGTTTTGTATTATTCTGACAAATGGTATGTCCTCCACATAGTTTAGCAGTACATTTATTCGCGGATCTGTACTGCAGTCATTGATGAGTATTAATTCATAGTTTATATGCGTGTTTAATAGTACGCTTCTGATGCATTCCTTAGTTTCCTCGTATGCATTATATATCGGTATGATGATTGATACCTTGTCCTGTAAGTGGTTATAGATTTTATGTGATAGTATTCCATGGAAGCGTGTGTCAAAGTTATCTTTTACTTCTCCTGCGTATGGGTATGCCCTGTATGATGCTGTATTTCCATATTCCAGGTAGTGATATAGCGGGTTTATTGTTATTTTATCCCCGGCTATGTTGTTTGTGTATTCCTTGGTGTTGAAGAATCTGGATGGATTTAATCCTTTTTCTGCACCTATTAATATGTAGTGTATTATTGGATCCATGTCTCCTATTGGTTCATCCAAGTTTTCTAGGTAGTAGTTAGTGTCAAATAGTGTTGAATCATAGATTTTATTATAGTATCTTTGTATTTTTTCATTGTTTTTATATTCCTCGTGTTCATCGAAGTTTATTCTGTCATATCTATAGTTTCTTTTCTCGTCTATTCCGAGCTTTAAGAAGTGTATGAGCGGATTCATCTTTGATCTTTTCACATCAGGATATGCGTCCCGGTACCATTCCTGGCTAAAGTATCTGCTTGTAGGACATAGTTCTGTTCTTCCATGTAGTAGGAAGTATTGAATTGGTATGTCTTTACTGGTTATGTTTGGATTATTGTTGTAGTAGTAGGTGCTGTCGAAGAATTTTGATTGTTTAAGCAGTTCATAATCCTCATAGTATGCATCATATACGTGAATGTTATCTTTTTCCAAACTTTTACTCCCCTATATTAATTGTTATAATATCATAGAATTAAAAATTAAATATCCTTGTAATCATTGTTAATGTTAGATTTGTATTGTATCTTCATTAACTTGATTACTCTATTAGAGTTTTATTTTTTAGTCTAATAGTTTTATGTTAGTTTAATGTTTGTTAGAATCAGGATATAAAAATTATGTAATTAAGAAAAATAGTTGGTTTAAGTGTAATATTATAAAATTAGCATAATAAGATTTAAAAAAAATAGGGAAATGAAGATAAAAACATGCTGTATTTATTCATATGTTTTTTTATCCTTTAATCCCTCGAATGGTTCTATGTGAATAATTATATCTATTACTTCTGGAAATTCCTTTTTAATAGCATCTTCACATTCATGGGATATTTTATGAGCCTCTGTTAAGCTTAAGTCATCATCTAATACTAGGTACATGTCCATAAATATTGCTGAATGTGTACCTCTTGAACGTACATTATGAACATCTCGAACTCCCTTAATATATGCTACAGTTTGTCTTACTTTATCCTCGGAGATTATTGATTTATCCATGAGAACATTAATATTTTTATATAATATTTCAATTCCAGCCTTTAATATGAGAATTGCTACAAATATGGATAGTATTGGGTCAAGTATAACATAACCCATCTGTATAAATACTAAACCGATAATAATTACCAGTGTAGCAAGTGAATCACTCCTAGTATGCTTACTATCAGAAATCAATATGTCACTATTATATTCCTCACCCATTCTCTTTTCATATAATGACACAATATAATTTATAACAACAGTAGCCAGGAGTACAATGTAACTTATCAGTGTTACACTAGGAATTCCAACACCATTGAATCTATCTATAGCTGATGTTATAATCTCATAACTTACAATCAATAATGATATTGCAATAAGTATGGATGCAAATGTTTCAATCTTAGAATGACCATACCTGTGCTCTGAATCACCTGGCTTACAGGCTATCATCATAGCAACGATACCAATAATATTAGATACAGCATCGAATAATGAATCATATCCGTCTGCACTTATACTTAATATATTAGCATGATAACCATATCCCAGCTTAATAGCAGCTACAAATAAGTTAAAGAAGAATACTATAATTAATATTCTATTCACTTTTTTATAATAAGTCCCCATATTCACCACCATAATCACATAATTAATAAATAATTTAACCAGTATTCTAAATTCCAGTAATTAATCTAATATTAGAAAATAATACAGTATATAAATATTGTTTTTTAAGTATAACTAAACCAGTACTGTTTAAAAGAATAAAAGATTAGGCTAAGCTAAATATATTGAATATAATAGGATAAAAAAATCAGAGTACAAAAAAGCGAAATAATATGTAATCATAAAGTCTATGTGGATATACTTATAATTAAGATAAGAATCAAAAATATAATATAAATGAATAATGAATAAAAGGGGTGCAGTAAAATATGAAATCAATGTCAAATGTAGACATTCATACAATAATAAAAGAATTAAACAATGAACTAGTAGATGCAAGAATCGATAAAGCATATCAGCCGGCAAACGACACAATAAGGATAAAAATAAGAAAGGCTGGAGAAGGAAGAAAAGACCTTGTAATACAAGCAGGAGTAAGAATACACTTAACAGACTATCCGCAGCCAAATCCTACAATACCACCAAACTTTCCGATGCTGCTAAGAAAACATCTAAGTGGCGGAAGCATAACATCCATAAAACAGCATAACTTTGACAGAATACTAGAAATAAATGTTCAGAAAAAGGAACAATACACAATAATTGTTGAATTGTTCAGTAAAGGAAATGTTATTCTACTAGATAAGGATAAGAACATAATATCACCCCTAAAACATAGACAATGGCATGACAGAAAGATAACATCTCATGAAAAATACAAGTATCCGCCAGAAAAGGGAATAAACATAAACAATACAAATCCCGAGAAACTACGGGAAATCATAAAACAATCAGATAAAGATATAACAAGAACCATTGCAACAAACGGATTAGGAGGATTATATGCAGAGGAAATAATAAGCTACACCAACATAGACAAACAGAAACCTGCACAGGACATAACAGACGAGGAAATCATCCAACTAGACAATGCAATAAAAACATTACTAGATAAGATAGAAAATCATCCAAATCCACAGATAATCATAGAAGAAAAAGATGGAAAACCTAAAGATAAGGATTTTGTACCAATAGACTTAAACAAGTACCAGGACTATGAAAAGAAAACATTTGACAGCTTTAACAAGGCAGCTGACGAATTCTACAGTAAGAAGATTGTGAAAGACGTAGAATCAAAAGAAGAAAAAATATGGGCTAAGAGAATAGGAAAATATGAGAAACGTCTGAAGATGCAGGAAGATACACTGGAAGGATTCTATAAGACAATTGAAGACACACAACATAAAGGAGATACAATATATGCCCATTATAATGAAATACAGGAAGTAATTGATATCATACTACAGGCAAGAGAAAAATATTCCTGGAAGGAAATATCCACAATCATCAAGAAGGCTAAAAAGGATAAAAGTGTTCAGGGATTAGATATGATAGAATCCATTGATAAAATGGGAATTCTAAGTCTTAAATTAGATGATACTCATGTGCAAATAGACCCAAAAATAGGCATACCTGAAAGCACAGAGAAATACTATAATAAGGGTAAAAAGGCAAAAAGAAAAATAGATGGAGTAAATATTGCTATAGAGAATACTAAAAATGAAATAAAAAAACTTGAAAACAAGAAAGAAGTAGCAATAGATGAACTAAAAGAAAAACAGCAGCATAAAGAAAGAAGAGAGCTTAAATGGTATGAAAAGTTACGCTGGTTTATTAGCAGGGATGGCTATCTTGTAATCGGCGGTAGAGATGCTAATAGTAATGAAAAAGTAGTTAAACATTACTCTAAAACTAATGATATATACTTCCACTGTGATATTCATGGTGCACCTTCAACAATAGTGCAGAATACTGGCGATGATGAAATTCCTGAGACCACCTTGTATGATGCAGCATGTTTTGCTAGTAGTTTTAGCAGTGCCTGGACAGAAGGATTCAGTTCATATGATGCTTACTGGGTGAATATGGACCAAGTATCTAAAACTCCTCAAAGCGGTGAATTTCTTAAAAAGGGATCATTTGTCATCAGAGGTAAAAAGAATTTCATACGTAACGTGCCTGTTCTGGTAGGTTTAGGTATTGTTGATTATGATAATGATAAGAGGATAATGTCCGGCCCTGTAGAATGTGTTAAACGTATGACTGATAAATTTGTTGTCATAAAGCCAGGTTTTACAAAAAAAGAACGTATATCTAAGGAAATATTACATATTATTGACCCTGACAAGAACTTTAGTATTGATGATATTGTACGTAGTTTACCAAGCGGTAAATGTGATATCATGGATATTAGAGAATATAATCAGAAGTACGCTAATAAGTAAATTCTCAACTTCCCTATTTTTTTTATAACTTATATTATTGATATTATCACATGTTTTTAATAATATACTATATTAACTAGCAGTTATAATTAATAAAAAAGTTATTTGTTAAAAAAAGTTAAATTAGTATGGAAAGATTATTGTTTTTAAGAGTATTGATTTATTCAATATTCTTTAGGTTTGATATAGGATATAATTTAGTTAAACCTTTCCTACTATTATAAAAATTTATTTTTGTTTATATATAAAGTTTAGTTATTATGAGAATTATTCTTCATAATCCTCACTGTAAGATTCACCCGGCTGTAATGGTACTGTGAATGTGCCTATACTTTCATCTTCAACAAATTTTGCAAAGAGTTCCGGGTCTTGTTCTATTTCTGGGAATGTGTTATAGTGCATTGGTATTACAATTCTTGCCTGTACCCATGCTGCTGCTATTGCTGCATCCTCTATTCCCATGGTGAATTTATCTCCTATTGGCAGTAATGCTATGTCCGGCTTGTATATGTCTCCTATCACTGTTTTCATATCTCCGAACAGGCCTGTATCTCCTGCATGGTAGATTTTCTTTCCGCTTTCTAATGTTATGATAAATCCTGTTGATACTCCGCCTTCTTCTAAATCCTCCATGAAGTCTATTGCTGAGGTATGTCTTGCATCTACCATTGTAATGTTTATCAGGTTGTTTACGGATATTGATCCACCTATGTTCATGCCTATTGCATGGAATCCCTGTTTCTGTACGAATGTTGCTAGTTCGTGTGTTGTTATGACTGTTGCTCCTGAGTTATTTGCTATTTCCAGTGTATCTCCGAAGTGGTCTGAATGTCCATGGGTTACTAGTATTATGTCCGGTTTTAGTTCTTCGACCGGTGTTGTGCATGCAGGGTTACTGCTTATGAATGGGTCTATTAATATTTTTAATCCTTCTTCTGTTATTATTTTAAATGCTGAATGTCCTAGATATTCTATTTTCATATATTATCAATCCCCTTTCAATTATTTTAATGATATATATTATTTTTCTTTTTTTCTATATATTTACATTTTCAATTAATTTTAATGCATTTTCCTTTCCATTATATTGTATGAAGTCCTCGTATGATTCCTTGTTTACTTCTATTTGGTCCAGATTGTCTAGTGTGTTGTTGATTATTGTCAGTAGTTCTTCCTTGTTGTTAATTGATGCTTTTTCTGTTATATTGTATTCCATCATTCTTGCTATGTTTTTTTCTTGTTCTACGTGGTTATTCAGTGGTATTAGTATGTTTGGCTTCTTGATTGATAGTAATTCCATTGATGTTGTATGTCCTGCTATTGCTATTGTCAAGTCTGATAGTTTCATCCATTCTATCAGGTCATATGTGAATTGTCTGATGATTATCTTCTCATCATTTTCAGGTATGTTGAAGGAGTTTGGATTTATTTCTAGTCCTGTGAACATGAATATTTTATCTGCTTTTATTTTATCTGATATTTCACATATGTTTGTTAGTAGTTTTTTTCCGAAGTTGCTTCCGCCTATTGTCACAACGATTACTGTATCTTCCTGTTTTACGTTGTATTTTTCCCGTAGTTTTTCTTTGGATTCTATTATATCAACGTCTTTGTGCAGCAGTGGTCCTATGAATTGTGATTTGTTTTTGAGTTGTTCGGGTATTTCAATTGATCCTGGTATGTCCGGCACCAGTATTTTCTGGCATCCCTTTGATATTTCCATTATGAATTTGCTTACGCTTTTTTCAAAGTATTTTACTATATGTGCATTTGTTGAGTCGGAGAATCCGAATGTCAGGTCATTGGTTATTATATAGCAGGGTATGTTTAGAAATTTGGCCATGATTGGTGCTGAGTAATCTGAGTCTGTTAGTATCAGGTCCGGTTTTATTTTTCTTACTATTTTTGCTTCTTTGTACATGCTTTTTAGGAATGTGAATGGTATGTCTTTTGATTGTTTTAATGATTCCTCGACATCTATTCCTCCGTCTGATGCTTGAAAGTTCATTTCGGGCAGATGGTATGGTTTGTAGTTATTTTTTTGATAGTAGTGTAGTCCTGAGCCATAGCTTGCAAATTCTATTTGGTGGCCGTGTTCTTTCAGTTGTTCTGCTAGGGCTAAATCACGTGATGCATGTCCTATACCTACTCCACAGGTGAATATTAATATTTTCATGTTTTTTTACTCCTGATATTATAATATTGTTTGGAAGTATTATATTAAACGTTTTAATTGTCTGCATCAACATACGTATTACTATTAAGTATAAAAAGTAATACTTTTATAATTTGTATTACTAATAGTAATATGTAGTAATACTATGGAGGTGAAAATTATGAATATACTAGAAGACGAAACAGGACAAGGAGCAGCAGAATACATCCTACTATTCGGGGGAGTGATAATCATAGCACTTGTAGCACTGGAAATATACTCAAACTACTTCTCAAACGGTAACACATTCAGTGCACATGATGATGCACAGCAAATAAGACAAAATCTGACAACAAGCAAATGAAACTAGATAACAAGGGACAGACAAGTGCAGAGCTAATATTAATACTAGCCTCAATGAGCATGATAGTGCTGGTAGCAGCTTATTACACGACTAACTACTTAAACACTATAACAAATCATACAAAAACAGTGATAATAAATAGTAGAAATAATTTTCTATCACAGATATAAGATAAAAAAAAGAGAGATTATAAGGAATATGAGATTATAATAAGTTACCCTTCTGGTCTATTTCACCTTTACGAATACGTGTAGATGAAATAGGTACGCCATCATCAGCTAAAATCCATTCAATAACAATAATATCCAATGGGTCTAATCCATTTTTAATACGAATCTTATTAATATTTACCGCGGATTGCTCGGTTTCCTCACTAACAACTATTGCTTCTAATTCAGGGTCTTTATCAGCAGTTCCACTAGGATCAACTATTTCTTTAATCTCATATTCTTTATCATAATCACTGATAATATTAGTTAATCTTTTTATTCTAGTTTGACATGATTCAATGTCATGGCTTTTATTACTAGCAAATTCATCAGAGGTTATACCTATAAGTACACAATCCCCCATTTTAAAGGCTGTTCTTATAAGTGCCTCATGACCCTTATGTAGCTTATCAAAAGTTCCGCCGACAGCTACTTTTTTATATGTTTCTTCCATTAAAAACCTCTAATTCCTATTTGATTAAATGATGATATATCATTCAACGTTAAATCTATTTTTGTTATTTATTTTATATAAATAATTTCGTGGATAATATGAGGTTATGTGTACTTAATTTGGATGTTATGTTATTTTTTGTTGTATTCCTGTATTGTTTTGTATGTTTTTTGGTAAAGTATAAATAGTATGAATGATTTAAGTTTTAAATACATCATTGCATAGGCAACTATTGTGATGTAAAGAATCAATTTTATTTTTTAGTTAATTTTTATCAATTGCATAATTAATCATAAAAATTATTCAGTAATACTTGTATAAGCAATAGTTTGAAATACAAGTGTTATTGGGAAAATCAAATAAAAGGAGAGGTGAGCTTTTGAGTCCTGAGATAGAACTAAAAGATGAAGCACATACAAATGAGAAAATAGAATTAATAAAGGGAGACCCGAAAGCAGCTATCAGAGCCATAGCATGGCCAATGATTATAACACTAGTACTAAACATGGTATATAACATGGTTGATAGAGTATGGGTATCAGGATTAGGATCTGATCCCCTAGCAGCACTAGGATTTGTAACACCATTATTTATTATATACGGTGGACTAGCAAACGGATTTGGAGCAGGAGCAAATTCACTAATATCCAGATACATAGGCTCAGATGACAGAGAAAACGCAAGTAACAGTGCACTACACGGAGTACTGACTGGAATAATAATATCAATTCTACTGATAATAATAGTAATACCATGCCTAGATCCAATGCTTGTAGCAATGGGAGCATCATCAGTAATGCAATATGCAAAACCATACGCAGCAATAATAACCCTAGGATCATTTACAATCATATTTAACGGAATACTATCCAGTGAACTAAGAGCAGAAGGAGATGTGAAAAGAGCAACTCTAGCACTGGCATTCACTGGTATACTAAATATGATAATAGACCCAATATTCATATACACACTAGGATGGGGAGTAGAAGGAGCAGCAATAGCAACCATACTATCAGCACTAGTAGCAACATGTCTGATGATATACTGGATGTTCATCAAAAAAGACACATATGTAGACCTATCCAGAAAACAATTCAAATACAGCAACAAAATAATGAAGGAATTAATGAGTGTATCCATACCAGCAAGTGTAGAACAGCTGATAATATCACTCATATCAATAATACTAAACGCACTGATAGCAATGGTAGCATCAACCCAAATAGTAGCAGGATTCACAGCAGCATTCAGTATCATACAAGTATTCATGATGACAACAGTAGGTATATGTACATCAGCAATCACAGTAGCAGGAGTAGGGTTTGGAGCACACGACTATGATAAAGTAAACACAACATGCTACTACTCAATGAAAATATCATTAATCGTAGCAGTAATAGCTGTGATAATCATACAGTTATTTGCACCACAGCTAGCACTACTATTTAGTTACTCAGAAACCAGTGCAAATCTAGGTCCGATAATAACAGAAATACTAAGAATACTATCATTCTTCCTTGTAGCAATACCAATAGGATTCAGCTGCGCATGTGTATTCCAGGGAATGGGAAAAGGTACAATATCACTAATACTAACAGTGCTAAGAGAACTTGTACTAGTACTCGTATTCACACTGATATTCCTATTCATATTCCACACAGGACACTACGGAATATACTATGGAATGATACTAGGAGCACTACTAGGTTCAATAATAGGATTAATAGTATTTAGAGGATACATGAGAAGAATAAGAAAATACAGAACATAAACCATCCTCATTTTCACTTTTTTTTAAACTATATTAAACATTAAAGAAAAAACTAAAATATAATCAAAGAGAGTTTGTGATAAACATGGAATTACCAGAAAACTTTACAGAAAATACAATTGACCAATTTCCAATAAACTTCATATTTGACTTAATAGGCAGACAACACCACATAGCACTGAAAAAGGAACTGGAACCATACAACATAAATGTCAGCGAATATCATATAATCATGAAATTATACACAGAAGGAAAAAAAACACAGCAAGACATAGCAAGAAGCTTCTACCTAACCGAAGGAACAGTAGCCAGGTCAATAAGACACCTTGAAGATAAAAATCTAATAAAACGAGAAATAGACGAAAACAACAGACGAAGAAATTTCGTATACCTCACAGATAAAAGTAAAAAACTAGCATCAAAGATAGATGACCTCGACAATCAATGGGAAAACACGGTATGCAACTTTTTAACAAAGGAAGATATTCATAACCTAAAACAGGTATTATACAAGATAACAATCAACTCCATTAATACAAAAGAAAAACTTTAAACCATTTACTTCTTTTAAAAAAAAAAGCTAATTTTAAAACTCCACCCATATTTTATACTATCTTATTATAATAATAATGAAATACACAATATATAATACGAATAACTAGACTGATAAGGTATATTATATGATAGAAGAATACAATACAGTAATCAAAAATCCGAGAAAAGTAATCACAAGATTCGCGTCATGCTACCCTAACATATACAGAGTAGCTATGTCATCAATGGGCTATCATATCATCTACGACTACCTGAATGCCAGAGAAGACATATACTGTGAAAGAGTAATATATCCGCAGACAAAGAGCATAGAAACAAGATCAGACCTTGCAGATTTTGACATAGTAAGTTTCACACTACAATTTGAACAAGACTACTTTAACATGATAGACATGCTCAAACGCAGTAATATACCACTAGAAAGTAAAAACAGAAGACCGACAGATCCACTGGTAATTGCAGGCGGACCATGTGCAGCATCAAACCCCCTGCCAATATCAACATTCGTAGACCTTTTTGTAATAGGAGACGCAGAAGTAACACTAGACAAAATAATCGACGTAAGAAGTGATACAAACAACCCCCGCGCAGACATCTACGACTTCCTGGACATACCAGGCGTATACAAGCCAGGAGAACCAGCAAAAATACAGCAAGTAAAAAACATGAAAGACGCATGGCGGCCAATATACCAGATAGTAACAAAAACAGACAACAAGAAATTCATGCCAGCATTCGGAGACAACGCATTCCTACTAGAAGTATCCAGAGGATGCACAAGAGGATGCAGATTCTGCATGAGTGGATGCATGTACAGGCCAAGAAGAGAAACACCACTAAAAACACTGCTAGAAACAGCAGAAAAAACAAGACAAGTAACAGGACACAACAAAGTAGCACTAATAGGAGAAGCAGTGAGCGACTACAGTAAAATAGAAGAACTATGCTGGGAACTAACACAGGAAGGATTCCAAATAGCAACACCATCACTAAGAATAGAATCAGTGACAGACGAACTACTGGAAATACTAAAACAAAGCGGCCTGAAAACAATAACCATCGCACCAGAAACAATACAAAAACAACGATGGAAATTAAACAAGCCAATCACCGACACAGAAATATACCACACAGTAGACAGAGCAATAGCACTGAAACTAAAAGTCAAAATGTACCTGCTACTAGGAACACCAGGAGAAACAACAGACGACATAATGGAACTAATCAACTTCCTAAGGCAACTAACCTCAAAAGGAGTACGTTACAATACAATAACAACCAGCGTAAACCCCCTAATACCAAAACCACACACACCACTACAATACATGGGATTCGACTACGACGACCTATACGACAAATTCAAGAAATACAGCACAAGACTAAAACATAGAAACAAGAAAGAAAACCTTAAAAAAGCAACAATACAATACGTACTAACAAACAGCGGAGCAGAACTAAACAGCCTACTGAAAATAGGAAAAAAAATAGCATTCAAAGACTGGCATAAACTTGCATACAAGATAAACGAAGAAAAAGAAAAAGAAAACTACACCCTACCATGGCACGAAATAGACGTGGGGATAAAAAACTCATTCCTCAAAAAAGAATATAAAAAAGTAGAAGCAGGAGAAATAACACCATGGTGTGAAACAGATGGATGTTATAACTGTGGATCATGTGAATAATAAAAAAAATGGAGAAAATAAATATGAATTATGGAGCAGACAGAGTAAAAAATATAAACCTATCACAAGTAAGAAAAATGTTCGAACAAGCAAGTCCAACAGCAATCAACCTAGCACTAGGAGAACCAGACTTCAACACACCACCACACATCATAGAATCACTGAAAAATGCACTAGACCAAAACTACACACACTACTCACAAAACAAAGGAGAACCAGAACTAAGAGAACAAATATCAAAGAAACTGAAAAAAGACAACAACATAAACACAACAAGCGATGATATAATAGTAACAGTAGGAGCAAGTGAAGCATTATACGCTGGAATACAAGCACTAATAAATCCGGGTGATGACGTACTAATACCAGACCCAGGATTTCTATCATACAAGGAATGCGTAACCCTAGCAGGAGCAAACAGCATCCCAGTACAAACAAGTGCAGAAAATGGATTCCAAACAACAATAGAAGACATAGAAAAAAGCCTAACCGATAATACAAAAGCAATAATAATAAACTCACCATGTAACCCTACAGGAGCAGTAATGGAAAAAGAAGACATAAAACAAATAGCAGACCTAGCAACAGACAAGGATTTAATCATATTCTCCGATGAAATATATGAAAAAATAATCTATGACAGAAAACATTACAGCTTCCAAGCATACACAGATAATGCTGTTACAATAAACGGATTCTCAAAATCATATGCAATGACCGGACTAAGAATAGGATACTGCACAAGTAATCCAGATATCATTAATGAAATACTTAAAGTACACCAGTATGATGTAGCATGTATAGATACATCAGTACAGAAAGCAGCAATAACAGCATTATCAGGACCACAGGACTGTGTTACAAGTATGACAAATGAGTTCAGAAAAAGAAGAGACCTTGTAGTTGAATCATTAAATGACATGGGATTAGATTGTGTAATGCCTAATGGTGCATTCTATGTATTCTTCAGATGCGAAAATCCAGAGGAATTTGTTAAAAAGGCTGTTAAAGAAGACGTAGTATTAGTACCTGGTGCTGCATTTGGTGAGATGGGTAAGAATTATATCAGATTATCTTATGCTCAGAGTTATGAAAATCTAGAAGTAGCAATGAGTAGATTAGAAAAAATAGTATAAATATTTTCACTACTTCTATTAACTTTTTTTTATTCCCAATTTTTTAGTTTATCAGCTATTTTTCTTAGTTTTTCAATTATTTCCCTTGTCATTTGCTGGTTATCAGTGTATAATTCTATTTTTTTCTCGTAGATATTTATTAATGGCAGGCAGTCCTGATAGAACTCACTATCTTCATCCTGTGATTTATAAAATTTTAGTGAACGCTTATTCTTATTAACTTCCCGTATGCAGTGGTTAATGTACTGAGTTAACTCATCTTCTTCATCATAGGCATCTTTTCTTATTTGAACATAGTTCTGGTATACTTCATTAATGTTGCTTCTGAAATATTTTGGTAAATCTTCCTCGCTAACTGAGAAATCATGCATATTATCTATTATGAAATGTTCAAGGTCTTTATAGAATTTATCATAACCCTGTATAGCATTTTCCAGTTCTTTATGTTCTGTTTCTACTTTTTCTAGGCTTTTAGTTTCTGTTTTTATTTTTTGTTCAATTTCAGCTTTTGCTTTTGATGAAACTTGTTTATCTGCATTTTCCATAATATCTACTCGAGAAATTTTTTGATTATTTAACTAAGAATAATGAATAATGTTAGTTATTTATTAGATATTATTTTATATATTTAAAAATTTTTTGAAAAGTAATTCTATAACGCTTATATTATCCATAATTTTAGTTAAATTATGCTTAATAAACCAAATGTTGATTAAATTATTTAGAATTGTTATTTGTATAGTTAATATCAGTAAAAATAGTTGGTTAAGCGCCGAGGCCGGGATTCGAACCCGGGTGGGCATCTGCCCAGTGGCTTAGCAGGCCACCGCCGTACCAGGCTGGGCCACCTCGACATGTTAAAACAGTATTTAATAGTTTATATTTTATTACATTTATAATTTACTATATTTTATATTTTTTAAGCGGCATGTAATTGGATGGACATACCTCATAAAAATAGGTTATCTATATCTGTAACTCCACCCCGCTGATCCATAAACATCAGTTGTCTAAAACAGAGCTGCTTCTTTCCAGACCTGACCCATTCAATTAATTAAGATAGTTAACTTTAACCCTACAGTTAAAATCCTACCACCGCTAATCCTACGGGACGAGACTTCGACGTTACAAATATAGGCCTATTAGTATTTAATATGCCTCTCCAAAAACTTCGATTGCTCCATATAGAGGATTTGAGCTTACAAGAGACCACTAACCTCCCAACCTAGCCTATCATTTATTTATATTTGTTTAAGTTTATAAACTTTTTCATACAATTAGAATATATCTTCATTTATTTTGATAACAATAAATTATAAAACTACTGATTATAATATATGACATGTACATGTATTATTAAGTAAATATTGTTTTAAATAATACAATTATAATGATTAGATTAATGTTGAATTAAAATAAATCTATAATTATTTTCTATAATATCATGGATACTTTTTATCATTTACTGGCAAGAATAACTGACCCATAATATACTGCTATTTTCCATAAAAACACTGACTATTTTGTGATATATACTATTTATGATAATATATTTTAATTAAAAAAGAGATAAATATTAAATGTTTAAATTGATTGTTATAGATTTGAGCATATGAATAAAAAAGCTATAATTTGTTGTTTAATTGCATTATGCATATTAATTGTTGGTATTTTTTATATAGATAACCTATATAAACCACAATCCCAGCTTCCATCAATCAATTCAAACCTGGAATCTGGTAACACCAAATATAATGAAGCAGTTGGATATATAAACAATGAAAACTATGAAAAAGCAACTCAATCAATAGATGAATCACTGACAAATTACAATAAAGCAAAAAATGATACACAAATTGCATTAAACAAATCAATAAATCGGAATGATACCGTTCTAACACAATACTTTGACTACACACTAGACGAACTAGACATGAAAATTAATGCAGCTAATGAGATGAAAAATGGTTTAGCACTGATAAATCCAAATGATTATTCATTATCCAAAGAACATTTTAACAAATCAAATGAAATAATGCAGAACACAACACAATATAATGATATACGTGAAGAGTTAGAGAATCAAAATCCTGACAAATTCACTGAAAAATAATCTAAGATTATTTATTATATTATATTTTTTTATTCAAAAATTAGGAGAACCATATATGAAGAAAAATCAAAACGCATCTACTAATGATAAACCAATAGTATATGTGTTAAGTCCTTCATGTCAAATTGAAGACCTAGAAATAGGCAGTGACTATGAAGGAGTCATTACTAGAGTAGAAAAATATGGGTTCTTTGTTAGTCTAAGTAAAAGTGTATATGGACTACTGAGAACACGTAATCCTAAAGAAAAAGTAGGAGATAAAATAGTAGTAAAAATTGCTGAAATCAAGCCTCATAAAGGTAAAATGGATGTTGATTTAGGCTACTCAAAAACAAAATATGGTAATGACTACGAAAAAATAACTGTTAAAAGAAATGTGAAAAGAACTAAGATTTCTGACTTATCAGAGGATAACCTTGGACGTAATATTGCAATTCAAGGTGAAATCATACAAATTCAGCAGACAAGTGGTCCTACAATATTCACAGTTAGAGATGAAACAGATGTAACATGGGCAGCTGCTTTTAACGAACCTGGTGTAAGAATGTACCCGGAATTAGAAGTAGATGATGTTGTAGAAATACTTGGAGAAATATCACTACATAGCGGTAAAATACAGATTGAATCTGAATCAATTGAAAAACTTGATGAAGATGATGAAAACAATCTTAGAGAATTAATAGAGGAATCCATTAATCAAAAAGCCGAACCAAAAGATACTTCTGTAATGATTGAAGAAAGTGAAGTTCTACAGAAACTAAGACCAAAACTTGCAAAAGCAGCAAAAACTATTAGAAGAGCAATACTTGACGGCAGATCAATACTTGTACGTCACCATGCTGATGCTGATGGTATATGTGCTGGTGTAGCAGTAGAGCAGGCAGTATTACCACTTCTAAGAGAAGAAAGTAATGATGCTGATGCTGAATGGCACTTCTTTAAGAGATCCCCTAGTAAGGCACCTTTCTATGAATTAGAAGATGTTGTAAAAGATTTATCTTATGCACTAGAAGACCAGGAACGTCATGGACAAAAATTACCATTACTTGTATTACTGGATAATGGTTCCACAGAGGAAGATGTAGCAGCATTAAGTCATGCTAAAGTTTATGGTATTGAATCAATAGTTGTTGACCATCATTATCCTGGAGAAGTTGAAAATGGTCGTTCATTAATTGATAACTATGTTGACATACATGTAAATCCTTACCTTGTTGGCGGAGATTCACAGTTAACAGCTGGTGCATTAGCAGTGGAATTAGCTGGTATGATAAATCCAGATGTACGTAGTGAAATCAGACATTTCCCTGGTATTGCAGCTGTAGGTGACCATGCTGAATGTTCAGAAGTTGACAGATACCTTGAGATTGCAGCAGAGGAAGGATATTCTCGTGACGACCTCGACAAAGTAGCAACCTGTGTTGATTTTGAAGCATACTTCTTAAGATTCATGAATGGTAGAGGAGTAATGAACACCATACTAGGATTAGAAGACAAAGAACGTCAGGAAGAACTATTAAATGTACTAATGAAAGAATCAGATAAAAGAATTGAAACACAACTTAAAGCAGCAATGCCAAACGTTCAAACTGAATACTTTGATAATGGTATACAATTAAATAGATTAGACGTTGAAAAATATGCACATAAATTCACCTATCCAGCACCTGGAAAAACAACAGGTTATGTACATGATAAAATTGTACAGGAAAAAGGAGAAGATAAACCAATAATGACCCTAGCAAATGGACCAGACTTTGCAGTTATAAGAGCAACTGAAGTAATTAAAAACGACTTTGACTTCAACTTAAACAATGTAATCACAAAAATACAAGAAGAAATACCACAAGCTGGAGCAGATGGTGGAGGACACGAAGTTGCAGGATCCTTAAAATTTGTAGAAGGATTACAAGAAGAAGTTTTAAACTTATTCATTGAAGAGGTTAAAAATCTTAAACGATAAATCAACCTCCTTAACTAAATTTCTCTTTACATAAGAGAAGTTGATTAATTCTTTTTTTAATAAAACAATTTTTTTATAAATAGTATTATTATAAAATTTAGAATATAATTAAATTACTTGTTCTTTTTTATCTAAATTTGAATTAATTCATTACATCTTTTTATTTAAAATTAGTAATCCATAAATTATATGATTAATTAATGTAAAATAAAGATAAATTCAATTAAAAATAGCTATATCTTTTTTTAATAAAAAAAGGTAATGTTAAGGAAGTATTCCCTAATTATCCTTAACAATAACATTTTTTTCAAATCATAAGAATATTAAAACCATAACTAATCCAATGAGATTATGAAAATATTAAATTCCCTGTAAATATGTAAGTAGCATATTTTTCAATATTTTCTATTTCGAGTAATTAGTTACTATTCATAAATATAGCATCATACTATTTAAATATTCCTCTTTTATGTACTATTTTTTGTTGATTTAATCCTAAAATATGCACATTATTATAATAATAGTTCTTATTATAGGAACTATTTATTTAAAAAAATATAAAAAAAGATTTCAATTAATTAAATTTCATCCAGAGATTTATATAATTCACATAAATCAGTGAAAGGACATTCCATGTGCTGTGGATTAATAGGTTTACAAATATTCTGGCCAAACTGCACCATCAAATCATTAATAGGTAACCAATAATTCTTCGGTACTATTTCTCTTAGGACTTCCTCTGTTTCCTCAGGTTCCTTGGTATGAACTAATCCTAATCTATTGGAAATTCTATGAACATGAACATCTACAGGTATAGCATCTTCCTGAAAACCGAACACTAAAACACAGTTAGCTGTTTTACGTCCAACCCCTGGTAATTTAATTAATTCATCAATACTATCTGGTACAATACCATCATATTCCTCTAATAATATATTAGATACTTCTTTTATTCGACCAGCCTTTACATTATAAAAACCAGCAGGCCTGACAAGTTTAGCAATTTCCTCAACAGGTGCCTCAGCAATATCCTCCATTGTAGGATATACTTCAAATAAGTTAGCAGTAGCCCGGTCAGTATTTTCATCACGTGTTCTCTGGGATAATATTGTTCTAACTAGTACTTCATAGGGACTTTGATCCTCAAATGTTCTGCGGTCAAATATTTTCTCTAATTCATCCACAATATACTCTATTTGCTCAACAGTAAAATCTCCCTTCATATCCTCAGTTATCATAATAACCACCTTTATTCTGATATTTCATTCATAACATCCAGGAAGTTAGGAAATGACACATCATAACAAGCAGCATCCTTTATTGTTATATTACCAGTTTTTAATCCTAGAACATAGAATGCCATTACCATACGATGATCTAGGTGAGAGTTTACTACTCCTCCTGTCGGATTCCCCTTGATAATAAGACCATCCTTCATTTCCTCAACTTCTATTCCTACATTAGATAATTCTATTGCACAGTTATGCACACGGTCTGTCTCCTTATATCTTGCATGTTCCACGCCAGTTATCACTGATGTTCCCTCAGCCTCTGCCATGAGTACTGCTACTGTTGGAAGTAGGTCCGGTGCATTTTCAAGGTTTATGTCAAATGCCTTTAACTGTCCATCACTTTCTATGTGAACCTCAGTATCGGATACCTTGACTGTTGCACCCATCTTCTCTATTATATCCAGTATTACCTTATCACCCTGCATTGAATCACTGTAGAGATTCTTAATTGTGATTGATGATGGTATCATAGCTGCTGCTGCTATCATGTATGATGCTGATGAGTAATCTCCTTCTATTATGTATTCTGTTGCCTCATATTTTTGTGGTTCTATGTAGTATGATGAATACTCAGGGACATTTGTTGTATCATATTCGAAGTCTATACCGAACTTACTAATTACGGATAATGTCATGTTAACATACGGCTTAGATACAAATGTTCCACGCACATTTAGTGTTACAGGCTTCTTTGAATATGGAGCAGCCATTATTATTGATGATATAAACTGACTACTAACATCACCCTTGATATCTGTTTCTCCACCATCAAATCCACCCTTTACTATTATTGGTGGTGTTCCATTACTCTGTGAGGAGTAGATTGTTACTCCCAGATTCTTTAGTGCATCAATAAGATCTTGCATTGGACGTTTTCTTAGTGATTCATCACCAGTGAATATTGTATAATTTGCTCTTGGTGCAATAGCTGCTACACTACTTAGTATCCTTACACTAGTACCTGAATTTTTTACATCAATAACATTATCAGGTGTTCTGATATATCCAGCAGTTCCCTGAACTATACATTTATCAGGATACCTCTGAAATAATGCACCTAACTGTTCACATGCTTCAAGAGTTGCTAATGTATCCTCAGAATATAATGGGTCTTTTAATACTGACTGACCCTCAGCTAGTGCGGCTGCGATGAATGCTCGATGAGAATAACTTTTTGATGCTGGAGCCTTAATACTTCCTCCGATTCTACTTATCTTCTCAACTTGTAAATCCATAAGTAATTTCTCCAAATAATATAGTTATAAAAAAATCATATATTTATAAAAAAAGTGGGTAATAAGAAGTAGTTATTGCTGTACTTCTAAGAGAATATCAAATTCCTCTGTACGTAGTATGTCAACAACTTCTCCTGTCTGACTAACTAGTTCTGATTCTGTTGTAACATGTTCCTTGGTAAATGCTACTTCACCAACAGTTACCTGTCCGTCTTTCTCTAGTTTTTCTGCAATTTCTTCTGGGTCATTACTTGCAATGTATGAAATTATATCCTTTGCATGTTGCTTGAATTCCGGTCCTACTTTACTCATTATTGGCTCCATTGAAATTACTTTTTCACGTAAATCTGGTTTACCATTCTGTACTGTTATATTATCCACTTTGTTAGTATTTTTAATATCCTCTATGGTGGTTTCTATTTTCTTTACATCTTCTGTATATATGTTTACAGTATTTAGTAACTGGTTTAATGGTATTCCATGTGATGATTTGTATCTTCTAAGTTCATCTATGATATCTATTGCATAGCTACCTATTAATTCTACATCATCATCAATATATTCTTCATGGAGTTCTGGCCATCCGCCGATATGTAATTCTTTTGATTCCTTACCAAGGTATTGAGACACATTATCTGAGAAGAATGGTGTTATTGGTGCCATTAATGCTAATGTTGTTTCTATTACAGTTTTAAGAGTATACTTTGCATCAGCTGTAGAATCTATGTCTTCATATAATCTGTATTTAACAGCCTCAATATACTCATCACAGAAATCATGCCATACAAAGTCATATATAGCTTGTTCTGCCTTTGCAAAGTTATATTCTTCAAATGCATCAGTCACTACCTTGTTTAATCTGTTTAACTTAGATAATATCCATTTATCAATAATATTATCTCCACTAAGTTCTTCTGGTACATTCTCATCCAGGTGCATGTTAATAAATCTGAATGCATTCCAGAATTTACGTAGGAACTTATATGCATGTTTAATATCCTTCCAGCCAAATGGCACATCTGCTCCCGGTACACTGTTAGCAGACCATAATCTAAGAGCATCAGCACCATACTCATCTATAACAGCCTCAGGCTGTATTACATTACCTAATGATTTACTCATTTTATGGCCGTCCTCACCAAATACCATACCATTAATTACAAGTTCATCAAATGGTTTTTCACCGGTAAGAGCATAACATCTTAGAATTGTATAAAATGCCCATGTTCTTATAATATCATGTCCCTGTGGCCTTAAAGTTGCAGGGTATACAGTTTCCCATCCAGGATTTGGCCAATCAGCTATAGTTAATGGAGTTATTGAACTATCCATCCAAGTATCTAGTACATCCTCCTCTGGTGTGAAGCTGGTGCATCCACAGCTACATGCATGGTCAGGCTGGTCAATAGTAGGATCCACTGGTAACTGTTCCTCACTAGGTAGTACTACCTTATGACAATCATTACAATACCATACAGGTATAGGAGTAGCAAATATTCTCTGTCTGGATATACACCAATCCCAATCCATACTGTTAGCCCAGTTTTCTAACCTGTGATACATATGGTCAGGTACCCATCTCATACTCTTTGCCTGTTCAATGATGTCCTCTGTCATATTCTTTACAGCTACAAACCATTGTTTCTTGGTCATGATTTCTATAGGAGTCTTACATCTCCAGCATACACCAACATTCTGGTCTACATCTTCCTGTTTTATGAGGAATCCTTCCTCTTTTAAGTCATTGATAATAGCTTTTCTACATTCCTTGATAGGCATGCCAGCATATTTACCTGCTACTGGTAGCATTTCACCTTTTTCATCAATAGCATCTATGATGTCAAGGTCATAACGTGTAACCCATTCAACATCAGTCTTATCACCAAAGGTACAAATCATTACCACACCAGTACCATATTCAGGGTCTACTGTTTCATCAGTGATAATTTTAACCTCACGGTTATAGATTGGTAGTTTAACAGTTTTACCATGAAGATTACTGTAACGTTCATCATCAGGATGTACTACAACAGCCACACAGGCACATAACAATTCAGGACGGGTAGTAGCAATAGTAGCATTACCAGAGCCATCAGCAGCTGGGAAGTTAACATAATTTAACTTAGTAGTATTATCCTTATACTCAACCTCTGCAAATGCTATAGCAGTTTCACATCTAGGACACCAATTAATAGGATGAATATCCTGATAAATCATGTCCTTATTATACAATTTAAGGAAAGAAAGCTGAGTTCTCCTCTTATTCTCAGGAAGCATGGTGATATACTCGTGATCCCAGTCCTGGGAATAACCCATCTTACGCATCTGTAAACGCATCTTCTCAATATTATCATGAGTCAAGTCAATACAATAATCCCTAAATGTCTCACGGGAAACATCATTCTTCTTAATATCATGAATCTCCTCAACTTTAACCTCTGTTGGAAGACCATGACAATCCCATCCCTGTGGGAATAAAACATCGAAATTATTCATACGTTTATACCGGGCAATAATATCCATATAAACCCAATTCAAAACGTGACCCATATGAAGCTTACCTGTAGGATAAGGAGGAGGAGTATCAATAATATAAGTTGGCTTAGTACCGTCACCTATAAATCTATACGTATTATCTCTTTGCCATAATTCCTGCAATTCTTCTTCTGTAGTATGATCATAATCCTTTGGAATATCATTATTACTCATATATTATGTATCTCCTAAAATTCAGGTTTAATAAAATAAAAAAATATTATCATAAATACCTTGAATTATCATTAGAGATAAGTAAAAACTCATCAACCAATGATAAATATACAATATGATATTATATATGTGAAAAATAGAATATAATTTTATTTATTGAAATGACTATTAAATAAGTAAAATTATAACCAAAAAAAGTTGATAAATGAATGATTCAATCTTATTATTATACACCCAGGATTCCTCAAAGATTATGTTATTTTCCAACTAATTTCATGAATACTTTCTTTATTATAAAATTATAGGTTTTCTACAAAGCAGTTATTTCAAAAAACTATACTTAATAAACATTTTTACACTTAAGTAATTTTTTTATAAAATAAAAAAGAAAAATAGAAACAATAAAACGTTAGAGTGATATTTTTGAAGAAATATGATTATTTAATAGTTGGTTCAGGATTATTTGGGTCAGTATTTGCACATGAAATGAACAAAAAGGGTAAACAATGTCTAGTTATAGAAAAAAGAAATACTGTTGGTGGAAATATATATACTGAGAAAATTGAAAACATTAACGTGCATAAATACGGTGCACATATATTCCACACAAATAATGAAGAGATATGGCAATACATAAATCAATTCGCTAAATTTAACAGATTTACAAACTCACCAATAGCAAACTATGAAGGAAAATTATATAATCTTCCATTCAATATGAACACATTTTATCAAATATGGGGCGTAAAAACACCTGAAAAAGCAAAAAAAATTATAGAAGAAGAAAAAAAGGAATATAAAACAGATAATCCTTCAAACCTAGAAGAACAAGCAATAAATCTTGTTGGTTCCACAATATATAAATTATTAATCAAAGGATACACTGAAAAACAATGGGGAAAATCCTGCACCGAACTACCATCATTTATCATAAAAAGATTACCTGTACGTTTCACATATGATAACAATTACTTTAATGACCTATATCAAGGAATACCAATAGGCGGATATACTCAAATAATAGAAAAATTATTAAATGGTATTGAAGTAAAATTAAATACTGATTATTTTGACAACAAAGAAAAATGGGATAATATAGCTGACAAAGTACTATTTACAGGAATGATTGACCAATACTTTGATTACTGTTATGGTGAATTAGAGTACAGAGGATTAAAATTTGAAACTGAAATTAAAGATACAGACAACTACCAAGGAAATGCAGTAATCAATTATACCGAAAGAAAAATACCATACACGCGTATTATTGAACATAAACACTTTGAAAACAGTGCATCAGAAAAAACAATAATTACTAAAGAATATCCGCAAACATGGAAAAAAGGCGAAGAAGCATATTACCCTGTCAACGATGCTAAAAACTCAGAGTTATATAACAAATATCAAAAACTAGCTGAAAAAGAACCAAATATCCTATTTGGTGGAAGATTAGGAATGTACAAATATATGAATATGGACCAAGTTATAGAAGAAGCACTAACATTAACAAAAAAAGAAAATAACATGAATTTATGAACATATTCCAACAAACAATAGTTATATTGTTTCAGCCATTATCAACACAATTATTTAAAAAAAAATAAATTCATAAGTATTGTATTACTAGAATCATGTTATAAATTATTTTTAAAACTCTAAAAATACTACTCTATAATCATATTAAAAATTCAAAAATAAGAAAAAAGGAAAGAGATTAATTATTTAATTTAGATAATACATCCTTCCTAGATTTACCTTTATACGTAGGATTTGGCTTTCTACTCTCATCAATTCCATTACATACATAATGTGTTTCAGGTGTTAACAATTTACACCACTTTCGTCTAGTTAAATCTCTATTATTATTCAAATAATAACCAATATTAAACCAGCTATTGTTTTGTAATGCCCGGTATAATCTAATATTCAATACAATGTTAGATAAACCACCTGATTTTAATAATATATATACATAAGGAATCCATAATAATACCTTCTTCTTAAGAGATCCCTTTAATTTATAATATTCAATAGTAGTATCATCATCTTTCAGTTTATCTGTAGTTCTTAATGTGTTAGTATTTATTAATTTATTATGCATGGTAGAGTATTCATTTCGAAGATTCTTCTTTGAAACAATTCTAGACACATTATATACAATTTCATTAACAGAATTATGGTTAAAATACTTAATATTATTATGCATATAAGCCTTTTTGATAATATCATTCCATCTATTCATTACTGCTTCTTCAGAACATTTCTCACGAATTGTCTTTCTAGCATTAACCCCATATTCCATTGATTTCTCAGGATTGTTTATGAAGAATAATATACTTTCTGCTAATTGTTCTACATTATATTGTTCTACAAGTAGTCCATTTTCATTATTTATGATTACATCGGAAGGTCCATAATTTATATCATAGCTTATCACAGGTACCCCATTAGCCATGGATTCTAGTATAACCATAGGTAAACCTTCAAAGTGAGATACTAATATTGTTACAAGTGAAGAAGCCATTTCTTCATTGACATTATTAACATGACCCCTAAAGTTTATAATATCTTCTAAGTCATTTTCTTTAATATATTCCTGTAACTTATCATATTCTTTTATTTCGTTAGGCTTCAATGCTCTTCCAAATATATCTAAATAGACATTAGGATTAGATTCATGAACTATTTTCATAGCTTTTAAAGCATCAATTAAATTTTTTTCAGTAGATACCCTAGCAAATATAGATATCTTATTAACATCTATAGAGTCATAATCCCTATCTTGAATATAATCATCCATATCAATAACATTACTTATATTATATATATTATCCATATGGAATTGATTTTTAAGATCATTATTCAAAGATTCTGTTAAGGAAATTAAAACATCTAAATCCTCTTTATTATTAAATAAAGCTATATCTCTTAGTTCGTTATCGGAGGAAGATGGATTTTTATAAGGATTAGAATGTAAAAAGCCAATTTTATATGCAAGACTTGAATCAACATTTTCTATAGAAGGAACAACACCAGAGCAATCATTGATTAAAAATGGTTTCACTTCCTGACTCTTACATTGTTCAACTACAAAATATGTTACAAATTCTTTATAATCCTCAAAATCTGTAACTGTACTTGTAATTCTATCATTTAATTGTATTGAATAATTATTTTTATTATATTTTAATTTTAAATAATTAAATCCATCAACTGTATAAAAATTACTTTCTATTAATACCGTATGACTTAAAATTGTTTCAATAAATAATGAGTCATTAATATATAACTCTGATCTAGCTAATACTATAGAAGAAGTATCTAAATCGCTTAATTTAAAATCATTATCCTTATTATCACGTAGAGTAAATAAATCATTTACATCAAAGGAATCTTTAAGATAATAATCATATAAAATTGAATCATCATCTTTTACAGTTTTTTTGATGACAAAATCATCAGAAACATATATTTCTCCATCAAAATCTACAAAATAATTACTTTTATAGTTGGAATCTACATCCATAGTATTAATATCACGATAATAATGATACATGTTACGAATTTCGACATTATCATTAAGATAACCTAATTCACGATGATGCTTTTCAATGAAAGAAATATTTTTAAAATTACGAGCTAAATTACTTTTAAAAAGATTAGGATCAACATTTAATAAAGTAACATCATATCCTGCATGATCAAACATATTAGCTCTGTTAAAAACTGCTTTAGCTAGTCCACCTATATCACAATCAAAACCAAAGAATAACATGAAAAATTTAGATTTTTTAATTAACGGATTTATATCTACATCATTCATAGCTATTGCTAAGTAATCAGAGATAGCGAGTGCATTAATATATTCATGTTTAGCAACTAAATCAAAAAATTTTTTTAAATCTTTTGGAGGATTTAAATTATCGGATTCAGCAAATACTTCATATAATTGATTTGCATCCTTTAACAGTTCAACTTTATCTTCAGGGCCTAAATTACTTGTGACAAGTTGTCTTGTCCAGAAGAAAAGATGTCTTGCTGCATACCAATTATATTCTGGATTATATTCATTTAATAAATTATAAAATAAATTATATGATTTAATGAATCCTTTTAAATTTTTTTTACTCTTTTTAGATGTTACTGAGACATGTTTATTCTTGTTATCTACATTAGAACTTGTCTGATATTTTAATACAGGTTTATTAATAAAAACTGTATTACTTGATTTTAATAAACATTCTCCTACAAATACTAAATCCTGGGCAGGTAGATATTCTGGAAATTTTATTTTGTTATCTAATACAAATTCCTTCTTAAAAATTTTAGCCCATACAGAAGGATTTGTTTTAAATAGATCTGTATTCTCATCAATAGTATTTACTTGAATTATGTCATTGTCATCTAATTCTAAAAAGTTCCAATTCATAGGAACATATTTTCCATTTTCATATTTGACATAATTTCCTGAAACAAAATCAGAGTCATACTTTTGTATAGTGTCATATAACACTTCACAAGCATCAGAAGTATACTCATCATCAGGGTCTAAAAACATTAAATATGATGCAGTAGCATTTTCAATACCTATATTTCGAGGTTTTCCTGCAAAACCACTATTTTCGTCCATTGGAATAAATTTAACATTAGAGTATTCAACTGATAATTTAGTTAATATGTCTCGACTGTTATCTGTAGAATAATCATCTACAAATATAACTTCTAAGTTTTTAAAGCCTATAGATTGATTATATATAGATTTAAAAGCAGATTTAATTGTATTTTCTACGTTATATACTGGTATCACTATGGAAATTTTATACATATTTTTTATCCCATTAACTGTTTTTCTTTAGTAATTGTATATGTTTATATTTTCTATAATATATAGTTTGAAATAATAAAAATAATCAGATGAATATTGTTATTATTACATATTTTTTATTATTATTCGAAATAACCTTTTAAAAGTATTATTTAATAAAAAAAAGATGGTAATTATAATACTATATTATATTCAAGGTTTGAATCTTTATAGAATTTTTTTATATAAAGAATATAATCTATTTTTTCTGTCATGTAATGAAAATTTTAATAATAATTACAATCATTTCATGAAAATAATTATTGCAATTTAGCCAGTATATCTTTCTTACTCATTTTTTTAAAGTATTTAGAATTAGGTTTCCTATTTTCATAGTAGCCATTACATATATAATGAGTTTCTGGAGTTAATATCTCACACCACTTTCTTTTAGAAAGATCATTATTTTTATTTAGATAATATCCAACATCAAACCATGTGTTATTTTGTAAAGCTCTGTATAATCTTATGTTTAATATTATTTCTGATGATTTTCTTGAATTAAATAAGATATATATGTATGGTAGCCAGGAAAATAATTTTTTTCTTGTTAATCCGTTATATTTATAATATTCAAGTGTTGTTTTCATATCATTTAGTTGTTGTTTTTGGTTATTTGCTTGATTATCTGCTAATGATGATGTTAAATTAAATATTTTTCCTCTCTCATATTCTCTAGTCAGATTGAATAATCTAATTTTATTAGATAGGAATGCATCTTCAAACACTTGTTCCCATTTACTTGCAACTGCATTTGATGAGAAGTTTTTTATTATTGATTCTCTAGCATTATCCCCATATTCTTTTGATTTATCTGGATTGTTTATGAAGAATAAAATACTTTCTGCTAATTGTTCCACATTATATTGTTCCACAAGTATTCCATTGACATTATTTATGATTACATCGGAAGGTCCATAATTTATATCATAACTTATCACTGGCACTCCATTAGCCATGGATTCTAGTATAACCATAGGTAAGCCTTCAAAGTGAGATACTAGTATTGTTACTAGAGATGTTTGCATTTGTTTGTTAACATCATCTACATGACCCCTGAATATTACTGTATCTTCTAAACCATATTCTTTTATTAATGTTTGTAGTTTATCCTGTTCCTCTAATTCTTTTTGTTTTAAAGCTCTTCCAAAGATTTCTAGTCTTACATCAGGATTAGTTTCATGTACTATTTTCATTGCTTCAATTGCATCTTCTAAATTTTTTTCAACACTAACTCTTGCAAATATGGATATTTTATTTTTGTCAACTTTGTTAAAATCTCTTTGATTAGGATAATCTTCTATGTTTATAAAGTTTGGAATAGTATATATTTTTTCATAATCAAATTCCTTATTGAAATCTTCTCTTTCCCTGTTTGTTAAGGTCACTAGTGCATCCAAGTCTTCAATATTATCCAGAACTGCTACATTCCTCATTTGTCCGCCATATCTATATGGCTTTTTATATGGATTTGAATAAATATTTCCTATTTTATAAACTAGCTGAGGTGATATTGTCTCTATTGATGGAACAGAACCTGAACAATCATTTATTAAGAATGGTTTAGTATCTACTTGTTTGATATAATCATATAAGAAGTTATTTACAAAATCTTTAAATGAAGTATATGTAGTTTTTGAGTCTAATGTTCTATTAAATAAGTTTATTTTCAGATTTTTGTTTATATCATATTCTACTGAAACAAACTTAAAACCATCACAAGTATAAATATTATTTTCTTTTAGTATACCATTAGAATATATTGTTTCAGTTTTTAGACTATTATTAATATATAATTCACTTTTAAACAGCTTATCTTCTACATTAAGATTATCTCTGATGATAAATTCTTCATTTTTTACATTCTCTTGTAATAATGTTATTTCCTCTGTTGAAAAATTATTTCTATTATAATAGTTATATAACTGTGAATCATCCATATGATTAATTTTCTCTATAATATATCGGTCATCAACATAAATATTATTTTCAAAATCTATATAATCTAAACTTCTATTAGATTCCGTATAGTCCACAGTGTTTTTCTTACTTAAGTATTCAAACATGTTAACAAATTTTACATTATCATTGATGTATCCTAAGTCTCTGAAGTGATTTTCAATCAAATTAACATTTTTATAAGTCTCAGATAAACTTTTATCTATAATGTTAGGATCTATGTTTAATAATGTTACTCTGTATCCATTTTCATCTAACATGTTAGCTCTATTAAATACTGCTTTTGCTAATCCGCCTATGTTCATATCAAAGCCATAGAAGAGAATTAATACATCCTTGTTCTTTGTTATTCTGGTTATATTACTATCATTTAGATACAATGATAATAAATCTGATAATTTAATAGCGTGGTAGTAATCTTTTTGATATACTAATTCAAAGAATAATTCAAATTCTTTCTGTGGTTTTAGGTTATCTGATTTCTGGAATTTTTCATATAATTCTCCAGCATCTGTTAATAATGATAATTTATCCTCAAATCCTAGTTGACATGTACAGAATTGTGTTGTCCAGAAATAGAGGTGTCGTACAGCTATCCATGTGTAACTAGGATTATATTCTTCAAGTAAGTTGTATAATAGTTTATATGATTTAATAAATCCGGATAGTGTATTGAAACTTTTTCGTGATGTTACAGATACATGTTTATTACCAGAGTCAATATTATCACTAGTAATATATTTTACTACAGGTTTATTAATGAATACCGTGTTTTTTGATTTTAGTAGACATTCACCTACAAATACCATGTCCTGTGCAGGTAGAAATTCAGGAAATATAATATTATTTTCTGTTATAAAATCTTTTCTTATTATTTTAGCCCATACTGATGGATTAACTTTCAATAAATCTACTTCTTCATCAATTGTTTTTACTTGTATTATACTATTCTCTAGATTTAAATAATCCCAATTCATGGAACTATATTCATTATTTTCATATTTAACATAGTTTCCAGATACTAAATCTGCATTATAGTTTTTAATAGCATTATATAGTATCTCACATGCATTGGATAAGAACTGATCATCAGGATCTAAAAACATCACATAATCTGATGACGCATTTTTTATTCCAATATTACGTGGCTTTCCAGCATATCCACTATTTTCTTCTAATGATAATGCCAGAACATTATCATATTTAGATGCATAGTCTTGAATTATGTTAAGGCTATTATCTGTGGAACAATCATCAACAAATATAACTTCAATATCCTGGAAATCAATGCTTTGATTATATATAGAATCAAATGCCTTTGAAATAGTGTTTTCCACATTATAAACCGGTGAAATTACTGAGATTTTATACATTTTTACACCCAATCATATAAACTCTTGAATTAATAAAAAGAAACGCTGAGTCTATTATTATATTTAATTTAATTCCCCTATTTTAATAATAGATTAATATTAATAATATATAGTAATTGTAACTTTATAAAATTTAGTTAAATATTTAGTATGAATTATGTATAAAATAATTTAAAAATAGTATCTAAATATAAAACAATAGTAATATATAAAAAAGGAAAGAAAATAAAGGTTAGAACCATGTGATAAAATCATATTTAGGTGTGCATATGATTCCCTGATTTTTTAATCCATAAAATGCCTTAAATGTGTATTCTATACCTTTTTCATCCAATTTTTCCTGGAGGTTTTTCATAGTATTTTGTTCACCAGTTCTATCATAATCATCAAGAATAATTATAAATTCATCATCTAATTTATCAATTAAAGTCAATATATTACTTCTAGGATAACTCTGAAATTCTCCGGAAGGTAAGAATCCTGTAGGACCATCTATGATTACTAAATCTAATTTATTATCAGATAATTTTTCTTCTAAATCTCTGTATCTTGTGTTGGTAGTGTTATTGTATTCGAATTCCTCTACTTCTACATATTTAATTGATATATTTTTACAGAAATCCAGATTTTTAGAGAAGTTTTCAATCCATGTCTTATCCTGATCGATTATTGTTAATTTTGAATGAGTGAATTTATTTGTGTATTGAGTGGTTAATTTTGATGATTGACCTAATCCCAGTTCTAGAATATTTGATGGTTTTACCTCATTTAATATTCTGTATAAGAGGTATAGGAATGAATAATTAGCTGCTCCATTATTTGATGAGAAATTTTCATTATGTAGCCATGATGAATTCTTTATTGTATCATTAAATACTAGTCCATAATTTACTTCCCTAATTCTTCTTAGAATATCATTATATGTCCCTTTATATTGTTCTAGATTGTTTTGTGATTCCTGGATGTTAGAATGAAATATTCTGAATTTAGCTTCTAAATCTTCAACATTTTCATTAATACAATCTAATCTATCATTCAAATCATTTTCTACTAAATTATCCTTAGTAGTCATATCCTGACTAAATTCCTTAAAGTTTCCATCCAGATTAGTAATAGTATCTTTTAAGTCAGAAGTACTTTTATCAATAGATTTAATATCTTGACTAAAATCATTGAAACTATCATTTAAATTATTAATAACCTCTTTTAATTCAGAAGTATTTTTATCAAATGATTCAATACCTTGACTAAATCCCTGGAAGTTATCATTTAAATTAGTAATAGTGTTTTTTAATTCTGAGTTGTTTTTATCAGAGGATTCTGTCATTACTTCTATATCATCTTGTATCAATAGACTGTTCGTTCTGATATTATCCTTTATTTTATTAATATTCTCGGATAATTCATTGTTATTCTGATTAATTATGTTGAAATTATCATTAATCCTGTCACTAAGTGCATTGAGGTCTTCTTTAATGTTTTTATATTGGTTATCTGATTCTTTGAGTTCTTCATTTATTCTATGTAGATTTTTATTTTCTTTTTGTAATGTTTTGATAAGTTTTTTATTATCTGTATTCTGTGAAACTAGTTTCTTATAATTATCTTTGTAAAATTGATAACTATTACTAGATGTAATTATCTTCTCCTTCATGTTGTCTATAAATGACATATCTTAAAACACCTCTATTTAGAAACTTGTCTGTGTTACTTGATGATTATCTCTAGGTCGAATTTATCTAATGAATTCAAGAATTAAATTTTATTCAAGTTTATTATTAAGATCTTCTTTAATTGAAGAACCAGTGGATATGAGTTCTTTTAAATCATTAGACATGTTCAAATGATTGTATTCAATTTTTTTAACTAGTTCTCTGTTGTTATTATTTAAATTATTAAAGTTATTTGAAACATTTCTATTTAGATTATCTATATCATCTTTTATGGATGAATATGATTCATTAACTCTGGTTAAATTAGAATTTATCCTATTTAAATTCTCATTTTCCTTAAATAGATTCTCGTTTTCTCTTTTTAGTACTTGGATTAATGTTTCTTTCTTATGGATTTCCTCATTCAACTTTTCATAGTTTTCTTTGTAAAATTTAAAACTATTACTTGAACTTATAATTTTTAATTTTATTTTACCAAAAAAGGACATAGATTTTACCTCATAACTAAAAAAAATTTTTATATTACTAATATATTTACTTTTTTTCATATTAAATTATTTGCAAATTATCAAAAAACAGCAAGTATTTATTATTAAGTAACAATGAAAAATAATTCTCAAAATAAATAATTAAATATTCAGTAAATAAAAAAATAATAATATACTAAATCAAATAGGGATAAAAGGGAAAAACATGGTTAAGATTTCAGTAATAATGCCAGTATATAATGAAGAACAATACCTTGAAAAAACATGTCAAAGTCTAAAACAACAAACACTGGATGACATAGAACTTATCTGCATAAATGATGGCTCAACAGATAATTCAACAGATATACTAACTAATCTAGCAACTGAATATGATAATATAAGAATCATAAACCAGGAAAATCAGGGTTCAGGAATAGCAAGAAATAAAGGAATAGATGAAGCTAAAGGAGAATACATAGCATTCTTAGATGCTGATGACAAATACATTGACCCCTATAGTTTAAAAAAAATGTATGAATACGGCTATAAAAATAATGCAGACATTATTTGTGGAAATCTGAAACGAATATCAAGTGAAGGCAAATTAGAAGATAACTTTAATTATGTTGAAGGAAACTATGCATACTTCCCAGAATACGATAAATTAACACCACAGGACTATGGAATACCATGGGCATTCTATAAAAATATCTACAGAAAGAAATTTCTAGATGAAAACAATATAAGATTTCCTGATCTTAAACGTGGCCAAGACCCTGTATTTCTTGCAGACGTGCTGACAAAGGCTGATGTAATCTATACTGTGCCTGTATATCTTTATGGTTATAATTATTCAGCTAGTGGTGGAGCAAATAGTAAAGTAAACTCACATGACAAGAAACTAGATTATCTCGAACACTTCAAGGAAACATTTAGAATACTTGAAGATAACGGATTCTACAATATTTCCCAGAAATACAAGGAACGTTTAATATTATACTTGCAATTACAGAATAACAGAACTGATAAAGAACTAATCCAACTAGTGCATGAAGTATTTGAAGATGATGACCCTCAATACTTCAACAATATTGAAGATGAAGTATTGTATCTTCAAATTTATCTGATAAACAATACAAATCCCATAGCTTATAAAACTAGTATTGCTGATGTAAAAGAACAATTATACATGAAGGTAACAACTGATAATGTAAACTATGATATCATGAAGAAATACCTGGAAATCATGGATAAAAACTATGAGGACAATGAAATTATAGTAGAAAAACTTAAAGAAGAAAATGATAATACTAAAAATTCCAGTAGTTGGAAAACAACAGGATTCATAAGGTCTATCGAAAAAATAGCATTCAAGGGAAAAAATAAATGTAAAAGAATGTTGGTGAGCATATGGTAAAAGTATCAGTAGTAATACCAGTATATAATGTAGAAGAATATCTTAGAGAATGTCTTGATACTATTGTAAATCAGACACTGAAAGATATAGAGATAATATGTGTAAATGATGGTTCAACTGATAAATCACTAGATATACTAAAGGAATATGCAGATAAAGATGACCGTATGACTGTTTTATCACAGGAAAATTGTGGTCATGCAGTAGCTACAAATAGGGGAATAGACCTTGCAAAGGGAGAATACCTATTTCTCATGGATTCTGATGACATGCTAAAATTAAATGCATTAGAAGATACTTATAATATTGCACAGCAAAAAAATGTGGACTTTGTACTATTCAGGGCATTAAATTATAATGATAAAGAAGATAAAACCTACAAAGCAGAAAATTATAGTATGAATAGGCTAGCAAGAAAAGTAGGAGATAACATCTTTAACTACAAAGATATTGGTGATTTGATATTTAAAATAACAGTTACGCCATGGAGTAAACTCTACAAAAGAGATTTTATAGAAGAAAATCATGTGAGATTTCCTGAAGGCTTAGTATTTGATGATAATGTATTCTTCTGGAAGGCACTCTTTAGTGCAGAAAGAATATACTTCTACAAGGAATATTTATTTATGAGAAGATGGTATCCAACATCATCAACAACTGCTGGAAATCAGCACTTTATTGATTCAATAGCAATATATAATCTTGTATGGGATGTATTTAAGGAATATGATTTATTTGGTAAATACAAGGTAACACTATATAATAATAAGATGTTTCTAGCATACATGAGATTTTCAAAGATTAAAGAGGAATTTAAAGAAGATTACTATAATACTATGCGTGAGGATTTCATGAAAATATTCAATGACAAAGAATTATACAGGGATATGATGAAAAACATTGAGCCTAAGTATAAAAAAATGTTTGAATTAGTGCTAATATCAGACACATCAGAGGAATTCATATTATCAAAAGAATACTGTCAGATGAAAAATTCACTAAGCTGGAATATAACAAAACCATTACGTAAGATAAATACACTAACAAGAAAAGCTAAAAATAAGCTATAATCCCCCTTTAACATTTTTCTCATCATACTTTTTTTATAATAAAATTACATACAAATTCCAGGATTATTAAAGAAATAACATTTACATAATTAATAAATTATTTCATACAAGAAAAACAGAAATAGTAATAGTAAATAAATTTTTTAAATAATGGTGGATGTATAATCGTGGATTTTGAAATTAAATACAAAGATGCTATGGGTAGAGTAGGTAAGTTTAAAACACCACATGGTACTGTAACTACACCAGCACTCATGCCAGTAGTTCATCCAGGTAAACAAACATTAGATGTGAAGAAATTTGGAGCAGAAATTGTTATCACAAATTCTTACATCATATACAAGAATGAAGAACTTAAAAAGAAGGCACTAGAGGAAGGAGTGCACAGTTTAATTGATTTTCCGGGAACTATAGAAACAGATTCCGGTTCATTCCAATTATCAGTTTATGGTGATATTGACATAACAAATGAAGAAGTAATAAAATTTCAGGAAGCAATAGGAACAGATATAGGAACTTCCCTTGATATTCCGACAGCACCCTATGTAAAACGTGAAGAAGCAGAAGAAGACCTTGAAATAACAATAAAAAGAGCAGAAGAAGCATCACGTGTTAGAAGTAATCTCTTGCTAAATAGTGTAGTTCAGGGATCTACATTTCCTGATTTAAGAGAAAAATGTGCAAAAGAAATAGCACAATATGATGCAGATATTTATCCTATTGGTGCAGTTGTACCCTTAATGGAAATGTACAGGTATGCTGATTTAGTTGATGCAGTAATTTATTCTATGAGAGGATTACCAGAGAATAAACCTAGACATCTTATGGGTGCAGGTCATCCAATGGTATTTGCACTAGCTGTTGCAATGGGATGTGACCTATTCGATAGTGCCGCATACATACTTTATGCTAATAAAGACAGATTCATGATGCCTGAAGGTACACTTAAACTAGAAGATCTTATAGAAATGCCATGTAGCTGCAGAGTTTGTACAGAATATACTGTAGATGAATTAAAACAAATGGATAAAGAAAAAAGAGCTAAACTTATAGCTGAACATAACCTTCATGTTAGCTTTGCAGAAATAAGAAGAATAAGACAAGCTATCGTTGATGGTGAATTAATGAAACTTGTAGAATTACGTTGCAGGTCACACCCATTCCTATTAGATGGTCTTAGAAGATTAAAAGAATACCAGCAGGACATGGAAAAACTTAATCCTAGCAGTAAAAAAACAGCATTCTTCTACACAGGATACGAATCATTATCCAGACCCGAAGTTTCAAAACACATAAAATGTCTTAATAATCTTAAACCAAAGAATAAAAATCTTGTAATACTACCGCATACTCGTAAACCATATAGCAAGTATGTTCATAGAGAATACATTAAAAAGTATACTCCAAAGATTCCAACATTCTACTCTAACAATGATACATATTTAGATTACAGTAATAGTGATGTTGTAGTGGCAGATGTTCCATTCGGAATTATTCCACTTAGTTTAGATGAGTATTATCCATTAGCACAGAACGAATCTCCATCAATACATGATGAGGACTCAAAACAATTTATCAGAAATGCTATTGATGAATATACAACCATATATGATAATATATTAATTCACAGGAAAGTTATGGACAAGTTTGATTTAAAAGGATATAATCTTGTTGAAGAAGAGCTTGAACTACCAGATGCAATTGTATCTGATTTTGATAGATTAAAGGATATTGCTGATTACCAGTTTGGTACTGGTGCTGGAACAGCATTATTTGGTGATAATCCAGATAACATAACTATTGAGAAGAGTCGTAAAACCAAGAAGATTAGACACGTCTTCGAGGATGGTGCTAATATTGTTAACATGAGAGCTAATGATGGATTTCTCATATTATCTGATTTAGGTGCTATCAGATTACATGAATTCTTTGATGCTCCTCATATGCGTGTTGTTGTTACAGAGGATTCAGAGCCATTTGCACTTAAAGGAAAATCAGTATTTAACAAATTCGTCATGGATTGTGATGAAAATATAAGACGAAATGATGAAGTACTGATTGTTAATAAGGATGATAAATTACTAGCATTCGGTAAATCATTATTATCTAGTTATGAGATTAATGATTTTATGAGTGGTCAAGCAATAAAAACACGTAAATGGAAAAATCCCCGTGAATAGAGGTTGATTTATATGGTTAAAGATGAATTAAAAGTAAAACGTATAAAAAATGGTACAGTTATTGATCATATTAAGGCTAATCGTGCTTTGAATATATTAAGCATGCTTAATTTACCTGATGATGAAACTCCTATCATGGTTGCTATTAATGTTGAATCATCACATATGGGTAAGAAGGATATTATTAAGATTGAAGGTCGTGAATTATCACAGGAAGAAGTTGATAAATTAGTACTTCTTGCTCCTCAGGCTACTCTTAATATTATACGTGATTATGAAAATATACGTAAATCTCCTGTTGAACTTAAGGATGAAATTGTTGGCGTTGTGAAATGTAGTAATCCTAATTGTATTACAAATTCTAATGAACCAATAGAAAACAGATTCTATGTACAAAATAAGGAGCCTGTTAAATTAAGATGTTATTATTGTGAGAGAACTATGGATTATGAAGACATAGAATCACAATTCTAGGAGTGTACACTAATATGTCAATAATACATGACATGATACATACCAACACAAATCAAAATGTTGAAGTTATCAATATTACAAGTAATGTAAATGATATTATTAGAAAACATGATATAACAAACGGCATAGTAAACATATCCACCAAACATACAACTTCAAGTATAATGATTAACGAAGATGAAGAAGGTCTGAAAAAAGATTATGTTAAATTCTTAGAAAAAATAGTTCCTAATGATAACTACCTTCATGACAGAATAGATAATAATGCTACTAGCCATTTAAAAGCAATGCTTACAACACCAACACAAACATTACCCATAATTGATGGAAAAATAAGCCTTGGAACATGGCAAAGCATATTCTTTGTAGAATTAGACGGACCAAGAAGTAATAGAACAATAAACATAATGATAATAGGTGATTAAACCTATTCATCTATACTACTTTTCTAAGAGTAAATTATTCAAAAAACAGTTATTGATATTCTTATTTTTAATGTACATTGCCCAGTAATCGTAATTAAATATCATTATTTAATTTAGTTATAATGAAAAAAAACTACTCCAAATTACATAAAAATTAAATATTATCTCTTAAAAAAATATGAATAATAGTAATAAAGGATGTAAAATATGGTTGAAATTTCTGTTATTATTCCTGTTTTCAATAGTGAGGAATTTTTGAATAAATGTTTAGATTCCCTATTAAACCAATCGTTCACAGATATTGAGATTATTTGTGTTGACGATGGATCTACTGACAACTCATTAAAAATTTTAAAATCATATGCCAATAAAGATGATAGAGTAAGAGTTTTCACACAAGAGAATAATGGTGCTGGTGCTGCCCGTAATTTAGGATTAAAATATGTTAATGGTAAATATATTTTATTTGTAGATTCTGATGATTGGTTTGAAGAAGATGGGTTTAAATCACTTTATGATAAAGCTGAACAGCTTAATGTTGACCTACTTTTATTTGATTCTATCGAATATAAAACAAATAATCAAGTTGCAGAAAGAAGATTTTTTAATAAAAATGAAGATGATTTTAGTAATTTAGTATTTGATTATCATTACAAAAATAATAAATTAGTAATGAATAGTTTTTTTGTTCCATGGACTAAACTGTATAGAACAAAATTCTTATTAGACAAGAATATTAAATTTTCAGAAATACCTATTTTTAATGATATGTATTTTAACGTTGCTGTCACTATTTTAGCTTCAAAAATTGCATATTATCCTAAAATTCTATACCATTACAATAAAATAAATGAATCATCTATACAGGCAAAAATTAAATCAAATAGAAAAGCTCTTATTATTGTAGATGTTTATAAAAGTATTGAGAATTTTTTAAGAAAAAACAATTTTTATGAAGAATTAGAACTTGATTATTTGTCTTCTAAAATTGCAGAGTATCGTAGTATTTTAAATAGAGTTCATAAAGATTGTAAAGAAATATTATTTAATAAAATAAAAGAAGATTTTATGAATTTAAACTTATCTAACGAAGCTATCTTTAAAAAATTATATTTGAAAAGATATTCCTTTTATATTCGTGTGCTAAATTCTAATTCTTTTGAGGAATTGGATAAATTTAATAAAGTTAATTTATTAGATAATATTGAAACAGATATAACACATCAAAATGTTTTATATGCTAGTTATGTTGATGCTGATTATGTTAAATCTTTTGAAAAAATAAAAGATGATATTGATAAGTTAGAATTATTTGATAAAGACTATTATGTTAATAACTACGACTATAATGGTGATATAGACCCTCTTATTGATTACTTGTGTGATGGAGTTTATAAGGGATATAATCCATCACAAAGATTTAATACTGAATTTTATTCAGAGGAATATAATATAACCTCTAATCCACTAGTATATTTTGTTAATAAGGGCTATTATGAAGGAAAAATAAAAGTAAATCCCACAGTTAATAATATCAAATCAATTAATAGATTAAAATTAGATGATGAAATTTCTAATTTTAAAGAGGTAGGTGTTAATAATAATATTGAAGGCCGTGAAGAAATTATTGTTTCATTAACCTCTTTTCCAGAACGTATGCATGATATTAAATACTGCATATATTCTCTGCTCACTCAATCTTTTAAACCCGACAAAGTAATTTTATGGTTAGCTTATGATGAATTTCCAAATAAAGAAGAGGATATTCCACAATCCGTTTTAAATTTAAAAGAAAATGGTTTGACAATTAAATGGTGTGAAAATTATCGTTCATATAAAAAATTAATACCTACATTAAAAGAATACCCTAATTCATGTATAGTTACAGCGGATGATGATTTATATTATCCTAAAGATTGGTTACAGAATTTATATGAAGACCATATTAATTATCCAAATAATATTATATCAACAAGATGTAGAGAGGTTCAATTAGACGATTATAATAATTTTAAAAAATATAATCAATGGAAAGTAGCTACTGCTGGTACTGATAGTTCCTTTTTAAACTTTCCTACAAATGGTGCTGGAACGTTATTTCCACCACATTCATTAAATGAAAAAGTAACCGATGATAAATTATTTAGAAAACTATGTCCAAATACTGATGATATATGGTTTTGGACAATGGCTGTTCTAAATAAAACAAAAATAAAAAAATGTAAAAAATTAATACCATATTGCACATATATTAATCCTTATCGAGAAATATACTCAGAAAACATATTATGGCGTGAAAACAGTAAAGGACGTAATGACACCGAATTAAACAATGTTTTAAAAGAATTTCCAGATATTGAAGAAATAATGATAACTGATAAACCATAGGAATGGATAAAATGTTAAATTATGAAAATAACGTAATAGATAAAGAAAAAGATAATGAAAAAATAATCTTTGAAAATAAAGAATATATTTTAACATTAGAAGCATCTTTATACAAAAGATCACAGGAATACGATACATTATATGGTATTTACAATAGAACAAAAGATAATTACAATAAATTATTAAATAATTATGATAAATTAGCTAATAATTATGATAAAATATCCAGTAACTATGATAATATATCTGATAAATATGAACAATTAGCTAACAATTATGATAGAATATTTAATGATTATAATCAACTAACTGATAAATATGAAAAAAAATCCGCAGAATATACTCATTTATCCAATGACCACGAAAAAATAATGAATAATTATAACCAATTAAATGATAAATATGATAAAATATCCCTAGATTATAGTCAGTTATCTAACAAATATAATGAAAAAATAGATGATTACACACAATTATCTGAAAAATATGATAAAATATCCCTAGATTATAGTCAATTATCTAACAAATATAATGAAAAAATAGATGATTACACACAATTATCCGGTAAATATGATAAAGTAGTTAGAGATTTAAAAGTGGTTATAAATTCAAAAAGTTGGAAAATTACAAAACCTTTTAGAGATTTTATGAACTTCTTTAGAAAAAGAAAGACCAATAAAAACTAATTATGGAATTTCATATTTATAGTTATTCATTTTATATTTTTTTATTTAAATACAGTATTATCCTTAGTAAACCATTATTTTTTTCACTGTAATAGTTAAATTACTAATATACAAATATGAAAAAAATGCAAAAATAAATAGTATTTCATAAAGATATACTAAGTACTAAATGATAAAGATGAAAAAATATGGTTAAAATTTCTGTTATTATTCCTATTTTTAATACAAGGAAATTTTTGAATAAATGTTTAGATTCCCTATTAAACCAATCTCTCACAGATATTGAGATTATTTGTGTTGACGATGGGTCTACTGATAACTCATTAAAAATCTTAAAATCATATGCCAATAAAGATGATAGAGTAAAAGTTTTAACACGAGAGAATAATGGTGCTGGTGCTGCCCGTAATTTAGGATTAAAATATGTTAATGGTAAATATATTTTATTTGTAGATTCTGATGATTGGTTTGAAGAAGATGGGTTAAAATTGCTTTATGATAAAGCTGAACAGCTTAATGTTGACCTACTTTTATTTGATTCAATTGAACATAAAATAAATAATCAAGTTACAGAAAGAAAATATTTTAATAAAAATGAAGATGATTTTAGTAATTTAGTATTTGATTATCATTATAAAAATAATAAATTAGTAATGAATAGTTTTTTTGTTCCATGGACTAAACTGTATAAAACAAAATTCTTATTAGACAAGAATATTAAATTTTCAGAAATACCTATTTTTGAGGATATGTTTTTTAACGTTGCTGTCACTACTTTAGCTTCAAAAATTGCATATTATCCCAAAATTCTATATCATTACAACAGATTAAATTCATCCTCAATAACATCAGATATTAAATATGGTGCAAAAGCTCTTATTATTACAGGGGTTTATAAAAATATTGAGAATTTTCTAAGAAAAAACAATTTTTATGAAGAATTAGAACCTAACTATATATTATCTAAAATTAAGGAGTATATTAATGTTTTAAACAGAATTCATGAAGATTACAAAGAAATATTATTTAATAAAATTAAAGAAGATTTCATAAATTTAAACTTATTTAACAAAGATATCTTTAAAAATCTATATTTAATAGGATACTCCTTTTATATCCATGTACTAAATTCCAATTCATATAAAGAACTGAATAAATTTAATTCATTAAAAGCTATTGAATCAGATATAACGCTGAAAAATGTTTTACATCCAAATTATGTTGATGCTGATTATGTTAAATCTTTTGAAAAAACAAAAGATGATATTGATAAGTTAGAATTATTTGATAAAGAATATTATATCAATACTTATAATTATGATGGTCTTTTAGACCCTCTAATTGATTATTTATGTGATGGAGTTTATAAGGGATATAATCCATCACAAAGATTTAATACTGAATTTTATTCAGAAGAATATAATATAACCTCTAATCCATTAGTATATTTTGTTAATAAGGGCTATTATGAAGGAAAAATAAAAGTAAATCCCACAGTTAATAATATCAAATCAATTAATAGATTAAAATTAGATGATGAAATTTCTAATTTTAAAGAAACAGGTATTAGTAATAATAATAGTATGGATGAAGATATTATTCTTTCATTAACATCTTTTCCGGAACGTATGGATGATGTTAAATACTGTTTATATTCTTTGCTTAATCAATCTTTTAAACCAAACAAAGTAATTTTATGGTTAGCTTATGATGAATTTCCAAATAAAGAAGAGGATATTCCACAATCCGTTTTAAATTTAAAAGAAAATGGTTTGACAATTAAATGGTGTGAAAATTATCGTTCATATAAAAAATTAATACCTACATTAAAAGAATACCCTAATTCATGTATAGTTACAGCGGATGATGATTTATATTATCCTAAAGATTGGTTACAGAATTTATATGAAGACCATATTAATTATCCAAATAATATTATATCAACAAGATGTAGAGAGGTTCAATTAGACGATTATAATAATTTTAAAAAATATAATCAATGGAAAGTAGCTACTGCTGGTACTGATAGTTCCTTTTTAAACTTTCCTACAAATGGTGCTGGAACGTTATTTCCACCACATTCATTAAATGAAAAAGTAACCGATGATAAATTATTTAGAAAACTATGTCCAAATACTGATGATATATGGTTTTGGACAATGGCTGTTCTAAATAAAACAAAAATAAAAAAAATGTAAAAAATTAATACCATATTGTACATATATTAATCCTTATCGAGAAATATACTCAAAAAATATATTATGGCATGAAAATAGTAAAGGACGTAACGATACCGAGTTAAATAATGTTTTAAAAGAATTTCCAAATGTTAAAGAAATAGTAATAAATGATAATTATAGAAATGAATAAAATGTTAAATTACGAAAATAACATAATATTTAAATAAAAATATAATGAAAAGACAGTTGACTATATTCATTAGATATTGTACTGATTCTATTTAACTGAACAATATTCTTGGATTGAAAAAGTACTGTAATATATTATTATCTTAATATTATTTATTTATAATAATTCATACAAATTTCAAGTTTTAATTTGTATAAAAAAAAGAGTTATTTAAAAAAAAGTATGAAATTAATTAAATAATTTCAATTAGTGCTTATAAGAATTTCAAGAATATACTTAATCCGAAATTGAAGAAAAAATAATAATTTATAGTTTAAGTATTTTTATTAATTTACGTAGGGGATACGTTATTTTCCAACTTTTTGAATTATATACATCTTTTTTAAATTGAAGTAATTCTTGATTTTTTTCCATGACTTTATTGTATTTTTCTTCATTTGTTTTTAAAGCTTTTTGTTTTTCGTCGATAGTTTTCATAGCTTTCTTATATTTTTCCTCTTGAGCTTTTATTGTTTTTTGATATTCATCGTTTAACTGTATAACTTTTTGATATTTACTTATTTCATCGTATTCTATGAATTCCACATTTTTCAGAAATTTTATTAATTCATTATTCGTTATACATAAATGATTTTTATTTTTTCCATCTAGTCTAATTTTAATTTTATTTCTATTATTATTAGCTTTGTAAGGAAGAGTATCTAATTCTTCAAAAAATGGAAGAAAACTTACTTTGAAATCATGTTCATAAGTACAGTCAAGAATAAGATAAGCATTAGGGATATACTGTTCCTTTTTCATCAATTCAATTATGTCAAAACGATATTTGTATTTTTCAAATTCTTCATCAGACAAACCATTATAAAGATAAGATCTTATAGCAGGATACTGTTTATATGCATTACTTTGAAGAATTTCAGCAATACAAATAGAATTTTTCAGTAATATTGAAAGCATAAATGATATAGAACCACCCATAGAACTTCCATGAAATATAATATTATTATAACGATTACTGTCATTATAATCGAAGATATTATTAGCTATTGTTTTTATTATGTCTGCAGTTTTCTTTAAATGCCAGTCTTCAGGAGTTCCGACTAACCAGGATCCCCTTATTTCAGGATTAACATAGCGTCCTGTATCATTTATACAAATAGATGATTCTTCCCATTCCCACATTCTATTATAATATGGTTTTCCTTTGAACTCATTTACTTGTTCTCTTGTTACTGCTCCTGGTGATAGAACTAATAATTTATCTGATTTTTTTAAACGACAGAAAAATTCATATTTTAAATTATTAAGGTTAACAATTAGATTAAATGGTTCTCCGTTAATTGGAAAATTAAAATTAGACAAAGAATCCAAGTCATTGAATTCATATGTTTTATATTTCAAAAGATTTTTCTCTTTATTATTTTCCATATAAAATCCCTTTTATTATATAATTAGTAATTATAAGTAAAATTTATTATCTATACTTTGTTTATATTTGATATTTTTTACTTTTATTATTTATTCTATAAATAATTTTTATTTTAATTTATTTAATATATGTTTTATAAATAATAGCTTTGTATATGCCTTTTTCAAGTGTTTTAATACATATGATAAAAAGTAAAGATAATTTTTCGTTCTATAAGTTATTATAATGTTGATAGAGGTTTTATAAATACTATTTAGTACTAACCAATCATTAAAAAAAAGAGTGTAAATAGAAAAGTTATTTTATTATAGTATTTTTAGTCATCGAATAGATTTTTTGATATTTTTATTAGTTCTGCATCTTGTTTTAATAGATTTTTTTCTGTTACGTTTTTTGTGCATTCTTTTTTCTGTGAACTGTATTCTTGTGCAAATGATATGCTCATAAAGTCTATGCCTTTAAAGTCTAGTATTATATCATTATCACTTATTTTGTTTATTTCCTTAAATAATTCTATTGCTGCTACGTCGGCTGATAGCATTCGTGGTAGTATATCTATTACTTTAATCTCTTCAGTCATATTATTCACCAAAATGTTCTTCTACTATTTTTAATTTTTCAGGAATATTTATTGATTGAGGACATGATTCTATGCATTTTCCGCATCCTACACAGTTATGGGCTTTTTTGTCTTCATGCATATGAAATCTGTATTGTACTGAGTTTATTGTTTCATCTCCTAGCATGTCCATGTTGTATTCTCTAAAACACTTAGGTATATTTACGCCAAATGGGCAGGGCATACAATAGTTACAGGCTGTACATGGAATACTTATTAGTTTATCGTATTCTTCTTTTACATCTATTAGCACTTGTTTATCTTCATTGTCTAGCATGCCTATTTCTGCATTATCTACTAATGCTATGTTTTCTTTTACTTGGTTTAGGTTACTCATACCACTTAGTACACAGTCTATTTCTGGTTTGTTCCATAGATAGTTAAATGCCCATTCTATTGGTTTATAGTTTCTCTTGGATTTGTGGAATATTTCCTGAACTGGTTTAGGCTGATTATTTGCTAGTTTTCCACCCCGGAGTGGTTCCATAATCATTGTGCCTATGCCTTTATTGTCAAGTGTTTTTATTCCTTGCAGTCCTGTATTATCATTTTCATCCAGATAATTTAGTTGGGTTAGTGTGCATTCCCATTTGTCATAATCATCTAGTATTTGATTTAATAATTCATTAGATCCATGTGTTGAGAAACATGCATGTTTTATTCTGCCATCACTTAGGGCTCTGTCTACAAATTCGTATAATCCTCCTTCTTTAATATTATCATAGAATGAGTCTTTTATGGAGTGTACGAAAAATAGTTCTATCTGATCTGTTTTTAATCGTTTTAATTGTTCATCTAATGTTTTATCAAAGTATTCCCAGCTTTTTATTTCCCATGATGGCATTTTGGTTGAAACGTGTACTTTATCATAGAATCCTGAGCTTAATATATCACCAAGTATTGATTCACTTACACCTGGTTTTGATCTGTCAGTTGTATGATAAACCCATGCTGTGTCAAACATGTTTACTCCATGTTTAACTGCATACTCTATCATTTGTTCTGTTTGTTTTATATCGACGTGTTCAGGATTTTCATCTAATAAGGGTAACCTCATAGCACCGAATCCTAGAATTGATGCTGATATACCTGTTTTTCCAAGTGTTCTATATTTCATAAATATTATATTTGATATTAATATACTAAATATTTAATGATTTATTGTTATAAATTTTTCGATAATATGAAATAAATACACACTTTTTTTAAACATTATTACATTTAGGATATAGTCCCTATAAGATTTATAAGAAAAAAAGGTATATATAGAAATGAAATATATAATATATGATAATCTGAGGTGAAATAATATGACAGAATTACCATTAGCACCCCTAAAAAGAATTCTTAAAAATGCAGGTGCTACACGAATTAGTGACGAGGCAGTAGAAGAACTAGCAAAAGTATTAGAACAATTAGGGAAGATGTCGGCGGTGAAGCAGTTAAATATGCAAAACATGCAAATAGAAAAACTGTTAAGGCAAACGACATTAAATTTGTAATTGATAATAAATAATTTCACATAGAATAACTATATCTTTTTCTAAGATAATCTAATAAAAACATATAATTATTTCCCAATATCCACGACATGTATTGGGAATAAAATTACTCTTTTTTATAATGAAAAATTATCCAACATAAATACAAACTAATTAAACTAAAAAGAATCTTCTAAATAAATAAGGAGTTATCCATTTTGTCAGGAAAATCACAAACTACACACGGGAAAATAACAGATAACATATTTAAATTCACGATATTCATTAAAATATCCTGTGATATCTACTTAGATAATACAATTACATCAATAATTAACCAAACAATGGACTTCAAAAACAATATCCAAGTAATATTATTAATTGATACCTATAAAACTCCCATAAATATAGATGAACATATTAGAAGATATCCTGAAAATATCACTGTTATTCACCTCAAGGACTCAGCTAATTATATAACTAATAAATCAGAATTAATAAAGGGAAAATACGTCTCATTAATTAACTGTGGAGATTATATAACAAGCACCACACTAGAGAATACTTATAACTATCTGGAAGAATACTTCGATGAAATAGATTTAGTATCAATACCCGTATACACGACTGATAAACACGTTCCTGATAACTTAAACTATAAATTCAGTACTAGTAATGTTATTAACCTTGTAAATAAGCCTAACAATCCATTAACCTATATTAAATCTACATTTATCAAAAAAGATGTGCTATTAAGTGTATACTCAGAGAATAATCATGAACAACTACCAGGTTCTACAGTAATTAATCAAATAATATTAAAACGATTGAAGTATGGTGTTCTAAGCACTGATAAATACTATGCAAATACAATTAATAACCCGCACGTTGAGAATATACTAGATTACATGGATAATTATCTTATTAAACTATTAAACATAGTCCGTGATAATAAGAATAGTTTTCCATACATATCCTATCTAATAACATATGAATTACAGAACATAATCAGAATACACACACTTGACATGTTAAATAATAAAGAAAAAAAGCTGTTCTGGAATAAGCTAGAATATCTTTTAAGCTTTATAAATGAGCAATATATTATAAACAATCCTAATATTACAAGTGAAAATAAAACATTTCTGTTATACCTCATAAACAAGGATGAAAACACAATCATCACAACTAGCAGTAATGATGCAGTCATTAAAATTAAGGATTATGACATAGACAGGTTAAGTAATAACAAGATTATAATAGACATTGCAGAGATAAAGGATGACGTGCTTGATATTGAAGGCTGCTATTCATCAAGTTTTAACAACCAGCGAATAGATGTAAAGCTCATCGTCAATACAAAGAGTGACAGTCATGAGTATAATCCTGAATACATTACATATGATAGTCCTGAACGTAGTAATATACAGCATATCTCGATAACATGGAAATATATCAAAAACTTTGTATTTAAAATTCCATTAGAAAAAAATGTTAATGCTACATATACCTTGGAAATTGTGTTAAAACATGGGGGAGAAAGAATTGTATATAAACCTCTTATAAGCTTTGGTGGATCAGCATCAATATCCATGTCTACACCATACCATGTAAGAGATGATAAAATATTATCATTCAAGGATAACAAGTTACAGGTAGAAAAATATTCATTCCATAAAATGATTAAATATGAAGCTAAATCATTGATGAAGATATTACATGAAAAAAAGAAAGGATACATGCATGCATTGAAATTACACCTACTGTACCTGATTCTTTATCCATACATGAATAATAAGAAAATATGGTTATTCATGGATAGATCAGACTCTGCTGATGATAATGCAAAATACCTATTTGAGTACTGTAACAGTGCAGAAGATAATATCAGTAAATACTTTGTAATCAGCAATGAATGCAGAGATTATACCAAATTAAATGATAAATATGATAATATAATATGTTTTCAGTCATTAAAACATGAATTATTATACTTGTTTGCCAAGAAAAATATTAGTTCATATGTGAATGATTTTCATACAAATCCATTCTATGATAAGAATAACCAGTTATACAGGGGAATAGCCAGACCGGATAAGATATTCTTACAGCATGGCGTTACTAAGGATAATCTATCAGAATACACTAATAAATATAAGAAAAATGTATCACTGTTAACAACAGTATCCACATTAGAACGTGACGCATTCCTAAGGGAAAACTATAATTATGATGAAAATGTAGTGCAAGTGCTAGGATTTCCTAGATATGACTCACTTACAAGTCAGCCTGAGAAAATAGTTCTATTTGCACCCACATGGAGAAATAATATTAACAGTGCCGAGAAATTCATTAACTCCGGTTATTATGAGATGATACAGGAGGTCTTATCTAGTAAACAGTTAGAGAATACTATCAAGGAAACTGGTTATAGGTTAGTGTTTAAAGCTCATCCACTACTAGAGGAGTATGTTGACCTGCTAAATATACCTGATTATATAATCGTTTCCAGGAATGAATCATATCAGGAATTATTCATGAAAAGTTCTCTGTTAATCACTGATTATTCCTCTGTCTTCTTTGATTTTGCATACCTTAAAAAGCCTGTTATATATTACCATCCGATAAAGGATTATCATTACAGGGGAGGTTATTATAACTATGATACTATGGGCTTTGGAGAAGTATGTGTAACAGAGAATAAGTTAATAAGTATAATAGAAAAGTATCTTAGTAATGATTGTATTATGGAGGATGAATATAAATCTAGAGTAGATGCATTCTTCAAGTATCATGATTCCAGTAATTGTATGAGAGTCTACAAATGGCTCTTAAAACATTGAAAAAAAATAAGTATTGAAATAAAAGGGAGAATAATTTAATGTTCTCCAAAAATCTTTTTTTTATTCATTTTTAGCAAATTCCACTTCAAATGCTATGACAGGATATTCTAATTCAAAGTTTGTTAATACTTCCGGATGTATTTCTCCAAAGTATCCCTTGAATGTGAATGGTGTGTTATCATTTAATGGTTTTGTTGTGAATTCTGCACATCTGCCCTGTATGAATGTTGGATTATCAGAGTCAGCTAATTCCATTTCAAATCCCATGTTAGCTACAAATGATTCTACTATTGATTTTATTGTTGTAAAGTTTGCCTCGGATGATATCTGTGCTGCTGCAAGTTTTTTAACTGTGACCATTTGTGTTTCCTGTTCTGGGTCCAGGTATGCAACATCACCTATCTCGAATATTTTCTGTGGTAATTCCTCGTGTTTGTTATCCTCTAAAAATTCCAGTAGACTATTTATTAATGATTTTCTTATCATTGTTCTGTCTTGTGTGATTGGCTGTGCTACTGTTACTCTGTCTTCTTCCACTTCTTTTCTTAGTTTTGTGTAGTGTTGTTCTTCACTTGTTAACATTAAGCTTTTTATTTCTGTGAATGATAATCCTATCATTACTTGTTCTATTATTTGGTCAAACTGTCTTTTAGGGTCTGGATTTGCTATGGTTGCAAAGTCTGGTAGTTCAGCTGGTAATTCATTGAATCCGTATCCTAGTGCTATGTTTTCTATTATGTCTACTTCGTGTAGTATGTCTATCCTGTATCTTGGCACTGTTACTCTTACTGTGTTTTCATCTATTTTCTCTGCATTGAATCTGGTTCTTTCTAGTGTTTCTACTATTTTATCTGATGTTAGATCTATTCCTATGTATTCTTCTGCTGTTTTAGTATGTACATCTATTATTTTTGGTTCAAATTGTGGGTATGTTATGTTGTCCCTGTATGGATAGTTTACTTCTATTGTTTCTATTGTTGCTCCGTTTTCTGATAGGTTTGCTGCTATTATGTTTAGTGAGTTTGTTACTGCTGTTAGGTCTGTTCCTGTCACATCTATGAATAGGTTTTTTGTGTCTGTTGTTAGTTTTGTTAGGTCACTGTTTATGATTGGTGGCATTGACATTATGTTTCCTTTTCCATCGACTATTAATGGGTATTTGTCAAAGTCTTTTAGGAGTTTTGCATATTTTTCTCCTTTAGCATGTTTTTCTAGTATTTCGTTTAAGGTTAGGTTTTCTGTTGATTCTAATGGGATAAATTTTACTTCATCTGGATTTCCTGCTTTGTAATAAAATGGTCCTTCTACTTTATCGAAGTCGTGGATTCCTATTGCTACTTTTTTTCTGTCTCTTCCTATTACCCAGTGTAGGTGTTCCTGGAATTCCATTATGTTGACTAGTTCTGCATCGTCTATTTCTACATTTCTTATTATGCAACTTGCAACGTATGGTCTGATGTTTTCTAGTTCAGGGTCTACTGTTATTGTGTTATCTGATTCTTGTACGTTGTATTCTGGTATTCCTTTTTCTAGGTTCAGGTATCCTTTTAGTGATCTTACTATTCCTTCGATACTATAGTTGTCTGGACGGTTTGGGAAGAATTCTGCCTTGACTTCGGTATCATCGTATGATTCTACATCACTTGATATCATTGGTAGTATGTTTATTAGTTCGTCTTTTGGTAATTCTTCTCCTAATTGTTTGTATAATTCTTCATATGTAAAATTTATTACAGGCATTTTATTATCATCCTTTGTTTTATTTTTTTAGTTGTGAAATTGTATTATAATTATTTTAAGAAGTTTATGTGAAAAAAAATTAAATTTATTTTTTATTTTTGTGTGGAATCAAGTGTTTTCTTTTACATTGCTAGTATTATCATAAAGAATATTGATTCTATCACAAAGTGTAGTGATCTGTGTTGGAGCCACGTCATCTCTAGGTTAAAGTAGTTGTGGTATAAGTCTATTACTAGGTGTATTGCTCCTGCCAGTATTCCTATTGTTGGTGACTGGAATACTAGTGTTAGTATTATTACATGAAATATTGCTTCTAATACTTCGTGTGTTATCCATGTTATGAATGATGATTGTACTATGTTGTATACCATTTCTCCAAAGATAATATAGAAATCTGAGAATGTGTGCCATATTATTCCGTGGAGTTCATCGGAACAAGCTAGTACTATTGCTATATAAAACCATTCTATGTTCATTGATTTCACCAAAAAGTTGTTAAAAATTTATACATTTTATTTGTTCAACTTTTATATTATATTTATTTATATGTATTTCTTTTCTTATTATTTTTTTCTAATCTTTTTGTTTGTTTACTGATAAACTTACTATACTATTTTTATTAATTTATGACTATATGTGAAAATAACGATATACTTTTCTAAATAATTAAGTCATCATATGTTCTTTAACAATGTGAAATTTATATATATCATAGAACTATATTATAATTATTAAATAAGAAAAAGAATAATTAAATAAATAAAATAATAAAAAAATATTTTTAATTAAAACGAAATTAATTAATAAGTAATAAAATAGGAGGAAATAATCATGAAACCACCATGTGAAATAGTCGTATGGTATGTTATACCATCAATAAGATCAAAATTAGCTAAAGAACTATTAAATTTAGGAATGAAACAAAAAGACATTTCTGAGTTATTAGATATTACCCAGCCAGCTGTATCACAATACATCAGTGACAAACGTGGACATGAAATAGATTTCGCACCAGAAGTAGAACAATACATTAAAGACATGGCAAAAGACATGAAAAATGGTGATCTACAACCTATAGACTTAATACCAAGATTCTGTCATGTATGTAAAACCATCAAAACACAGGAAGTTTTATGTCAATTACATAAAGAAAAAGTTAACATTCCTGAACACTGTAATGTATGTATGGGTAGCTTATCCAATAGAACTGCAGATGAATTAAGAGAATAATCTTAATAAATTTTCAGTATTTTCTTTTTTTTAAAAATTAAAAATTTTATGAAATCATTTTTTTTTATACTAGAATAATACAGTTTGTTTAGAATCTCTTAGTAGTAAACGTTTATTCTTGGATTGTGTTATCTTATCTTTTTCTGTGATTTTACCTAACAAGAGTGGTGACTCTGGATTATGTAATTTATAGTTATTTTTTGCTAATCTCTGATTTCTGTTAGCATAACAGTATTTACATTGATTAGGACAGGTATTATATGCTCCAAAGTCATGTGTTGGAACACATCTGCAGCCGTCTCTTAGTCCGGTATGCTTAATTTTTCTGAATTTTATGTTATTAGCCTCTTCTAGTATCTTTGTTGTTACACATGCACTATTTCTGATTCCATACTTAGTTAAATCTTCATTAATTAAACAGGTTTGTATAGGTATACTGTACTTATTTGCTATTTTTCCTAAGTGCTTTATTATATATTGAGTATCTTCCCTTGTAAATGGTATTATCTCTGGCATGTTTATTTTTACTTTCCTGTACATGTCAACAAAACTAAAGATTGAATAATTAATATAATTGTTTATTTCTGAGGCAATATATTCAAATGTCTCCAGGTGGTCATCTATTGTATAGTTGTCTGTTATTAGTATTGGATCATATCTCCATGCTATCCTTTCTTTTCCTATTATCTCTGATAATTCTGTTAATGTTTCTATGCTTTCATCTATGCTTGGTACGTTGGGCTCTACGTCTTTTCCATAGGCTGTGATAGTGTACTGACATAGTATATTATAATTTTTGTTTATCTTGTCTATGTGGTCCAGGAGTGGTTTGTAGTTTTTTGAGCAGAATATCATTGCATCAACTTGTTCTGGTCTTAGGTCAAACTTTGATACTTGGTGCTTGTCGTATGGATTTCTTGAGTAAACATATCCCTCTTTCAGTCTATTAAGTAGCCATGGCGTGTAGTAGTTTACTATGTCTGTTCTTATACTTACGTTATATATCATGTTTTGACCAGCTGTTTTTCTCGGTTATTAATTGTTTTGTTATATTTTTTTATAAATGTTATTTTCTATTATATCAATAATTTTATAACAATGTTAAAAATATTTAATAAGAACTAAAAACTAATAAAATATTATGACACTATTTACAACGAAAACTCTGCAAAAAACATTAACTCCACAAGAGATATTAGCAGGAAACTTTGGATTAGAAAAAGAGGGACTACGTATAACCAAAGAAGGAAAACTAGCAACACCACCTCATCCACAAATATTCGGAAAAAAACTCGAAAACCCATACATAACAACAGATTTCTCAGAAAGCCAAGTAGAAATAGTCACACCAACATACGACACAATAGACAAGGCATACTACAATATATCCTTCCTAGTAGACATAGTAAACACAAACATACCCGACGATGAATACATATGGAACAACTCACTGCCATGCATACTACCACCACCAGAAGAAATACCGATAGCAAAATACGATAAAACCAACAAAGCAGGAAAACAGGCAGAAGAATACAGAAAACAACTATCAAAAAAATATGGAACAAAAAAACAACTAATATCCGGTATACACTACAACTTCTCATTCAAAGAAGAAACAATAGAAAAACTATACAAAAACACGACACACAACTACACCTACCGTGAATTCAAAGACCAATTATACCTGAAAATAACAAGAAACTACCTGAGATACAGATGGCTAATAATATACCTAACAGGATGCTCAGTAGGAGCACATAAAACATTCACCAAACAATGTCTCAGTCTACTAGAAAAGGAAGACGGAAACGACGGATACTACAGTACAAAAGGACCATCATTCAGAAATGGTACAAGCGGATATAAAAACATAGAACACCTCTACCCACGCTATGATACAGTGAAAAACTTCCTTGATGATGTAAACAGATTTATAGATAATGGAAAACTATCAGAAGCCAAGGAATTATACACTCAAATCAGACTAAAACCAAAAGATAAAAACAACATGATACAATCATTAAGAGATGATGGTATACTATACATTGAAATAAGAACTGTAGATATTAACTCATTCGATAAATGTGGAATATCTAAAAAAGACATGCAATTCCTACATCTATTTATAATATATCTCTTAATTAAAGAAGAAACAGAATATGATAAATGGCAGGAAGAAGGAGTATACAATGAAGAAAAAATAGCAGAGCAGGGATATAATCCACATACAGTACTACTAAAAAATGGCCAGGAAACAAATCTGAAAGAATGGGGACAAGAAATAGTCAATGAAATGAAGGAAATGAATAAAGAGTTAAACCTACAGAAAGAAGAACTAATTAATATGGCTGAGGTAAAAATAAATGATTTCTCAAAAACTCATGGAAAAGAATTAGTAAATATTATACAGAACAAGGGATTTATAAACAGTCAGATATCAATAGCTAAAAATAATAAGGAAACAAGTATTGACATGATTGACGAGGAATATATAAGAAATAATAAAAACCTAAAAGAAACATATGTCAAAGCATTACCTGGAAGATTCAAATACATATCCTCCCAGTAAATACTTCTTTTAACCATCAATTATCCGAATAATTATAGTAAAATATTCTATAATAGATACTACTACTTTTAAATAAACAAGTCTCTAACTATAAAATAAGAAATTATAAATAATCCATGTACATACAACACTCTATTTTTATTAGAATTCATATTATGAAAAAAATAAATAACTACAATTCAATAGATAATTAATATATAACAATATTATATTACACTTACAAAAAAAATTAAATACAATACAACGGAGAAAAAGATAAAATGAAAAAAGATATAAACGACTCAAACTGGATAAGACCAATGCCAAACGCACTAGTATCCTGTAAAAGCAAAGATGGAAAAGAAAATGCACTAGCAATAGGATTCATATCAAACGCGGGAACAGATCCACTACTAATAATGGTAGCAGTAAGACCATCCCGTTACTCAAACAAGGTAATAAGAGAAACAAAAAACTTCGTAGTAAACCTACCAACAAAAGACTACCAGGAAGAATTCAGCTACCTAGGCAGTGCATCCGGATTTGATGAAGATAAACTGGAAAAGATTAACACAGAAAAAGCAGATATCGTTGATTCACCAATACTCAGTGACTGTCCAATCAACTATGAATGCACATTAACAGATATATACTCACCAGGTAGTCATGACTTATTCATAGGAAAAGTAGAAAAAGTACACTGTGATGAAGAATACTTAAACGATGACGGAACAGTAAACTGGGATAAAATAAATCTATTATAACATTACTGGAGGAAAATAAAATGAAAAAAGATGCTATAATTGATAAATCAAGAATTGAACCAAAACCTAACACAATCATATCCTGCCGTAAAGATGATGTAGATAATGCATTAGCAGTAGGATTTGCATCCAATGCAAGTCTAGAACCAGCAATGGTAATGGTAGGAATTGTACCAACAAGATACTCATATCATATGATAAAAGATACAGGAAAATTTGTAGTTAACATACCTGGCAAAGACTTTGCTGATGAATTCAAGTATCTTGGAACAGTATCACGCAGAGATGAAGATAAACTAGCAAATATTAACACTGCTGATGGTGATGTTGTAGATGCACCTATTTTAACAGACTGTCCTGTTAACTTTGAATGTACTGTTGTTACTTCCGTAAAACCAGAGAATGGTACTCATGAATTATTCATTGGTAAAGTAGAGAAAGTACACTGTGATGAGGAATACCTCGAAGAGGGTATAATTCAGTGGGATAAAATAGACTTATTATAATTTCTCCCCATCATATAACCTTTTTTTTAACTTCTTTTATCTAGATTATAAATACATCCTAATTTTATAATACTTTAAATGAAAAAAAAGTAGGGTGGTTATTTTAATACATTAACTTTTAACAGTATATGTATATTATATTCTGTTTAGAAATCTGTTTCTGTTTCTGCTAGTGTTTTCCATTTCTGGTCTTTTTCTGATAATATCAATTCATCAATATCATCCATAGGCCATTCGATTCCTATTTCTGGGTCATCCCATTTAATTCCGCCTTCATCTCCAGGGTTATAGAAATCTGTACATTTGTATGTGAATTCTGCTATATCGGATAATACTAAAAATCCGTGTGCGAAGCCTTCAGGGATGTAGAATTGTTTTTTGTTTTCCTCTGATAGGATTACTCCTTCCCATTTTCCATATGTTGGGGAATCTTTTCGGAGGTCTACTGCTACATCAAATACTTCTCCTTTTATTACTCTTACCAGTTTTCCTTGTGGTTGTGTGTATTGGAAGTGTAGTCCTCTGAGTACTCCTTTCTTTGAGCGTGACTGGTTGTCCTGCACAAAGTTAAATTCTAGTCCTGCCTCGTCAAATAGGTCTTTTTGGTATGTTTCCATGAAGTATCCTCTTTCATCACCAAATACCTGGTTTTCAATTATGTATACTCCTTCAATTGATGTTTTGTTAAATGTGAATTGTGCCATAATTATCTGTTCCTCATATTTTTGGTTATTATATGTTTTATCATTTTTGTGTTATACTTCTTATTAGTACAATTTTAATTGTATGGTTAATAAGTGATAGTTAACTCTTTTATTAAAGTATTCTTTATTTTTTTTAATTAAATATTAATATATTATTAAATATAGATTAATATTACTTAACGAATTAATCATAAGATAAAACAACAAAGAGAGGTGTTATGATGAAAGTTGTTATTCTAGCTGGAGGATTCGGAACAAGAATATCAGAGGAATCACATTTAAAACCTAAACCGATGATTGAAATTGGTGAAAAACCTATACTTTGGCATATTATGAAAATATATTCATACTACGGATTCAATGAATTCATCATATGTTTAGGATACAAGGGACATATGATTAAGGAATTCTTCGCAGATTACTATCTACACACATCAGACGTTACATTCGATTTATCAAAAAATGAAATGACAGTACACAACAATTACTCAGAACCATGGAAAGTCACACTAGTAGACACAGGATTAAATACCATGACTGGTGGTAGAATAAAAAGAATAAGAGAATATTTACCAGATGATGAACCATTCATGCTAACATATGGAGACGGGGTATGTGACGTAAACTTGCAGGACCTACTGGAATTCCATAAAAAACATGGAAAACTAGCAACAATAACCGCAGTGAACCTGGCAGGACGATTCGGAGTACTGACAATAGACGAAGACGAGACAATCACACAATTCTCCGAGAAAACAAAAGAAGATGGTGGATGGATAAATGGTGGATTCATGGTAATGCAGCCAGAAGTAATAGACTACATAAAGGATGACACAACAGTATTTGAAAAAGATCCACTGGAAAATCTAGCACATGATGGTGAACTAAAATCATACAAACATCATGGATTCTGGAAATGTATGGATACAAAAAGAGACCATGACGCACTGGAAAAACTATGGCAAGAAGATAAAGCTCCATGGTATATATGGAAGGAATAAATCAGTATTATGGTGATATAATGCATGAATTTTATAAAGATAAAAAAGTATTAGTTACAGGTCACACAGGATTTAAAGGCTCCTGGATTTCAGAATGCCTGGCTAATATGGATGCAGATGTAGTGGGTTACTCCCTTAATCCACCTACAGAACCTAATCTTTATAATTTATTAGATCTTAATTCAAGAATAACATCTATAATAGGAGACATACGGGATATTGACAATCTGAAAAAGGTCTTCAATGAATATGAACCGGAAATTGTTATTCACATGGCAGCTCAGCCAATCGTCAGAGATAGCTACAAAGACCCATTATACACATATCAGACAAATGTCATGGGTACTGTCAATATCTGTGAATGCATAAGACAAACTGGTAGTGTAAAATCATTTCTGAATGTTACCACAGATAAGGTTTACGAAAATGTGGAAAAAGATGAAGGATATGTGGAAGATGATAAATTAGATGGCTATGACCCATATTCTAATAGTAAATCATGCTCAGAACTTGTTACACACTCATATAACAATTCATTCTTCAAAGATATAGGTATAGCTTGTTCGACAGCCCGTGCAGGTAATGTTATTGGTGGTGGTGATTTTGCTAATGATAGAATCATTCCAGACTGTGTGAGAGCAGTTGGTAGAAAAGAAGATATAATCATCAGAAATCCATACTCTATCAGGCCATATCAGCACGTTTTAGAGCCAATATTTATCTATTTAACAATAATGAAAGAACAATACAATAACAGTAAGTATGCAGGTTACTATAATATTGGGCCAGATACCAGTGATTGTATTACTACTGGTGAATTAGCAGATTTATTCTGTAAGTACTATAACAAGGATAATGATTTTAAAGTTAAATGGGTCAACAAATCAGATGACGGACCTCATGAAGCTAAGTTCCTGAAACTTGATAACAATAAAATTAAAGAAGTATTTAACTGGAAGCCTGTATGGAATATAGAAAAAGCGATAGAGAAAACAGTGAAATGGACAAAAGCTTATTATAATAATGATAACTTATTAGAAGTAACTCATGAACAAATGCATGAATACTGTCAAGAATTACATGGAGGTAATTAAAATATTTGAAAATAAAACAGAAGGAGAAGCACGGAAAAAAATACTGGAATTAGTAAAGGAATATACTGACAGATATCATAACCAGGAAAAGCCATTCAAGCAGGGAGATAGGATATCTTATGCTTCAAGGGTTTATGATCATGATGAAGTTATGAATCTAGTAGATAGTGCTCTTGAGTTTTGGTTAACCTCTGGAAGATATACTGAGGAATTTGAGAAAAAATTAGCAGAATATCTTGGTGTTACCTATTGTTCCTTTGTAAACTCTGGATCATCAGCTAATCTTCTTGCATTCATGTCATTAACTTCACCATTACTGGAGGAACGTCAGGTAAAACCTGGTGATGAAGTGATAACGGTAGCTGCAGGATTTCCTACAACAGTAGCTCCTATTATACAGTATGGTGCTGTACCAGTATTTGTTGATGTTACTATTCCACAGTATAATATTGATGCTGAACAAGTGGAAGAGGCCATAACTGATAAGACAAAGGCTATAATGGTTGCACATACTCTTGGTAATCCATTTAATCTGGAAAAAATTGTGAAAATATGTAAGAAGTATAATTTATGGTTAATTGAGGATAACTGTGATGCTCTTGGCAGTACTTATACAATTGATGGTAAAACAAAACTTACAGGTACAGTAGGTGATATTGGTACTAGTAGTTTTTATCCACCACATCATATGACTACTGGTGAGGGTGGTGCTATTTATACTAATAATCCCCTTCTTAATAGAATTGTAAGGTCCTTCAGGGATTGGGGTAGAGATTGTCAGTGTGCACCTGGCCAGGATAACTTCTGTGGAAATAGATTTACACAGAAATATGGTGAGTTACCTGTTGGATATGACCATAAATATGTTTACTCTCACTTTGGATATAATTTAAAGGCTACTGATATGCAGGCGGCTGTAGGATGTGCACAGCTAGATAAATTCCCATCATTTGTTGAGAGAAGAAAACAGAATTTCAAAATGTTATATGAGGGATTGAAGGATTTAGATGATAAACTAATACTTCCAGAGAAAGAGCCTAATTCAGATCCTAGCTGGTTCGGATTTATGATTACTGTCAAGGATAACTTAAACAGGAATGATATTGTTCAATATCTCGAAACTCATGGTGTTCAGACAAGAATGTTATTTGCGGGTAATCTTATTAAACATCCATGTTTTGACCAGATACGTGGCGATGATAGTAAATATCGTGTTATAGGTAATCTTGAAAATACTGATAAAATAATGAAAGATACCTTCTGGATTGGAGTATATCCTGGTATGACAAATGAAAAACTAGATTACATGATTAAATGTATAAAAGAAGCCATAAATCAATAAAAAAATAGATAGTTAATTATGGTAATGGTTAATTATTTTCTTTAAACCATTCCACTGTCTTTTTAATTCCTTCCTTGAAGGATGTTTCTATTCTAAAGTTAGTATCCTCTTCTAACTTTGATATATCACCCGTAAGATACATTACTTGATTAGGATTATAATCTCTTTTTCCAAATCCTAATTCATAATCAGGATTAATACAATCTTTTAAATCGATCAGATAATCCTTTAACCTTCTTTTTTTACCAGAGCATATTATATATGTTTGATTATTAACTCCATTTATTGCTATTTCATACAGTGCCTTTGCACAATCCCCTGAGTATATATAATCCCATACCTGGTCACCATTAGTTGTGTCAAATGGCTGATTATTTAATATTGCATTAATACAGGACCCTATGAGAGTTTTTTTATCTCCTGGTCCATATACACTTAAGATTCTAGTCCAGCAATGCTTGATATTTAATTCATCAGCATATAATCTGCTTAATTTTCCAGAAGTATATTTGGCTATTCCGTATGGTGTTACTGGATTAATACTAGTGTCCTCTGTTAAGGTTTCATTATGATTACCATATTCTGCCTGGGAACCTGTACCTACAAAGGATTTACATCCTAATAGTGATGCTAGTTTCACTGCATCCATGGTAATTTTTATATTATCTATCTGTGAATAGATGTCATTACGATAATTTCCATAGGTTCCCCTCCATCCTAGGTGGAAGAATATATCTGCCTGTTCTATCTTATCTTCCAGGCTACTTAGATTATTTAAATCACATTCTATGATTTTAACGTTAGAGTGCTGTGGAATATATTTTATCTTATCTGAATTAGGACGTGTGATAGCATATACAATATTTTCATTTTTCAATAAATTAATCAATGCTAATCCTATCATTCCTGTTGAACCTGTGATGACTATTTTCATATACTGCCACCCCCCCACCATCTTACTCATTTTTTAATAAGTCGATGTACATGTTTTCCTCTAATTCTTTTCTATCAAGGAATGGTTTCATATCTTCAAGCGGTGCAGATACCATTTTACCGTCAGGTAACTTTTTAGATGCAGATTTTGGTTCAAATGATTGTTCTGTATCAACAAATACCTCACAAATCATAGGAGTGCTTGCCTCTAATGTAGCTTTAATCACGTCACTTAAAGTATCTAATGAATCAGAGCTAATATATGGTATGTCAAATGCATAAGCAATCTTCTTCATTTCAGGGAAGCTTATGTCACCGCTATCAGGTCCTATTCCTACAAATGGTTTTTCAAAGAAGGAACGTTGTGTAATTCGTATTGACTGATATCCTTCATTATTTATTATAAATATCTTGATTGGCAAGTTAAGATGTGCAATTGTTTCTAGTTCCTGGATATTCATCTGAATACTTCCATCACCACATACACATATTATATTCTCCTCAACACCCAGACATGCTCCAATAGCTGCTGGTAAATCATAGCCCATTGATGCTACTCCGGAATTAACTACTAATCTCTGACCTTTCTTAAGCTTATATCCATGGATACATGCACATGCAGCTCCATTTCCTGCAACTATTTTATCATTCTCTTTCATATTTTCAGACAAGGTATCTAGAAATGCATAGACGTTGATTTTTTCTCTCTGTTCATATTTTGAATTATCACATACTGGATATTTATATTTCCATACATTACACTGTTTTACCCAGTCAGAGTAGTCAAAGGTATAATCATGATAATTATCATCAAGGTATTTGTTTAGTTTTGTTAAGAATTCCTTAATGTCTGATTGTATAGGCATATCTATTGTTAATGTTGGTTTTTTGATTTCATTCGGATCTATTTCTACCATTATCTTATAAGCTTCTCTTGCCCAGCTGTCATAAGCAAATGATACTTGTCTAGTACTAAGTCTACATCCTAGTGAAAATACGAGATCACTGTTTTGAACTGCAAAGTTTGCAGGTCTATCTCCAAATGAACCACCACATCCAACAGTTAACTCATTTTCATATTCTAGTGAATCAGTTGCATTCCATGCATTTACCACTGGAATATTTAATTTCTCAACTACACTAATAAACTCATCATAAGCACTGTTAGTTCTTATAGCACTTCCAGCATAAATTACTGGTCTTTTTGCTTCTATGATTTTATCTATTACCTTCTGTAATACTTCATCTGTCACTGGTTTACCAAGGTCTAACTCCAATTCATCCGGATTAAAGCTGATAAGGTCATCAGTATCTATTATTGCTCCCTGTATATCTAATGGCACATCTATCCAGCATGGTCCTGGCCTGCCTATCATTGCCAAATATAATGCTTTTTCAAGGCAGTATTTTATCTTGTTAGGGTCAGTCACCATTTCCGCATATTTTGTCATTGAATCTACTGTGGATACTATGTCCCATTCCTGGTCCCCTAATTGTCTTAGGTCTAATCCTGTGCTAGCTACTGTCATCTCATATTTTACCTGTCCTGATATTACTAGCATTGGTATGGAATCCAGATAGGCTCCCAGTACGCCTGTTATTGCATTAGTTCCTCCGGGTCCTGTTGTTACACATACTGCCGGTAATTTGTTTGACATTCTATAGTAGCCTTCAGCTGCGATTGTACATGCTTGTTCATGATGATTGTGTATACAGTGTAGGTCTTTATTATGTCCAAATCCATCATTCAGATGCATCGCACCTCCACCTACAACTGTGAATAAGGTGGTTATATCATGTTCTACTAAAAATTGTGCTATGTAATCTGCTACTCTTATCTTCATCTTTTGCCTCTGAAATATTATATTATTATATTGTTTTGTTATCTTTGTACTCTTCCTGTACCATTACCTTTACTAAGATTTTCTACTTCTTCAACTGTGACTATGTTAAAGTCTCCTTCAATGGAATGTTTTAAACAGCTTGCCGCCGTTGCAAATTCTAGTGAATCCTGTAGTGACATTTTCTGTAGGATTCCGTAGATTAATCCTGCTGCAAAACTATCTCCTCCACCTACACGGTCTACTATGTGAATGGAGTATTCTTTTGGCTGATATATTTTTGCACCGTCATATAGTATTGATGTGAATTTATTATCACTTGCTGATATGGATGTTCTTAGTGTGCATGCTACTATTTTACAGCCAAATTTATCATGTATCTGTTTTGCTACACTTTCATATCCCTGATAGTTTATTTTTCCTTTTTCTACGTCAGTATTTTCAGCTTTTATTCCAAATACTTTATCTATATCTTCCTCGTTAGCTATGCATACATCTACGTATGGCATGATTTCTGTCATTATCTTATTTGCCTCTGTAGTTGTCCATAGTTTTGAACGGTAATTAAGGTCACAGCTTACTGTGACGTTATGTTGTTTTGCTTTTTTACATGCGGTGATACATATCTGGGATAATTGCTTGCTTAATGCTGGCGTTATTCCTGAGAAATGGAACCATTCTGCATCGTTAAATATTTCATCCCAGTTAAAATCAGTTGGTTTTGCCTGTGATATTGAGGAGTATGCTCTGTCATATATTACTTTGGATGGTCTTTGACTTGCACCTTTTTCCATGTAGTATATTCCCAGACGTTCTCCTCCACGTACTATACTATTTGTATCTACATTGTATTGTCTTAATGTGTTTATAGCGGCTTGTCCTATTTCATTAGACGGTATTTTTGTTATGAATACTGAGTTTATTCCATAATTAGCTAATGAGATAGCTACGTTTGCTTCGCTTCCACCATAATTTACATCAAATTTATTTGCTTGGAGAAATCTGTAATAGCCCTCGGGGGATAATCTTAGCATTATTTCTCCAAATGTCACTACTTTATTCATATAATCACTATAATTCTACATCAACTCTGCTTTTAAGGTCATCGAATCTTTGTTTGTCTTCATCTACTATTGACTGGTAATAGTTTAGCTTGTTTTTCAGGTATAGGTATTCGAATGTTATTGCTGTGTCAATTGCTTCTGAGTAATTTCCGTTGAGTTTTTCTATGTCAAATACTATTTTTCTTGTTTCAAATCTATCTATTTTATCTTCTAGTTCTTTGATGAAATCTATACTTTTTACTGATATTGTTCCTCCGAATGCTGAGTTAAATCCGTAATCATTTGATTTGTCAATTATGTTTGTACAATATTCCATCATTTGTTTACCGTTAATATCTAATTTTGGTATGTTGCATGATTTTGAGAAGTCACTTCTTCCAATTACTACTGTGTTTAGAAAATCCTGGTTTTCTTTGAATATGTCATCCATATTGTTGTATGCTGTGATTGTTTCTAGATTTATTATTTTGTCTATTGTTCCATCGGATTTTGAGGGGAATACTTTGTTAAATGCTCCTCTGAATTTTGAAGCTGCGAATGCTGTTTCTATCATTGGTGCCATTATTCCGTCTGCTCCAAATATTTTACAATCGTCTAAATCACGTACGGCTTCACATCCTCCTATTTTGATGTACATTTTTAAGCCTGATTTGGATATGATGTCGCGTAGTTTTGTTAGTTCATCTTTTCTTGATCCTTCTGTTTCAAATTCAGATTTTACTGCTATTACTCCGTAATCTTTCTTTAATGTCTTCAATATTTCAATCATTTGTTTCTCTGTATCATTCATGAAAACACTCCACCGTTATTCAAATATTAAAAATGAAAGATTATTCTAAAAATAGAATAAAAATTCTTATAATAATATATATTACCACTGAATTTATTAAAATTAACTTAATTTTTAATTTTATTAAACAAAAATTAATAAATAATTATTCTAAATATAAATATTAATAAAAAAATGGAACGATAATAATGTTAGAAGACCTATTAGAATTAATACTAATCACATACAACAGAGATTCCTATTTAGATAAAACATTAGAACAATTATTAGATAGCCCATTCAAAAACTGTAAAATAACAATACTAGATAATTGCTCACCAGATAACACCCAGGAAATATGTAAAAAATACGTAGGTAAATTTCCAAACATGATAATAAAACGTCATAACATTAATATCGGGGGAAATGCTAATATACTACGAGCTGTTGAAACATCCACATCCTATTACACATGGATTGTAGGAGATAATGATGATTATGATTTCACAGTTACAGATGATGTGATAGAAGCCATTGAATCTAAAAAATATGATATCATAGATATATGCTCACCAATGCTACCGACAACACCAGAAAATCCGTCAGACGAATCATTAAATCAATTACTAGACAAGAAGAATAAAATTGAAGGAACTGATAAGACAAGCACCCGTGAAATATACACACAGGAATTAATTGACATAATGCAGGGAAACTTCTTCATGGACATGGCATTCATCTCTGGATACATCTACAGAACAAGTATTTATGATACTGAAGCAATGATACATGGATATGATAATATTCCAAACTTCTTCCCGCACTTCGTGTTAATTAATAAGGCAGTTGAAAATAATTATTTCATATATAAATCAGAAAGAGATCTTGTTATTCAACGTGAAAATCCACAGAATGATTCATTCACGTACACATTCACCAAGTTCTATGACGGATGGCTAAACTCAGCATTAATGATAAAAGATTCAAAGTATAGAAAGATTTGTTATCAAAATCTGGATAATCATTCACTAACCACAAACAATTACCTGATAGTATTACCTGTTGCTGTAATGGTAGATAAAGCCACAGGTCGACCTGACATTAAAAATAATCTCATATCACTAATAGCAGTATTATATAAACATAGCGGATGGATTAAGGGATTTTTCATATCATTATTATTATTACTGGTTTATGTAGTTCCTAGTGGAATATATAAACGATTATATGAACCAATGTATAACAGAGAACAGGAAAAATTAAAAAACAAGTAGAAAATGTTAGTTAAGTTATAGTAAAAAAAACTTTAAAAACATTATTTTAGGAAATTAGTCTATTATTATACTATGGCTAAATATAACACAGAATAATTCAAAATAATGTTCCCTGTTAATGTTTTTTTATAAAACTCAAAAGGTGTTTTTATATATAAAACTTATGTATTTGTCTGTATAGGTAACAGACAATAAAAAATCTTAAAATTTTTATATATATAAGTTACCCTAATTTCCTCAAAATATCGCTTATTTTTTAAAATAAAGTAATTACCTATTTAAAAAAAATGATATTAGTATACTTTTTGAAAATAAATCAGATATCATAGAATACTAATAAAATATTCTTAATTATAATTTTTATATAACTATTTGGAAAATTAAAGAATACTTAACCTAAAAATAGATAATATTTATATTATGTTACTATAAATATGAAGTATGTATTTATTATTTATTAAAAATCTACTGTTATAGTAGATATAAAGGAATATAGGACTAAGTTAAAATGAAATTTTGTATGATTTTAGAATCATTTTCACCTAACTCAAAAAATGGTGGAAATTTTCGATGTTGTGAACTAAGTAAAAACTTAGTAAAGCTTGGACATGATGTTGACATAATTTCAATGAAAAGCGAGGATAATGATGCTGAACATGAAGTATTGAATGGTGTTCACATATACCGTATAGGTCCAAAAATGAAACAATCAGAAAATATAGTTAAATACACTGTTTTAAACTATGTGAAATCAATTCTATTATGGATAAGAAAACATGATTATGACATAATAGATATTCAGTCACGTTCATCATCAATATATACAACACTAGTATCTAAATTAAGCCATACACCAGTAATAGGCACAGTATACGAATTAAATAATGATGATACAGAAACATTCAACAATTTTGTTAACAAAGTATCAATTAAAAAGTATGATAAAGTATTAACAACTAATGAATCCACTAAAAATGAATTAGTAAACAAATATGATGTCAATCCAGATAAGATAGCATTAATGTCTATAGGTGTAAATCTTAATAATATTGATAAAATTAAATGCAAGACAAAAAATCATGATAGAATATTGTATGTAGGTACTCTGACAGCATATAAAAATATAGATCATCTGCTAACAATAATATGTCATCTAAAAGAAGTTCAGCCAGGTATTAAACTTGTAATTATAGGTGACGGACCTGAAAAAGAACATCTGGAAGAGATTATTAGGACAAATAATATTCAGAATCATGTTGAATTTATAGACAATGTAAGCCAGGAAGAACTAATCTATCAGATGAAGCTTGCAAATCTTCTAGTATTACCATCAACACATGAGAAATTTGGAATATTGTCTACAACAGCTAATGCTTGTTACACACCGACAATAGCATATAAATCCAAGGGAATTAAAGAAGTTATAAAAGATAAAAAGACAGGATATCTTGTTAAACCTGAAAATATTGAAGAATTAGAAGAGAAAATACGATATGTTCTAGAAAATGATGATGTTAACAAGACACTACGTAGACAAGCAAGAGAATATATTGAAAGCAAGAACAATTGGGATGATATAACATTATCCTACATAAATATGGCATCAAAGCTTGTTAACTGCTCAAAACTATAAGGAAGTTAGTAGTATGAAAGTTGTGGGAATTGTAGGAAGTCCTAGAAGTAAGGGTAACACCGAATTTCTAGTACAGACAGCACTTAACAGAATAGCCAGTGAAGGTATAGAAACTAAATTAATCACATTACATGATAAAGATATTAACTTCTGCAGGGGATGTGATGCCTGTAAGAAGACTGATAAATGTGTCATTGATGATGACATGATTGATATTGCAGAAATTGTCAGAGATGCTGACGGTATTATTATGAGTAGTCCTGTATACTTCGGGGATATGACTGGACTTGCTAAGACATTTATTGACAGATTACGTCCACTACGTAATAATCATGCATTGAAGAATACTGTTTGCGGTGCTATCAGTACTGGCGGATTCCGTAACGGCGGTCAGGAGAGTACTATTGCATCTATTCATGATTTCTTCCTGATACAGGGTGCTATTATTATTGGAGATAACAGGCCTACTGCTCATTATGGTGGTACTGGTGCCGGAAATACCAGTGCGGATGATGTGGGTATTGAAACATCTGTAAATCTTGCTACTAGAATGGTTGATGTTCTAAGACTGGTGAATGAATAATTATTTAACTTGTGAATTTAGTCCCATCTTATTTTTTTATTAAATTTTTTTGGAATTTTTTTTGATTACCTGTGTATATAATTCTGTTTCTAAGTGATAAATTCAAGTTATTTTTAAAAAATATAAAAAGAACTTTCTATATAAATATAACATAACATTTTAAATAAAATTATTAAAGGAAATAAAACAGGTCAATAACAAAATGAACAAAGAAAACATACCTCCGATAACATCTAAAATTTACATTATACTATCCTGTTACAATGAAGAAAAAACTCTTGAAAAAGTAACCTCCGAACTTGTTGAACGTGGATTTTACGTATTAATAATAGATGACGGATCAATGGATAATAGTCCGGTAATAGCACGTAAATTAGTAAGAAAATATCGTGGAAAAGTATGGCATTACAGACATGCTATTAATATTGGACTTGGCGGTGCTATTCAAACAGGAATTAAAGCAGCCTTAAGTAAAGATGCAGATATCATAATCACATTTGATGCTGACGGCCAGCATAATCCGGATGATCTTTATAATATGTATCCACCATTACAAAATCATGAGGCGGATGTTGTAATCGGTGCAAGAGATTTTGAAGACATGCCATCAGGAAGAAAATTTGGTAACACAGTAATGAATCATATAACATTTCTATTCCAGGGAAAGATGGTAACAGATTCACAGTCAGGACTAAGAGCATTCACAGCAGATGCAGCACGTAAACTACAGTTAAAATCACCGCAATATGGTGTTTCATCAGAAATTATCGGTGAAATAAAAAGAAGAAATCTAAAACTGCTAGAAGTACCAATGACAACAATATATGATAAAAGAACCATAGAAAAAGGAACAAATACCCTTGTAGGTATAAAGATTTTACTAGAATTCCTAAATGAAACAATAAAATAGGAGTAGGACACTTTGTTTACATATCAAATAATTATAATAATAATAAGCCTTCTTGCCATGTTTCTGATAACTAGGAGATTTCAAAAAGATACTCTTAACCTTGGAATGTATCTGCTATGGCTAGCAATATGGATACTGGTAATAATAGCAGCAGTATTCCCAGAGATAAGTATACATCTAGCTAGTATCTTTGGATTAGGAAGAGGTCTTGATGTATTATATATTACAGCGATAATTATACTGTTTTACCTATTATTTAAACTATTTAATAGAATAGAAGACCAGAAAAAACGTATAAATAAGCTTGTAAGTGAATTAGCCCTACAAGAACATGAAAACGATGAAGATGATGAATAATATACCAATACTTCCCTCCCCCCACTCACTATTTTTTTTAAAGATAAATTTAATAATTTAATCCAACTAATTAAATAAAATCATTTAAACTACATAACTAATTCTAAAATCATAATATTAAAAAAGATTAATTTTAATATAATAAAAATCACATATAGATATAAATAGAATACAATGATATAATCTTAAAAAATATATCATTAGTTTAAGGACTCGATTTTTATTAACACGATAATAACGAGAATTCAAATTATAGGAGGAATAATGTTATGTTTCCAGGTGGAAAAATAAATCCAAAACAATTAAAACAAATGGAAAGAACCATGAAAAAAATGGGTATGAACATGAAAGAACTTAAAGGAGTAGAAGAAGTAGTGATTGTACTCAAAGACAAAGAAATAGTAATCAAAGATGCTGAAGTAAACATCATGAACGCTATGGGACAAGAAACATACCAAGTTACAGGTAAAGCAGAAGAAAGAATAAAAAACAGTGAAAGTACTGAAGAAGCAGAGATATCTGATGAAGACATTGAATTAGTAGCATCACAGACAGGAAAATCCAAAAAAGAAGCAGAAAAAACTTTAAAAGAAACTAATGGAGATTTAGCTGAAGCTATAATGAGGTTATCCTAGATGACAACTATTGTCCATATATCAGATTTACATACTGGTTACACTCAGTTTAGAGAAGACCTATTACTACAAACTATTGATGAAATAAATGAAATGAAACCATCTGCTGTAATTATTACAGGAGACTTGACAGATCATGGATTCTATAGGGAATTTGTTGAAGCAAAGAAATACATTGACATGATAGAACCTACTAAGATAATAGTACCGGGAAATCATGATGCACGTAATATTGGTGACGAAGTATTTGAAGATCTCTTTGGTGAAAGATATGGTACTCTTGAATTAAAAGAGGAAGCAATAAAGATAATAGGATTGGACAGTAGTGAACCTGATCTAGGACATGGTAAAATTGGTCGACTTCAGAAGAAATTCATGGAAGAAGAAATAGCCGATGCTAAGGAAAGAGGATTATTTATAATAATAGCTCTTCACCACCATATCATCTCTATACCAAACACTGGAAGAGAGAGAAATATTCTAAGTGATGCTGGAGATATATTGTTAGCATTACTGAAAAATGATGTTAACCTAGTATTATCTGGACACAAACACGTTCCACATTTATGGAAGATGAAAAATACGATATTCTCTACTGCAGGAACAGTTTCATCAATGAAGCTAAGAGGAAATACTTGTCCTTCCTATAATATTATAGAGATAGACAATCAATATGTTGAGATAACACAGCATAATTCTGATGGAACAGAGAAAGAATTAACACAACCATAAATCTAATTTAGATTATAAAAGATAACTATAAAAAATGTTATATACAGATATAATTATTAATAATGGAACAGTTTTTTAAATTAAAATAAACATATAAAAGGTGATCTTTTGAAAATAATTGTTGATGGGTCAAATGTAGCATATTACGGACAACAAGCTGATGAAGAAACAGGAAAAGTAACACCCAGCTTAAAGACTCTAAAAGTAGCTATAAATACCCTTAAAAAGTTAGGACATGAACCAATCGTTCTAGCCGATGCACCACTACGACATGAAATTGATGATAAAGATGGCTTTAATGAAATGATTCAGAACGAAGAAGTATTCCCAGTACCAGCTGGAACTATAGCTGATCATTACATATTAAACCTAGCATATGAAAAAGACGCAAAAATATTATCAAACGATTTATTTAGAGATTATAGAGACGAATTTCAGGATATAGACAGTCGAAGACTACCATACAGAGTAAAAAATGGTCGCTTCCAAATTGGAAAACCAGCGCCTCCTAAAAAAGTAAAAAACATACTTCAAAAAATCTGTTCTAAATCATTAAATGAATTTGAAAAAAGAGGATTTGACGTATATAAATCTAAGAAAAATCGTAAATTTTCAGGACTTGCAGTAGCACAGGAAGCTATAAGCAGAGTAAGTGATGAAGACGCAAACGCTATTGATTCAAAACTAGAAGATGTATTCTTAAAAATACCAATATTAAACAAAATGGTAAGCTTTGTAGATGAAGGAATGGAAGAATCAGACTTCCTAATATTCGTACTGGTAAACCCAAAAGATTACAAAGAAGCAGTACGTAACGCAGGAACAATAGCAATAACCGTAAGAAACAAGTTAAACCTTGACCACTCACCACTAGTAGCAGTAAGAAATGACTTATTCACAAGACCTGGAACATTCGAATTAAACATAATATACTCAGATGAAGTACTAGAAGAATCACCATACAACCTAGACATAATAATAAATGACTCAGATTACTCATTTATTAAACACAACTCAAGAAATATAGCAAGTACAATGGCAGCCAGACTAGGAACATGGAAATTCCCAATAGTATCAGTAAAACCAAGTATGTTAATGGAAAAACCAGGACAATTCGAAATTTCAATAGAACGTGGAGGCAAAAGATAAATGGCTTTTGAAGGATTATTAAAAATCCTATTCTCTCGTCTATTAAATAAAAAAGTTATTAGTATAGGAACAAATTACTACGCTACAAATGATTTAGAAACAGAATATGTTTCACTCATAAACCTCACAAAAACAATGCTTGTAGAAATCAAGCCTGCTGAGATAAATAGTCAAAGTATTTTTCAAAACCTTGAAAGAGAAATAGATCAACGTGACCTACCATTAAACAGGAAATTCATTGAAATCAGACCAGCAGAAAATAAAATCAATGAATATGCACTGCTAAGTAACATTATAATGGGAAATGATCGTTATCTATACATAGAAATATTCAAACGATCACCAGTTATAGAATCTTTCGCAAAGATGGTTGAAGTAGTAGGTGGAGAAATCATAGAAAAAAGTAAAACAGAACTTGTTTCACACATGCCTTCAAAGAAGGAAGGTATAAGAATAGCAATTAAAATGATTTCTCTGGGAATGCAGCAAGGAGTTAACGTAAGAGGAGCAGTGGGAATGACTGGTGCAGCCTCCATTGAAAGAGCAATAGAAATGGATGCTCAAATAGGAGAAGTGTCAGGAGTCGGATTCACCAAACTCGGAGGAGAATATGGTGTAATATTCGAAACAATACCTACCACTGAAAAAGTTAAACTCACACCTGTACAAGTAGACAATTTTATGTATATAGATGCAAAGGATTCCACAGGATTTATATCAAAATACGGAAAAGACAGGCTCATAGAGATTATGAATGATATTAATGCATACATAGCCAATGAGGGACAAGGTAAAATTGAGGGTTACCGTGTAGGTGGAGACGATTTAATTATTAACTATCCATCAAAGTCCATAGCACTGAAAACAGGACTGGACTGTGCATGGTATGCATTAAATAATGGACTAAATCTACGAGTAGGAATAGGAAACAGTAGAAAAGAAGCTGGAGAAAATGCTCATCTAACAGATTCAATCAAGATACATGACAACACACCAGTAATAGTATTTGACATGGCAAATGGTAAATACGCATACTACATACCAACAGAATTCACAAGATCAATGATAGACTATCTTACAACAAAATCTGCAACACTAATTGGAGTATTCATATTCATATTCTTGTTAACACTGGTTGGTTGGAATACTGGAAACATGTGGCTAGGATTAATAGGTATACTGATAACCCTGATAATCGTAGTAGCCACAGGAGAATAGGGGAGGTATTAAAATTAAGTCATCAACAAATTCAAAGATAATACTTGTATTAGTTGTAGGAATAATTGCAATGCTATGTGGCTCACTAGGCGCAACTGTAATACACTTCGATGCACCCTCCCTAGATTTAGGAAGTTTATTCGAAAACAATGGCACAAATAATACAACACTGAACAATACAACAAACGAAACAAACAATACTACAATAATATACGAACAAACAAGCAATAACAATTACAACAACTACAATACAACTTCAGGTAAAGGAAATAATTCAAATAACAATAATAATAACCACAATAAGAACAATAACAATAATAACAACAATAACAACAACAATAATAATAATAATAATAATAACAATAATAACAATAACAATAATAAAAACGGTTCTGAAAATCAACAACAAAAGAACAATAATTAATGGAAACAACATATAAATAATAAAAAATTATTATTAAAATAAAATATTACGAATACTCAAATAAAATAGGGGAGTATTCATTTTTACTCTTAATCTTCTTTTCTAGAATGAAAATTATTTTTTAAAAATTTCTTTTTATAATACGGATGATATGATGAAAATTTTAGACAATGGTATATGTTCCATTAGTAGTTTACAAGCTAGTGGATATAAGGAAGGTAAATATGGTGTAAGCATACTTTACCATGAAAACTCAACAGCTGCTGCTGTTTACACACAAAACAAGGTATATGCAGCTCCTATTGATATTACAAGAAAACATTTAGAAAATGGTAAAATTTCAGCTGTTATAATTAACAGTGGAAATGCTAACTGTTATACTAAAGAGGACGGTATGAAAAAAGGTTTAGAATTAGCACAGCTTGTTGCTGATACATTAGACATTCCGGTTGAGGATGTTGCAACAGCATCTACTGGTGTTATTGGTAGGCAGATGCCTATGGATATTATTAAACCAGTAGCAGAGGAATCTCTTAAACGTCTTGGTAATAGCAGGGAATGTGCCAGCTGTGCAGCTGATGTTATTCGTACAACAGACCTTGTCAGTAAGGAATGTGCTGTTGAATCAGCATTAAATGATGGCACCGTCTTCAGAGTAGCTGGTATGTGTAAGGGTTCTGGTATGATTGCACCTAATATGGGTACTATGCTAGCATTCATAGTCACAGACCTTGAAATGGATAAGGATACATTACAGGATGCTATACGTGACAGTGTACAGAAATCATTTAACATGGTTGTTGTTGATGGTGATGAAAGTACTAATGATACTGCATTATTAATGAGTACTAATGATGTTAAAGGTGCTGTTGATGATAACTTCTATGAGGCACTTGATTATGTATGCACTAACCTTGCTAAGAAGATTGCGAAGGATGGTGAGGGTGCCACCAAGTTAATAGAAGTTGTATGTGATGGTGCTGATAGCTATGATGATGCAGTTGTTGTGGCTAAAAGTGTTGTATCCAGTAGTTTAGTTAAAACTGCTGTTGCTGGTGCTGATCCTAATTGGGGTAGAATTATTAGTGCTATGGGTTATTCTGGTGTTGATTTTGACCCGGATAATATTTCTATTAGTATTGGTTCTGGTGATGATAATGTTGTTATTGTTGATAAGGGTACAGTTACAACTTATGATGACCCTGAGAAGTTAGAGGCTGCTGAGAATCTTATGCAGAAGGATGAGTTAATTATACGTGTTAATCTACATGAGGGCAGTGAAAATGCTACTGCTTACGGCTGTGATTTAACGTATGATTATGTTAGAATTAATGCGGAGTACACTACGTAGATATTTTATTTATTTTGGATTATTTAATGGAGTTAGTTGAGATTTATGGTAGAACAAGAACAGTTAGAAATTAGTAATGTTTTAATTGAAGCATTACCTTATATTAAGAAATTTCATGATAAGAAGATTATGATTAAGTATGGTGGACATGCTATGATTGATGAGCATGCTATGAGTTCCACTGCAAGAGACACAGTATTACTTAAATATGTAGGTATGCAGCCTATTGTAGTTCATGGTGGTGGTCCTGAGATATCACGTTCCATGGATAAAATGGGTAAGGAACCTAAATTTATTGGTGGTTTAAGAGTTACTGATAAGGAGACCATGGAGATTGTTAAGATGGTTCTTGTTGGTAAGATCAATACTGAGATTGTGTCTAAAATCGGTTTACATGGTGGTAAGAGTTTAGGTATTTCTGGTAAGGACGGATATCTTCTTGAATCATCACGTAAGGGTCCTACAAAGATCAGACATGAAGATGGTGAAATATTAGAGGTTGACCTTGGATATGTTGGTAAGATTGATAAGGTTAACAGGAAGATTGTTGATGATTTAACTGATAATAATTATATTCCGGTTATATCACCTCTTGGTATTGATAAGGATGGTAATACTCTTAACTTGAATGCTGATACTGTTGCAGGTTCTATTGCTAGTAGTGTTGATGCTGAGAAGTTAATTGTATTGACTGATGTTCCAGGTATTTTAACTGACCCTGATGATCCTGATAGTCTTATTAGACGTATCAGAACTGATGAGTTAAAAGAGTTAATCCGTGAGGGTGTTATTACTGGTGGTATGATTCCTAAGGTTGAAACTTGTATTAATGCTGTGGAGAATGGTGTTAAAACTGCTCATATATTGGATGGTAGACTTAATCATTCTATATTACTTGAGATTTTCACTAAGCATGGTATTGGTACAATGGTACGTGAATAATCACCCTCTCTTTTTATCTATTTTTTTAAGTGAAGAATATTTTTTTATGTAAAAGTTATTTTCAGTGTTTTATTATGAAATCTATAAAGTTAACAGATGATGAGATTAGTAAGTTTATTTATCAGACTCGTAATTTACGTCATGAAAAGCCTCACCAGTATGAACGTATCCGTATTAAGGATGGTGATGTTGTTCTTATTTTGTATAATTCTAGGAAGTTAGTTTTTAATGACAATAGTAGTACCCGTAATTTGCTGGGTTCTGTCTTAGAATTAAAAGAATACAATTCCACAGGTGAAACTTATACTAATAATAAAAGTATGCAGTATAATCCTGATATTTTACTAGATGACTATAGTTTTACCATAGGCTCTGATGAAACTGGTAAAGGTGAATGGTATGGACCGCTTGTTGTAACAGCAGTATCTACATCACATGATGATAATTTGAAATTAAAACGTATTGGAGTGACTGATAGTAAGAAATTATCAACAAAACAAATCTATAAACTATACCCTAAAATAGAAAAACTAGGCATTAACAGCAGAACAATCATTCTTAAACCATTCAGTTACAATAGATTATACCAGAAATTCACCAGTAAGGGAAAAAACCTGAATCACTTACTGGCATACCTTCATTCAAAGGTTATAACAGAATTACTGCAGGATATTCAGACAACAGATGTACTGGTTATTATTGATAAATTTGATTATAAAAAGATGAATGAATATCTTAACATTAATGATAAAATCAAAGTAATACAGGAATCAAACGGTGAAAAATACATACCCGTTGCTACAAGTAGCATAATAGCAAAATACAATTATGAACAAACCTTAAAAGAAATAGAAGAAAGATATAATATTAACTTAAGAAAAACAAAACCAAAAAATATTAACAAAGACGTAATAAATAAAGTTGCAAAAACACACTTCAAAAACGTTAAACCATACGCATATTAATAAATTAATTATAAGGAGCAATATAAAATGAGTAAAATAGATGTAGCAATAATAGGTGCTAGTGGATATACTGGCGGAGAACTAATGAGAATACTACTAAGACATCCAAAAGTAAACATAAAAACTGTTACAAGCCGTAAAAATGAGGGAGAATATGTATCAGAACTACATCCAAATCTAGAAGGAGTAGATCTTAAATTCACAAACCCAAAACCAGAGGATGTGGATGCTGATGTTGTATTCAGTGCACTTCCACACGGAGCATCAATGAAACTAGTGCCAGAATACCTGAACAATGGATCAAAGGTAATCGATCTAAGCGGAGATTTCAGATTCAGTGATTATAAAGTGTATGAGAAATGGTATGGAATGAAACATTTACATCCAGAATTAGATGCAGTATTCGGATTACCTGAGATAAACAGAGACCAGATAAAAGATGCAACATTAATAGCTAACCCTGGATGTTTCCCAACAGGAGGAATATTATCTAGTCTACCAATAGTAGAAAACCAGTTAGTAGATAGAATAATTCTAGACAGTAAAAGTGGTGTAAGTGGAGCAGGAGTAAAACCTAATGAAAGAACACATTACCCGACCTGTACTGATAACGTTAAACCATACGCTATAGCAAACCACAGACACACACCTGAAATAAGAGAACAACTAAGAAACTTTGGTAGTAAAGATGTTAAAGTATCATTCACACCACACCTTGTACCAGTAATTCGTGGAATACTCACAACTAATCACAGCTTCCTAATAAAAGATGATGTGACAGCAGAAGATATATACAACCTATACAGTGAATACTATAAGGATGAACCATTTGTACAGGTGTTAAAGGATAATAAAGTACCACTGCTAGCAAGTGTACGTGGATCTAACAACTGCCAAATAGGTGGTATTTCTCTTGATGATGAAGACCAGCTAGTAGTTATCTCTGCAATTGATAACCTTGTTAAAGGAGCATCAGGTCAGGCAGTTCAAAACATGAATATCATGTTTGGATTTGATGAGACAACAGGATTAAAAGAAGTAGGATTATATCCTTAAAAGTACATGTAAGTATAAATATCAAAATAAACTTTATATAACTAGGTGGCTTATAAATGACAGACTTAGTAATATACTATACAAGAACAAATAAAACAAAGACTATTGCAGAGGAAATAGCAAAAGAAAAAGATGCTCAATTATTAGAAGTTATTGATAAAACAAATAGGGATGGATCAATCAAATTCTTAACTAGTGCAATAGATGCAATGCGTGGAAAGAAGACAAGCATTGAATATGATGCTGTGGATTTATCAGAATATGACACAATATATATTGGTTCTCCAGTATGGGCATCTAAAGCAACACCAGCCATACTTGAGTTTGTAGAGGAAAATGACTTTAATAATACTAATGTAGTAAGTTTTGTAACACTTACAAGTAATGGTGCAGAAAAGGCTCTGGATAACTTAAACGATGCTATAAAATCAAAGGGTGGAAAGATTATCAGGTCTTTCTCTATTATAACAAAAGATACAGATATCATTAAATTAACCCATGATGCATTAAATGATGAATAAACTATATTCATCTATCACCCCTTATACTTAAACTATTTTTTAAAAGAAACTAAATCAAAAAATATAAACTTGAATGAAAAACATAATAATAAGTATAGAACAAAAATAAAGTAAATTTTTTTTAAATTATATAAACAATAATTGAAATAGGGGTTAAAAAAAATATGAATGATATAGTAATTTATTATTCAAGAACAGGAAAAACAAAATTAGTAGCTAAAACAATAGCAAAAGAAATAGCTGCTGATACACAAGAAATTAAAGATTTAACAAATAGATCTGGTCTACGTGGCTTCGTAAAAGGAGTTATAGACATAAAATTCAACGCAAATACCGAAATAAGTCCTGAAAGAGTAGATTTAAAAGATTATGATACAATATATATCGGTTCCCCTGTATGGGGTGCAAGAATAGCACCAGCCATAATGCAACTAGTAAACAACTGTGACTTTGAAGGCAAAAACGTTATAACATTTGTAACAATGAGCGGATCAGGTTCAGATAATGCATTATCAGAATTAAACAATCAGATAAAAACAAAGAAAGGAAACATAACCAACTCCTTTGCAATAATTACTAAAAACACTGACATTCCCAAATTAACAAAGAAAGCATTAAATGATTTGGAGAATTAAGATGAGAAGCTTAGTTATAGTATACTCTAATTCAGGCAACACATTAACCGTTGCAAAAACAATTAAAAAAGAATTAAAAGCTCATTTAAGGGAAATTACTGATTATACTATCCATAGAACAGTTCTAGATTATCTGTTTACTAGTGCTATTGATTCAGCTAGTATTAACCCAAGAAAGATAGATGTTGACTATTATGAAACAATATTTATTGGTACACCTGTATGGTTAGGTAGTGTAACTCCTGCAATAAAGAAAATTATAGATAACACCGATTTCAAAAATAAAAATGTAATATTATTCAATACACTAAAATGTATTGGTGGCGACATTGCCATGAAACGTCTTGCAAGACAAGTGAAAAAACATAATGGCAATGTCATAGGTGGCTTCTCCATATACAGTAATGGAACAAAAGAAGATATGATAAATAATACACGAATAGCCTTATCAGATTTTAATTTAGTATAAACATGTAAAAGAGGATTATTATGACTGTTTTAGTAACATATTCAACAAATAAGGAAATCAGAATTGTTTCAGAATTCTTAGCTAAAAGGGTGAATGGTGAATGTATAGAAATAATTGATTTAAAAAGAAAGAAAGGTTTCTTTAATAGTATTCGTAATAATTATAATGCTATGCGTTCTACTAAAACAGAAATTCAGCCAAATAGTATAGATTTAAGTAAATATAATCTTATTTTAATGGGAAGTCCTTCTACACTAGGTAATCCTTCACCCGCTATATTAACTTTTATAGATAATTGCGACTTTAAGAATAAGGATGTAATTATATACACAACAACTCATACCAGGCAGGGACATGGCGTCTTAAATGATATGAAAAAAAGAATTGAATCAAGAGGTGGTCGTATAATCAATTCTTTTATCATAAGAGTTAATGATAAAACTGAGGAAGAAATTATTCGAAACACTTTACGCGTAATCTATGCATTAGATTTAGATTTATATCTATAATAAATCATTATTCTTATTTTATTTTAAAAAAAATTAGTAGTGAAGGAGATTAGTATTAGTTTTTGTTTTCTTCTTTTATTTTATTCTTAATTATATTCCATACAGCTTGTTCTTCACCACAGCCCGTGACTATTATATTAGAATATTCTGATTCATTAATTAGTTTTACAATTCCTTTTATTCGTTTGTCGAAATCATATTCTATTGGATAGTAACTTGCATTTAATCCACTTTCAACTATTTTCTCATAGTACTTCTCTGCAGCATCTAAGGATACTCTTCCAGGAACTACTGTTATATGTGTTGGATTAACTGTTTTTAATGTTTTTAGATGATCTTCAAATATTTCTTCTTCATTAGCATCTGGCGTACAGTATATGAATTCTGCTTCTGAATTAAATAATTCCCTTTTCATGAATAATACATTTACTTTTAATGCATCACATTATCTCCCTGACCTATTCCTACTAGTTTATCACCTAGTTTTTCTACTTCAAATCTGCCTGGTGGTAGAATTGAGAAATCAAGTGAATTGAAATAATTTGTTATATTAGATTCAATATTTTCAGGTTCAGGTGTGAAGCATGCATATGCTGTGAGTGATGCTAGTGTATTATATACGTTATGTGTACCAAATAATGGTAGACTTAGCTCTACATCTATAGATACATTATCATCAAATGAATAATTGTACACAGAACCTATCACATGAACATCTAATCTACCATTTGAACTTAGTACTTTTGTAACTTTAATATCTGGTTCATGACGTGCGAATCCACATTCACATGAATACACTCCTCTCTGATTCATGTAATGACGTGAATATTCTAATTTTTTACCACATCTTGGACAATAAGAATCTGCTGGTTCATAAACATCTTCCACCATGTCTGTATCTAATCCATAATAAATTACATGGCCCTCCTCTTGCTTGTTTAATCCAATATTACATGTATTTGGATCATCAGTGTTTACCATTACAACTCCATTCATCATGTCCTTAGATAGTAATGTTTTAGCCTTCACATATTGTTCAAATGAATTCTTCTTACCAAGTACCTGTGTATGCTCACGGGATATACTGGTGTATAATACTCCTTTTGGCTGAACATACTTCTGTACTTTGTCAGGTATTCCATGTTCAATATCTCTTATACCATATTCAAAGACTCCGATATTAGCCTTTTTTGAAAGTAATGCCGTTGTAAGAGCATATATTGTATTATTATCCACACTAGATATAATATCCGTATCTTTAGATAATAGGTTTATTAGCATGGTTGTAGTGGTTGTTTTACCATTAGTTCCAGTAATAAGAATTGAACCTGTTTCTAATTGTTCGTTTGCAAGTTTTTTAATAGAATCTAGGCCAGCATACTTTATAAATAAATACCCCGGATAAGATTTACCTCCTGTTGGTAAGACTTTTAATAATTTATAAGTAAACTGGCTAAATTTTTTAGTTAAGTTATAATTATTCAACCTCGTATCTCCAAAAAAAAATTATCAATAAAACATATAAACTAAATATAATTAAGTTATAATCTAAAAATTTAATCTTTCTAGTTACTTTTTTGTATAATATACTATATATATTTGATATTTTTTAAATGAATTAAAAGATTCGATTATGATTAAATAAGATAAAAAGAGGTTATATTCAATAAATAGAATAATATCAAGAAATCAAAATTAAAAAAGAACTATAATACTTGAAAATAAAAAAACAGGATTAGGAAATTCAAGTAAAATTAATAGTAAGTATATTCCTATTTCAAAAATAATTTAGTATATATCTAATTTTATATATTTAAAAAAATATAATTATACTATAATAAATATCCTTATGATAATTATTAAAAAAGTTTCTTAATAAACAAAAATTATAAGAAAAAATATTAAAATCATAGACATAGGAGACAAAGATACATGGTAGATATAATAAAATATATTACCCGCCAGTCTCATAAACCTCTGATTTTAATTCCTGTGATATTAATGATACTTTCACTCTTATATCTAGGAGCCTTCGGATTAAATGAAGGTGTAGATTTAAAGGGAGGTACCATGGTCACAGTAGAACTAAAACAAAGTATGACAGAATCACAAATAACAGACTTAGTTCAAAGTAACCTGGGAGTAAGTGATGTTGAAACATCCTTATCAGGTAACACAGCTACAATAACCATATCTGGGGATGTAGATCAGGCCGAATTTGACCAGAAATTCAGTAATCAATTCAATATACTGAGCTTCAGAAGTGTAGGTGCTCTGCTAAGTCAAGCTGCGATGGATCAGATAGTATATGCATTACTTTTTGCATTTGTATTTATGGCCATAACAGTATTTTTTGTATTTAGAGATTTAGTTCCATCTGCTGCTATAGTCTTATCAGCATTATGTAACATATCTATTGCAGTTGGTAGTATGTCACTATTTGGCATACCATTATCTGTTGCTAGTGTAGGTGCATTACTGATGCTTATAGGTTATGGTGTGGATACAGATATATTATTAACTACACGTTTACTAAAACGACACGCTGGAGATCTTGATGATCGAGCAGAAGGTGCATGTAGAACAGGTATAACTTTAACATTTGCAGCATTAGCCTCAATGGTTGTATTATTTGTAGTTGTTAAAGTATTCATTCCATCAGCACAAGTATTAGAAGACATATCAGCAGTACTTATTATGGGATTATTATCAGATTTATTATCAACATGGCTTATGAACCTGGGTATACTCAAATGGCACATGGAAAGAGGTGGTCACAATTAATCAAGCCACTAAACAATTTCTAAAAAGACCTAGAACAATAATATTAGCAGTACTACTTATTGCTAGTGTTGTATCTATTGCTGTATTTGGATTACAAGAAGGTCTTGACCTTGCAGGAGGATCAATGATACAATTACATCTTGAAAAACCTGTAGACCAAGATACAATGAACACGGTAACCGCAGTGTTAGATAAAAGGTTAAATGCATTTGGTATTAGTGATGTTCAGGTAAGACAGAGTGGTGATCAAGATATTATAGTTGAAATAGCGGGAGTGCGACCTGAGGAAGTAGAACATATTATTAGTACTCCGGGTAAGTTCGAAGCTAAAATCAACAATAAAACAGCTCTCACTGGTTCAGATATTACTAGTGTTTCAGGAGCAGAAGTAACAGGTACCCAGTGGAAAGTACCGTTTTCAGTATCAACAGATGCTGCAAATAAATTTGCATCTGTTGCTGAAGGTCAAGCTGGATCTACTGTAGATATGTACCTTGATGATAAATTAATATCATCACCACAATTAGATGCTGGACTAGCTAACGGTGTAGGATCAACTGATATTGAAGTATCTGGTGGAGAACAAACAAAAGAACAGGCACAAAACCAGGCAAATGAAATACACACAGTTCTAGAATCTGGTGCATTGCCTGTAAAACTTTCAATTAGTGGAGTTAACAGTGTATCAGCAGAACTAGGTTCCCAATTTGAAACCGGTGCATTAATTGCTGGTTTCCTAGCATTACTAGCTATTGTAGCCGTAGTATCTATTAAATATAGGTCACCATCATTAGTAGTTCCTATCATAGTAACTAGTTTATCAGAATTAGTGCTTATCCTAGGATTTGCAGCTGTAACACATTGGAACTTAGATTTATCTGCAATTGCAGGTATAATTGCTTCCATTGGTACTGGTGTAGACGACCAAATTGTAATGACAGATGAAGTACTTGCTAGACGAGACAGAAGTGACAGGAAAAACATTGTTAAAACAAGAATTAAACATGCATTTTTCATAGTATATGCTTCAGCAGGTACTTTAATTGCAGCAATGCTACCTTTAGCTTACATTGGATTTTCAAGAGGTGCAACAGGAATAGGTATGCTTACTGGTTTTGCAGTAACTACTGTAGTAGGTGTACTTGTAGGTATCTTTATCACAAGACCTGTGTTTGCAGATTACATGGAAACATTCCTTATTAAAAGTCCTCAAAGTCAGATGCGTGAAAGAAAATCTGGAAAAAAACCTAAAAGAAATAAGAAAAAAGGTAGAAAAACTATTGCTAGAGAAGAAGCTCAGAATAAATAGATTTCTTCTCTATTCTTCTAATTTTTTTTAACATTTTTGTATTATTATCTACTTTTTATAAAAATTATACTAACTTCTAAATATTAAGAAAAACTAATTTTATATTATGTTAAATAAGAATCATCCAAGATATCAATCATTAGTATATAGAGATAAAATAGTTAAGGCTCATGAGAATGGAATACTAGCAGATTCTGGTATGATAGCACATGGACGTGGAGAAACATTTGATTATTTGATTGGCGAGAAAACAACAGATAATTCACAGAATACTATTGATGTTGCTGCATGCTATTTTTTAACTAGTAAAAATCCTGTATTAAGTGTTAATGGTAATACAACAGCACTTGTATCCGAGGAAATTGCACAGTTAGCTGATTTATTAGATATTCCTGTTGAGATTAACTTGTATTATAGAACACCTGAAAGAATTGTTAATATTGAGAAAGTTTATAAGGATTTAGGTGTTAAAAACATACTTGGTACAGATGATGATGATTTTATTGATACTCCTGATTTAGACGGACCAAGGTCTCCTGTGAGTATTGAGGGAATTAAAAAGGCTGATTTAGTATTTATACCATTAGAGGATGGTGACCGTGCAGAGAAGTTATATGCTCTTGGTAAAGATATTGTTAATGTTGATTTAAATCCATTATCTAGAACAGCACAGACTTCTACAGTTACTATTGTTGATAATATTGTAAGGGTTATGCCGGCACTTATTAAATCTGTTGAGAAATACAGTGATTATGATAATTCAGATCTTCAGGAGAAGATTGATAAATTTAATAATAATGTTAATTTAGATACAGCTATTCATGATATAATTAAAAGATTTGAGTAAGATTAGTATCATATTATTATTTTTATTATTTTTAGATAAGTTAATTAGGAGATAGTGATTTTGAAGGTTTTTGGAGTAACAGGTCTTCCAGGTTCAGGAAAAAGTATAATTTCACGTATTGCTAAAAAAGAGGGAATATATACCATTAGTATGGGTGATGTTATACGGGAAGAAGCTGAAAGACGTAATATCACTACTGGTAAGGCAGCAGTTATTTTAAGAAAGAAATATGGTAATAATGTTGTTGCTAGCAGATGTGTTACAAAGATTAAAAATCACTCTAAGAATAGACATAATAAGAGAGCTACTGTAAAGAAGATGTACAATAGTCGTACTAATCATAATAAGCATCCACCTAAGAAGTATAAGAAAATAGAACAGGATATTTATCTTATTGAAGGTATTCGAAGTCCATATGAAGTAGCATATTTCAAGAAACATTTTAATAATTTCAAGGTAATTGCTATTCATTCTAGTCCAAATGAACGCTTTAATAGATTGAAAAGAAGAAAAAGAAATGATGATTCTCCTGATTATAACAAGTTTGTTGAAAGAGATCAGAGAGAGTTAAATTTTGGAATTGGTAAGGTTATTGCATTAGCTGATTATATGTTAATTAATGAGGGACCGATTCCTAATTTTAAGAATAATGTGAGAGCACTGATTACAAATGAAATCAAACCTAAACGGAAAAACATCAATAGAAAACGTAAAAGTAAAAATAAAAACAAGAGTAAACAGAACAGAAAATATCAAAAAGGTAAAAAACAGTATAATAAACATAACAACAGAAAAAACCATAATAAACAGAACAGAAGATAATTACCTATATACTATAGGTGACATTGAATTATTAAGAACTATTAGTAAGCTCATTAAATCTAATGAAATAAGTGAAGTTGCAAACACTATACTTAACAAGAATAAACAAGATAATGGTATAACCTTTTTTATTAATAAACAAGCAGCATATCATAATAAATTTCATATGATAGATGAGAATATGTCCACACTGGATGATATTGAAGTAATAATAAATACTCAACAGCCAGATGCTGTTATAGATTGGATATTAAACTAAGAATAAAAAAAATAGTAAAAAGATAATTCATGAAGGGGGATTATAGTATAACTATTCTAAACTATAATCATATTTTTCTTCTAGATGAGCTTTGGTAATATTATAAATACCGCTATCAACATCCCAGTAAACATCAGCCTCATCAACTACAATACGTCTATCATACATTGGAGCATCAAGTACTAGTGTTTCAGCTTCTCCTCCCTCAAATGCTGGATGAATACCATATTTCTTATTTAGTTTTACTAATTCATCCACTGTTTCTCTTGTTATTTTACGTCCCAGCCATTTCTTATCAAGACCATATGCTGCCACACTTGTGATTATTACTTCAAATCCAAGGTCTACTATTTCATTCATATATTCAACAGGGTCTTGATGCCACATAGGTGATATGCATTTTAATGATAATTTTTCACAAATACCCCCTATACGTGACCTTTGATATTCAGATGCTAAAGCACCAGTATATACTGCTTCCACATCTTTATCTTTCATACGTATGAGTAATGATTCTAAATCACCTAATTCCTCTTCTTTTATTCCATCAGTTAATACATCAATCACTGGAATTTCCATTGCTGCTGAGCAATAATCAACCATGTGTATATCAGGTACATGGAACATGTATGATTCCTTATTTCTAGATACCATTGTTAATAAAGCATATACCTCATCACCATTTTTTAGTGCATGATATACTGCCATTGTACTATCTTTACCACCAGAATATAAAACAACTGCTTTCATTTAATAACTCCCTATACTTATATCAATGTTTAATATTATTGTTTTTATTACTTTAAAAAAATATGTTATGTAAACTTGTTTTAATCAAAAAATAAGTATTATATAAAAATAATTTAATAAAAAAAAGTTAAGAAAGTGGAATATAATATTACTCTCTTCTTTTCGGTTTGATTCTCGGAACTTTTCGTTCTTTAGAAGAGTTATTATGTTTTTCCTCTTTCTCTTGTTTTCTAGGCTCTGATTTTTTATTATTACCTGATGATCTACGGAATATATTAGATAATCCACTGAATCTGCCGCCCTTATTTTCATCAGTTTTTTCTCTTGTTTTCAAATCATCTTCAGATAATTCTTTAAAGTTTTTGTTTGAACCGATATTCTGTTTAGGACTTTGATCAAATGAATCATCAAATATATCTATTGAATCTTTTCTAGGTACTTTATCATTTTTAGAACGCCTACGATTCTTAGAATTATTCTTCTGTCCAGTTCCCGGGACTGTTTTTCTTTTAATTCTATCTCTTGATGTTTCTCTGCGTGAATTTCTTCTTTTCCTATTATTTCTGAAAGTGTATATACTATCAATAAAGAATCCTGCAAGTGCTACAATAACACCTATTATACCAGATATTAAAATTACATTTGTTTTGTCTGGCATGTATTGATTTATTGCATTGGTTCTGTCCTCTGTCGGACCAGAAACATTAACTATCATTGCATTATTCTGAGATATTGCTGACATAATATTAGTAACATTATTAGCTTCTACTGTTGCATTAGCTGTCATTGCAGTATATCTCAAGTTGGTATAGGTACCTTCACTAAATACCCCGTAAATACTATTTAATACAGCTTGTGGGTCTCCACCTTCACTAATTCTAACAAAGAATGTATTATTACCTGTATCTTCAACAGAAACAATATTATCATTACTGTTATTTATTGCTGTTTCAAAGTTCGATTGGGCATTATCCGAGTCAAAGTTACCGTCAACTTTTATTGTAATTCCTTCATATTCAACCTTCTGAACTCCATGTATAGAGCTTATATTTTGAATGATTTCTGTCAGATTTCCGTTTGTTGATAAATCCATTTCTATAACATCGCTTCCAGTAACACTATCCTCTACGAGTGTACGGGTAAAATCTGGTACATCATCCATTATAGGTGATAACAAGAATGCTCCTCCAACCACACCTACAATTAATCCTAGTAGAACTACTGTGATTAGATTCTTTTTACCAATGTACGGTGTTAATAGTGCTGTTGAAAATACGAATATCATTGCTATAACAAATAGTATCAACATTATTACAATTGTCAATGCATCCATATTTTTCCACTCTCTTAAAAAAAGAATAAAATATTCTTTCCCTATTAGTTTTTAATCATGAATATTTTTGTTAATTACTTTATTAGTAGTTTATCATAAATAATAAAATAAAATAATTTAATAAGTAAAAGTAACTATAATATTATATATACAGAATAAAATGTATAAAAAAAATAATTTAATTCGATTTATTTAACCGAAAATAATCATTTAACATAATAAATGCGAGGTTTAACAATGAAAGAATTACTAAAAAAATTATCTGAAGCTTGCGGAATTTCAGGCTTTGAATCAGAAGTACGCGACATAATAAAAGATGAACTAAAAGATCACGTAGATGAAATGGAAACAGACGTAATGGGAAACCTAATAACAACACACAAAGGTAAAGAAGGAAAACCAACAGTTATGCTAGCTTCACACATGGACGAAATCGGTCTAATGGTAAGTTTCATAGATGATGATGGATATTTAAGATTTGTTAAAATCGGTGGAATCAACGACCAAATGTTACTAAACCAGAAAGTATACGTACAAACAGAAAATGGAGAAGTACCAGGTATAATCGGATCCAAACCACCACACATTACAAGTGCAGCAGAAGCTAAAAAAATCATACCATACAAAGACATGTTCATAGACATCGGAGCAAAAGACAAAGAACAAGCAGAAAGTTTAGTATCAGTTGGAGACCCAATCGTATTCCACACTGACTTCGAAGAATGTTTAAATGATCTTGTAATGGGTAAAGCATTAGATAACCGTGTAGGCTGTGCAGTAATGACAGAAGTAATGAAACAGACAGACTGTGATGCTACAGTATACGGTGTAGGAACAGTACAAGAAGAAGTAGGATTAAAAGGAGCAAAAACAGCAGCATTCAAATTAAACCCTGACATGGCAATTGCATTAGATGTAACTATTGCAGGAGACCACCCAGGAGTAAAACCTGAAGATGCACCAGTAAAAGCAGGAAAAGGACCTGTAATATCATTCGCAGATGCTAGTGGTAGAGGTTTATTAACACATCCAATGATGAAAAAATTATTAGTAGAAGCAGCAGAAGCAGCAGGAATTGACTACCAAATAGAAGTAGGAGACGGCGGAACAACAGATGCAACAGCAATACACCTTACAAGAGAAGGAATTGCAACAGCAACATTATCCAGTGGTTCAAGATATATCCATACACCTATAAGTGTAGTTAACGTAAAAGATGTTGAAGACACTGTAAAGCTAATCCTCGAATTCCTTAAAAGATTATAGATGAACTCTACTTCATCTACCATTTTTTTTAAACTCCACAAATAGAATAAGATAATGCTATTTTTCTATAAAACTAATTTTAATAAAAAAAGAAAGAAGTATTGATGAAATTAATTTATATTAACTCCACCCATCTGAATATTACTATTCAATTCTAATCTATTAGATGAACTATCAAAATTATTTCCCTTAAATTCTGTAGCAGAAACATTCTGATAATTATTATTTGAATTTGTTCCTCCAAGATTAATCTTAGATATAATATGACCTACTGGCTGATTTAATCCTATATTTACACCACCAATATCAATAGTAGTAGCAATATTAGTTTGGCCGTTAGGAATTCCTTCAATATTAACTCCACCAACACTAGTTTCAAAGTTTAAATTATTTAAAGAACCACCATTTAAGTCAATATTTGCTCCTCCAGCTGTCATGTTACTATTCAATGAGTTAACTCTTGCACCATTGGATACGTTAATAGCATATCCGCCAGCAACATAATTTACATTAATATCATAATTGTACTTATTACTTAATACAATATTATTTCCTGTCTCATTACCTGTTACATTAACTTCTAATGTATCTCCATTAACAGCGTATGTTACTTTGCCTTTATTATTATCTGAGGATATGTTGTATATATTATTAGAATCTGTGAAGTTTATATTTGCTCCACCTGTCGGACTGTTGATATTTAGTACAACTCTTTGTATTGAACTGTTATTTGTATTGTTTTGTAATATTTGAGATAATTGATCCTCAGTTAATTGCTGATATGTTATGTTTGATTGTTCTTCCTGAATACCATTATATAATGAATAACCAACAAGACATACAGATATTATTAAAGCTATTATTATTAAAATACCTATTATTTTATCGCCTTTCATTATAATAACCCCACGATAACAGTTAATATTAGAATTAGTATACCATATGTTGCTAAGAATGATTTACCAAAACCAATTTCAAATTCAGTGTTCACAGCTGTAATATTAATAACCATTCTCCATGGAATTACTAATAATATAAGTGGCATTATTACCATGTTATTAATACTTGTTAATGCTAATCCTAGGATTAAAAATACATCTAATACACTTGAATATGATATTAAATTCAGTGTACTACGATAACTTCCTTTACCTCCCAGAATCCTTGAAAAAATGTATATGAAAATAGCTTGTATTACCTTAAATAGTAATGTTACAATAATAGCGCCTATTACCAGGAATACTATGACTATAGGTTCTCCCGTAAGAAGCCCGATAATCAATCCAAGAAATGCAGAGTAAAATATAGCAGATATAATACCATTATAATCTCTACTCTGACTTTTTAGATAGAATAGTTCGTCTGGCGATATTAGAACTTTACCACTTTCAGTAAAAAAGCTTATAAGTCTAGACATCATGATTTATAGTCTATCATAAATATTATTTATATATAATAGTGAAAGAAGAATAATATTTAAAAAAAGAACTAAATTAACAGGTTACACTGAGAACATGAGTTTTAGAGATTTTATATATTCAATTTTAATTGAATAAAATTTAATAATAAAGAAGTATGAAGTATTAAGTAATACTTAATAAGGATGAAAAATTATGAAAGTAATAACTGTAATCGCAAGTCCACGAAAATACGGAAATTGTAGTACAATAGTAAAAGAAATGACAAAAAGTATACAAGAAAATAAGGGTGAAAATACTATTTACTACGTAGATGATATGAATATAAAACCATGTCAGGGATGTAAAGCGTGCAGAAATCCTAAAAAACCAAGTAAATGTATAATTAATGATGATTTTAGAAAAGTTATGGATGAAATGGAAAAATCAGATGCCCTTATATTTGCTGCTCCTAATTATTTTGGAGAAATAAATGCACAAGGCCATATATTCATGGACCGTTTTTATTCCATGACAAAAAGTACACCAAACCAGTTAAAAGGTAATAAAAAAGCAGTAATTATATTCACTTATGGTGCAAAAACAGGTACTTATGATGAATACATACAAAAACGAGCAAGACTTTTTGAATCAATAGGCCTCAAGGTACATGAAATACTATCTGTTGGTGATGGAAAACCATTAAGTGGAAACAGTGAAGAATTACTAGAAAGGGCTAGACAAATTGGACGCGAAATATCAGTAAAACGAAACGATGAAGAATACGAGATAATAAGAATACTTAGAAGTAAAGACCGAGTATTAAAAGCAGAAATAATGTCTGACGAATTAAAAAAGAAGATTACAAAACTTGAAATGAAAAGATTAGATGAAATGGTACCTGTAATAAACAAGGGATTGAAACAAGCATTAGATGAAAAAGAAGCAATAGCAGTAGTTATTGACAATACAGATGTAGATGTTTCAATCGAGGATTACACTCCTTCACTAACACTACAATCAAATAAAGGTACAATAATTGGAGAAGAAATCTATGACCCAAATGAATTAGAGGAATTAAAACATAATCCTAATGTTTATTTCATATCAGACTATTTTGCAACATACCCTAATCTATCAGTACCCGGCGAAAAACAATTCTTCGTAGTATCAGAATTAGAAGGTGAATTAGATTACGAAGATGAATTAAAAAATAGTGTAAGTAGAATGGTAATCTCATCACCATCAACAGAAGCAGATCATTACATTAAAAAAATATTAAATATCCCACAGAAAGAAAAAATCACAACATTAATCATTGGATTCACAGAATAATTAATAACTAAATAAATAAAATAATAACATTTAATCCTGACTTTTTCTATTAAAAACTATGAATAAAATCAAAGACCATTTAAATAAACGATATACCCAATTTTAGCCTTATTATTATCTATAATTACTTAAATATAAAAAAACATAGTAAATATCAATCATTTTAACTAAAAATAAATAGATGAAAACTATGGAACAAAAAATGGAAAAAGAATACACGATACTAAACATTCTTAGAAGTAAGGATAGAGTATTAAAAGCAGAAATAATGTCTGATGATTTAAAAAAAGAAATTACAAAACTTGAAATGAAAAGATTAGATGAAATGGTACCACTGATAAACAAGGGATTAAAAGAGGCATTAGATGAAGAAGAAGCTATTGTAGCAGTTATCGATAAAACAGATATTATTCTTCCGGATGAAGAATTAATACCTACATTAACTCTACAATCAGAAAATGGTAGAATAATAGGAGAAGAAATATATGACCCCGAGGAATTAGAGGAACTGAAAAATGATCCAAATGTCTATTTCATATCAGAACATTTTGCAACATATCCTAACCTATCCGTACCTGGTGAAAAACAGTTCTTCGTAGTATCAGAATTAGTAGGCGAACTAGACTATGAAGATGAGCTGAGAGATACTGTAAGTCATATGGTAATAGCCGCACCATCAACAGAGGCCGACCATTACATTAAGGATTTATTTAAAATCCCACAGGAAGAAAGAATAACCACATTAATCATTGGATTTACAGAATAAAAAAATACAGCATATCTTTTTTTTAATTATTCACCTGATAAATTTTGTTTAATTAATTTAATTATAACAAAAACATCCCCTCTTGTTTTTAACTTTTCATATATAATTACTTAAATATATAAAACCATAATTATTATTAATTTAGTTTAACTACAATTAACAGGTGAAAAACAATGGAACAAGAATATGAAATAGAAAAAATGCTAAAAAAAGAGGATAATGTTATACTAGTAAAAGTATTAGACGACGAAATGAAAAAGAACATCCTATTATATGAAATGAAACGTTTAGACGAAATTGTTCCATTCATTAATCAAGGAATGAAAAAAGCTATGGGCGAAAAAGAGGCTTTATTATTAATAAAAGAAAACAAGGATGATTTTAATACCGATCAAAATAAGCCTAAAGCTTCTGAAAATTCATTTACACTAAGAACAGAAAACGGTGAGATTATTGGTGAAATGATATATGATGAAGATGAACTAGAAGAGTTACGTAATGACCCTAGTGTATATTTCTTGTCTGATAATTTCGTAACATATAATAATGTAGGTAGTAGTGGTCAAAAACAATTCTTTGTAATGGATGAAGAGCCAAGTTCTTTTATAACAGATCAAGATATAGATAGTACAGTAAAAAGTCTGGCTGTAGCAATTCCATCTACTGAAACAGACCATTATATTAAAGATTGTTTTGACCTACCGCATGATGAAGCTATAGGTACTGTTGTTATTGGTTTTACACCTTTTGATGAATAATAAAGTTATTTATTATGTAGGATGTGTTATTATGAGAATAATGGAATATGCAAAATCATTAAGTGATGTGTGTGGTGTTGCTAATCTTGCAAAAGATGAAAAAAAGTTAATTGAAAACTATGGAGATGATATTTGCAAGTATCCTTATGCTATTGTTATTGGCCATAAGATGATTGAGGAAATTATTGAAAAAATACCTTTAACCTATAATAATGATAAATATGCTCAGGAGTATCTTGATGAATACTTTAATTCACATCAGAGAGTATCTAAGATTGCATCAGAGATAGCGTTATATATTGAGGATGAAGGTTATCATGCGATTGTATTAGATGTTTCTGGTAAGAGTGATGAGATTGATTTGAAAAAACCTTTTAGTAATAAGGCTAGTGCTCATATTGCTGGTGTAGGATGGCTTGGTAAAAATAATCTTCTTACAACAGAGGAGTTCGGTCCTAGGTTAACCTGGGCTACCGTTCTTACTGATGCACCACTTGAAGAGTATGCTGGTGATGAAATGGAATCTTTATGTGGTGATTGTACAATGTGTGTTACTGCTTGTCCTGGTAAAGCTATTGTTGACTTACCAGACCCAGCAGAGTCTTATAGTCCTGAGAAATGTGGTAATTATCTTATGAAAAGAAAAGAGGAGAATCATCCCGTAGCTTGTGGGATGTGTTTATACATATGTCCTTATGGTAATGAAAAAAGTAGAAAACTGTTAAACAAGAATTAATTGTTTTTATCCTTTTTTCTATCATTTTGTAATGTGTCATATATTGTTTTAGCTAATTTTTTATGTATACCATTGACTTCCTCTATTTCCTCTAAACTAGCATCATATATTGCATCCAGACTTTTGAAGTGTGTGAGTAATGCTTGTTTTCTCTTCTTACCCACACCAGGTATGTCATCAAGAACAGACTTCGTGAAAGCTTTACCCCTGATAGTTCTATGGAAAGTAATAGCAAATCTATGTGATTCATCACGAACATACTGAAGTAACTGTAAAGCCGTTGACCTTCTAGGAAGAACAATAGGTTCACTTCTACCAGGAACATACAATTCCTCAAACTTCTTAGCTAAACCAACCAGTGGAACATCAGTGATATTTAGCTCCTTGAATACTTCAACAGCCATTCCAAGCTGACCCTTACCTCCATCAATTAATACTAAATCAGGACGTATATTAATTGAATCATCAGGATTTTTAACATCATCCTGATAATCAGGTGATATATGAGAGTATCTTCTTGTAAGAACTTCCTTCATCATAGCAAAATCATTAGGTCCGGGAGTATTCATTTTAAACTTACGATACATGTTTTTAGCTGGTTTACCATTTTCAAAGACAACCATTGATGCTACAGCATAAATACCTGATATATTTGAAATATCAAAACCCTCTATATGATATGGAAGTCGTGGAAGGTTAAGATATTGTTCCAATGTTAATAATGGATTTTCTTCTTCCTTAGTATTTTCTGTTAGACTAATATGAGCATTTTTCTTAGCAATCTTTATTAATGTTAGATAATGACCGTCCTCTGCCACCTTAATCTTAACATTATGGCCTTCCTTGTCAGATAACCATTCCTTGATAATATCAGCATCTTCAATATCATCCTCAATAATTATCTGCTCTGGTATAGGTGCTGTTGAATAATATTGTTTAATAAATTCTGTGAGTATCTCCTTATCTGAAAAGCCATTAATACCTTTTAGTATTAAATCATCTTTCTTATTTGTTTTACCGTTACGGACAGATATTATCACAACGGCAGCTTCCTGGTCATTATGGTCAATTCCAATAATATCTTGGTCTACATCTTTTGTTGGCTGTATATTCTGTTTTTCCAATGTTATTTTTATTGTTTCTATCTGATCTCTTATCATTGCAGCCTTTTCAAATTCCAGATTTTTAGAGTAATGTTTCATATCTTTTTCTAGCTTCTTGATTGTCTTCTTGTATCTTCCCTGCAGTAGTAATTTTGCTCTTCTGATATTTCTGTTATACTCCTTTTGTGATATCTTATTAATACATGGTGCACTACACTGTTTAATCTGATAGTTTAAACATGGGCCATCCATATTTTTACATGTTCTTATCTTAAAGTTCTTATTTAGAAAGTCAATGAATTGTCTTGCATTTGTAGAATCAGTGTATGGCCCATAATATGATGCTTTATCATTTTTAAGGCTTCTTGTTATCAGTATTCTTGGAAATTCATCTTTTGTTATCTTAATATATGGATATTGTTTCCCATCTTTAAGGCTTATATTGTAATGAGGCATGTATCTTTTAATGAGATTTGCTTCTAGTATTAATGCTTCTTTTTCTGTGTCTGTTAATATGTATTCTAGGTATGCAAAGTGTCTCATTAACACTTGTGTTTTTGGTCTGTCTAGTTTGTCTTCATCTCTAAAATAACTTTTAACCCTGTTTCGTAATTTTTTTGCTTTTCCGACATATATTATTTCATCATCACTGTTGTGCATTATATATACGCCAGGTTTTTTTGGTAATTCATTTGGATCTGTTATTTTCATAGACATTAATCTTACCTCAATAATTATCTATTTTAGTTTAAATCTGAGTATCTAATTTATCATCATATTTATTAAATAGTATTTAATAATATTAGTATTACAATAATTATATATTTATGATTAGTTTAATCAATTACTTTTAAGAGATATAATAATATGTCAAAATTCAATTTACATTCTGATTATAAACCATTTGGTGATCAACCAAAAGCAATTAATTCATTAGTTGAACATTTTAAAAATGGAGATAATGAGCAGACATTGGAGGGAGTTACTGGTTCTGGAAAAACGTTTACCATGGCTAATGTTATAGAACAATTAGATAAGCCTACTCTTGTAATGTCACACAATAAGACTCTTGCATCACAATTATATGAGGAATTTAAAGAATTTTTCCCAGATAATGCTGTTGAATATTTTGTAAGTTATTATGACTTCTACCAACCAGAGGCATATGTAGCACAGACTGATACATTTATAGACAAAGAATCAGCAGTTAATGAAGAAATAGATAGGCTACGTCACTCAGCAACACAGTCACTACTTACAAGAGATGATGTTATAGTAGTATCAAGTGTATCATGTATCTATGGTATTGGTTCACCAGAGGATTATTTGGAATTCACATTACCCTTAGAAGTTGAGCAGGAAATTTCACGTGATGAAATAACACGTCAACTAATTGATATGCAGTACTCAAGAAATGACATTGAATTTGAAAGAGGCCGATTCAGAGTACGTGGTGATGTTCTAGAAATATACCCGATAAACGCTAACTATGCTATACGTATTGAAATGTGGGGCGATGAGATAGATGTTATATATAAAATAGACCCACTAAAAGGTGACATAATAGAAGAACTAAGAAAAGTTATAATATTTCCGGCAAAACACTTCGTAATAGCTAAAGAGAAACAAGAAAAAGCAATAAAGAATATTAAGAAAGAATTAGAAGAACGTGTTAATACCTTCAAGGCTACTGGAAAATATGTTGAAGCTCAAAGAATTGAGCAAAGAACTAACTTTGACATAGAAATGATTCAGGAAATAGGATATTGTTCAGGTATAGAAAACTATTCAATGCACATGAACGGACGCCAGTGGGGTGAAACACCATACTCTCTTCTAAGATATTTCCCTGATGACTATCTGACAATAATCGATGAGTCACACGTTACAGTACCTCAGATTAGGGGAATGTATGAAGGAGACAGAGCAAGAAAAGAAACATTAATACAGTATGGATTCAGATTACCAAGTGCTAAGGAGAATCGTCCACTGAGATTTGATGAATTCATGAGACAACAAAACCAGATACTATACGTGTCAGCTACTCCTGGAGCATTTGAGCTTGGACGTAGTCAGAATAAGGTTGAACAGATTATTAGACCAACGGGACTAGTGGATCCTAAACCAATAATCAGACCTGTTAAAAACCAGGTGGATGACCTTCTTGGAGAGATACGTAAGAGAGTTGATAAAAATCAGAGGATTCTTGTAACATCCTTAACTAAGAAGATGGCTGAAGATTTAACAGATTATTATATTAAGATGGATGTTAAGGCCAGATATTTACACTCTGAGATTACAACTTTAGAGAGAACTGAAATCATTGATGATTTAAGAAGAGGAGAGTTTGACTGTCTAATCGGTGTTAACTTATTAAGAGAAGGATTAGACCTCCCGGAAGTATCACTTGTTGCAATTTTAGATGCTGATAAAGAGGGATTTCTACGTTCACAAACATCACTCATACAGACTATTGGTAGAGCAGCACGTAATGTTGATGGTGAAGTAATACTATACGCAGATAACATGACAGACTCAGTGAGAAATGCAGTTAACATAACAGAAAGAAGAAGAAAAATACAAATGCAATACAACAAGGACAATCATATCACACCAAGAAGTGTTGTAAGAAAACTTAAAGACAAGAAAATTGAAGATAAAGTTGAAGATATACAGGAAATTGATAACATATCAATTGATGAAATAGATGAATTAATAGATGAACTTGAAAAAGAAATGAGAAAAGCAGCAAAAGAATTAGACTTTGAGAAAGCTGCAAAACTAAGAGATAGGATAAAAGAATTAAAAGAGGAATAAGAATATGGAATCAACAGATGACTTAAGAAGAAAAGCTATCCAAGATAGAAAAATCATCATAAAAGGAGCACGTCAGCACAACCTCCAAAACATAGACGTAACAATACCACGTGATAGCTTCATAGTAATAACAGGATTAAGTGGATCTGGTAAATCCTCACTAGCATTTGATACAATATATGCTGAAGGACAAAGAAGATATGTTGAATCACTATCAGCATATGCTAGACAATTTTTAGGACAAATGGACAAACCGGAAGTAGATTACATAGAAGGATTATCACCTGCAATATCCATAGACCAGAAAACAACAAGAGTAAATCCTCGTTCAACAGTAGGAACTGTTACGGAAATATATGATTACCTCAGATTATTATATGCAAGAATAGGAATACCACACTGCTACAATTGTGGAAAAGAAATATCTCAGCAAACACCAGGACAAATAGCAAACGAAATAATAGACAAAAATGATCAACAAAAAATATACATCCTCGCACCAGTAATCAAAGATAGAAAAGGAATGCATAAAAAAATATTCACAGAATACAAACAAAAAGGATTTGTAAGAGCAAGAGTAGATGGAGAAATACGTTCACTGGACGAGGAAATAAACCTAAACAAGAACAATAAACACGTAATAGAAATAGTTATAGACAGATTAAAAGTAACAAACAATGAAAATTTCAGAAAAAGATTAGTAGAATCAGTAGAAACAGGACTCAAAATAAGTGATGGTCTAATAACAGTAGCAAACAGTGATAACAGCATACCTGACCAATTCTACAGTGAATCACTAGCATGCCCTGATTGTGGAATAAACTTCACAGAAATAAGTCCAAGAATGTTCTCATTCAACAATCCACAAGCAGCATGCCCGGCATGTAATGGTATAGGAAGCATACTTGAAATAGACCCGGAGCTAGTAGTACCGGATAGAACATTATCCATAAGAGATGGAGCAATAAAACCATGGAGTAACTCAAACAGAACAGAAAGCTACTACAATAAAATACTAGCAGGACTAGCAAATCATTATGGCTTTAAACTAGACTCACCATACCATACATTACCAGATGACGTGAAAGATGCAATACTATATGGTAGTAATGGCGAGAAAATAACCTTCATCTTCACAAGAGGAGACTCTGAGAGAAAGGTTACAAAACCATTCGAGGGCGTAATTCCACATATGAAAAGAACATATATTGAAACAAGCTCCCGATACCGAAGAAAAGCTATACGTAATTACATGACCCTACGTGATTGTCCGACATGTCATGGAGACAGACTTAAACCCGAAATGTTAGCAGTGACAATTAATGACATGAACATAGCAGACCTAACAAAACTATCCCTTGTAGATACAAAAGAATTCTTTGACAATCTAAAACTAACAAAACGTCAGGAATTTATTGGTAAAGAAATACTAAAGGAAATAAAAGAAAGACTGGAATTTCTTAATAATGTAGGATTAAATTACTTAACACTAGCAAGATCATCTGGAACATTATCCGGTGGAGAAGCACAGCGTATCAGACTAGCAACACAAATAGGTAGCAGATTAGTAGGAGTATTATATGTCCTAGACGAGCCAAGTATAGGATTACATCAACGGGACAACATGAAATTAATAAACACGTTAAAACACCTACGTGATATTGGTAACACATTAATAGTAGTAGAACACGATGAAGAGACAATACTCGAAGCAGACCATGTTATAGATATAGGTCCTGGTGCAGGTGATAAAGGAGGACGTCTGACAGCACAGGGAACACCAACAGAAATAAAAAATAATCCTAATTCACTCACTGGACAGTACCTATCAGGTGCAAAAGAAATACCAGTACCACAAAAAAGACATAAAGGAAATGGTAAATCAATAAAAATCATAGGAGCTAAAGAGAATAATCTTAAAGATATTGATGTAACATTCCCATTAGGTGAATTTATCTGTGTAACAGGAGTATCTGGTTCTGGAAAAAGTACACTTGTAAATGAAATATTATATCATGGAATCTATGAACAATTAACTCACAAACATAAACATAAAATAGGTAAACATACTGCAATAGAAGGTGTGGAAAACATTGATAAGATAATTGTCATAGACCAATCTCCTATAGGACGTACACCAAGATCAAATCCAGCAACATATATTGGAGTATTTACATATATTCGTGAACTATTTGCACAAACACCAGAAGCAAAACAACGTGGATATAAACCAGGACGATTCAGCTTTAATGTTAAAGGAGGACGTTGTGAAGCATGTTGCGGTGATGGTATTGTAAAAATAGAGATGCACTTCCTAGCAGATGTGTATGTACCATGTGAAGTATGTGAAGGAAAACGATACAATCAGGATACACTTAATATTCGATACAAAGGTAAAAATATCAACGATGTACTAGAAATGACTAGTGAAGAGGCTCTTGAATTCTTTGAAAATATTCCAAAAATAAAAAGAAAACTACAAACATTAGTAGATGTAGGATTAGGCTATGTGAAATTAGGACAGCCTGCTACAACATTATCTGGAGGAGAAGCACAACGTGTAAAATTAGCAAAAGAATTGAGTAGACAAAACACATCTAACACTCTATATATTCTTGATGAACCTACAACAGGTCTACACTTTGATGATATCAATAGATTATTAAAAGTACTACTAAAGCTACGTGACCAAGGAAATACATTAATAGTAATAGAACATAACTTAGATGTTATAAAAACCGCTGACCATATCATTGACCTTGGACCAGAGGGTGGAAAGGATGGTGGTCAATTAATAGCTGAGGGCACACCTGAAGAAGTTGCAGAAAAAGGTACATATACAGGCATCTATCTTAAACCTATGCTTAAAAAAAGCAAGGAGAATTAGTTATTAATGAAATCTATCATGATTAATCAGTTAATTTTATTGTAAAAAAAGTATTTATTAGTAATAAATTATAGGTAATTATATATACGTCGATACAATAATTAATAATTAGATAATTATTATTACGGTAATAATTAGAAGATAAACAAATAAAAAGGAGATAGTATGAAACTACAATTCTTAGGAACTGGTGGTGGTAGATTTGCTACCATTAGTCAGAAAAGAATGACGGGTGGTTTCAGAATTGACGATATCGACGGTAAAAATATACATGTAGACCCAGGACCAGGAGCTTTAGTACGAAGCCATCAGTATGGGTTAAATCCACGGAAAATAAATCTTCTTTTAGTTAGTCATAGTCATACGGACCATTATAATGATGCCGAAGTATTAATAGAAGCTATGACACAAGGAATGACTAAAAAGACAGGACATATTGTAGGTAGTGAAAGTGTCATAAATGGAAGTGGCGATTTAGGACCCTGTATATCACAATATCATCAATCGAAACCAAACGTATCAGTATTAAAAGCTGGTGATACAGTTAAAGAAGGTAATATTACTATAAGAGGAACTAAAACACATCACGGTGACCCAACATGTGTAGGTTTTAACATTAAATATAAAAACTTATGTATTAGTTATACCTCAGATACAGAATATTTCCCTGAATTAGCTGAAGAACATAAAGATGCAGATATCCTGATTGGAAATGTAATAAAAGAAGGGGAAAGAAAGATTAAAGGTCATTTACGTACCATTGACTTTAAAAATTTAATTGAAGAAGTACAACCTAAAGTAGCTATTATGACTCATTTAGGTGTTAATTTAATTATGAATAACCCTTTCCAAAATACAAGAGTAATAACTCAAGAAACAGGAATCCGAACAATAGCAGCAACAGATGGATTAACTATGAATTTAGACCAGTATCTAAATACTTAATCCATTATTCTTTTTTTAATGCCCCAATGGCTCAGCCAGGAACAGTACCTGACTCGTAATCAGGGGGTCGGGGGTTCAAATCCCTCTTGGGGCTTCCAATAATCTTAAAACTATTGTATTCTATCAGGGTTGATGTGGCCAGCTCTTATCATATGGTCTGCTATAACCATTGCACATGCTGATTCTGCTACTGTTGTTATTCTAGGACATATACATGGGTCATGACGTCCTTCTATTTCTATAGTTGTCTCTTTTCTGTATTCTAGATTAACAGTATCCTGTATTCCATTTACTGATGGTGTTGGTTTTACAGCTATTCTTAGAATTAAAGGCATACCATTGGTCATACCACCTAATACTCCTCCAGAATTATTTGTTTTTGTTTTTATTTGATCATCATCTAAGTAGTATTGGTCATTCATCTCTTTTCCTGTGAGTGTAGCACTTTCAAATCCTAGACCTACTTCTACTCCTTTTACTGCACCAATATTCATTAATGCCTTCGCAAGGTCTCCATCTATTTTATCAAATACTGGTTGACCTAATCCTATTGGTAGGTTATCTATAATTATTTCTACTATTCCACCAACACTATTTCCTTCCTTTTTATATTTTAGTATTTCTTCTTCCATTTTCTCAGCTATTACAGAATCTGCACATCTTACATTATTTTCTGTGATGTTTTGTTTTATTTGTTCTAGTGTGTATTTCTTGGTAGATTTTATATTATGTATTGCTGTTACATGTGCTGTTGTTGTTATATTGTATTGTTCTAAGAGTTTTTTACTTACTGCTCCTCCTATTACATGACCTATTGTTACTCTTCCACTGCTTCTTCCTCCACCACGGTAATCATAGTTTCCATATTTTTCTTGCCAGCATAGGTCTCCATGTCCTGGTCTTGGATTATTTTTTAGGTTATCATAGTTTTTACTTCTTTGATCTTTGTTTCTTACTATTGCTGCTATCGGCGTACCATCTGTTTTTCCTTCAAATACTCCTGATAGTATTTCTACTTTATCTTTCTCATCTCTTGCTGTTGTTATCTTGCTTGTTCCAGGTCGTCTCTTGTTTAGTTCATTTTGTATATCTTCCTCTGTTAATGGTAATCCTGCCGGACATCCATCTACTACTGCTCCTAATGCAGTTCCATGACTTAATCCAAAGGTTGTTACTTTAAATATTTCTCCTGTTATGTTTGCTGCCATATTTTTACTCTCCTATTCTAATATTTTTCTTATTCTATTGCGTTATCATCTAGGTAGGTTACTGATTGTTTTATGGATTCATTTACGTTTGGTATGTGTTTTTCTAGGAAGTTTAGTATGTCTGCTGCGGTATCATTTTCTTGTTGTGGTTGTGTGTGCTGTATATCTGTTGAGTTTATCCAATCAATTATCCACTGGTAAGATACATGCATTAATGGATATATTGTATTTTCTTCGTAATGGTTTGTTATTTTATTTCCAGATATCATTAAATTAATATATTCTAATGCAAATTTATCTAGATACTTGGGATTTGCGTTTATTGTATCATTATCTTTTTTGCTTGTTATTGTTATTCCATATTTTCTCTGATAAGGTTCTAATAATACATGTAATAATATATTCTCTGGTGCTAAATCATCACTTATGTATATCTTATCACGTGGCTTAACCTGATTTTTTATTGTTCGTGATGCTTTTATACATATTTTCTGAAATATCTTTGACCTTATCACTTCTATTTCAGGATATTCTTTGTGGAATTTTTCTTCCTTGTTTCTTGAGAATTTAGAGAATTTTAGATTATTAATATATATTTTATTATTGTATAGACTAATGTATCTAGTATCTACGCCTATCTTATTCAGTTTTTTAATAATGATTCGTTCTTCGTCATTCATACTATCAAATCAGTATTTTAGCTTTCTAATAATTTCATCTGTTGTTTTTATATCTAATTGTCCAGGAGCTGATTGGATATCAATAGCTGCATATGTAATAGGAGCGCCAATAATAGGACCAATAACTCTTGTATATGCACCTATTTTATCCATGGAAATACCAATCATATCCCTGTATTTCATCATTAATTTTAATAAAATAAATGTATCCTCTAGTTTCTGTGGTTTAACAGCTACTTTAGGTATGTCACCAATATTCTTGGCTTTTATTACAATATTTTCAAGATATTCAAAAGAAGGAGTTTCATTAAAATTATGATATGATATAATTGTCTTATTTGCATTATCAATTACTTTTTGTCTTAATGTACTTTCTGTGCTAAGTTCAACATCGGTGTATTCAACAAAACATGCATTATCACTGAGAATTTTAATTCTTTCCTCTTCACTTCCCTGGAAGAATCCACCCTCAATTTTTGTTCTATTAGTAAGAATAATAGGAATATCAGATATGGACTTCATTTTATTAATAATATATGATACTCTTGCAGATGTAACATCCTTTATAACATCTGCTCTTAGCTCAACATAATCAACATCACAAGATATAGCTTTTTGAAATGTATTAATTATATCATCCTCATTTTCCTCAACTATAGATCCACAAACTCCTGTAAAAATATTAACTACACTCCTTTTAATCAAATTATCATTCTCTCATTACTATGTAAATATTAATATATCTATTAATCAAATAAAAAAAATTTTTTGTAAAAAAAAAGTAAAGTTAGTATAAGAGAATATTAATTTTATGTTACCTGTTTCTTCTATCATATTCTTTAGAAAGTATGATGGTTAAAATCTATAAATTATTTTATTCACTTTTTTTATGGGATTAGTTTTTATTATTAGGATACATAGTTATTATTAGTAAGAAAAATTTTTTAGGAGTAAATTTTTTATGAAGATGGTATGCTTTGGAATTGATATTTCAAATAATGATATTTCTTGTAGTGATAGTCTTATTAATAATGTCGAAGCTGATCTAAGTAATATTGAGGATGCTGGCGCTGAATTTGCAAGATTAAGTAATATTACTGGTGATGATATTGTTATAACCGCTGTGACTAATGATGATTGTCTTGAAACTGTAAATAAGGCTATTTACGATGTTTTATATGATAATGCTGAGGGCTTTGATGATTTGAATGGTGTTGGTTCCAGCCCCAGTGAAGCTGGTGAAGGTATTTCATATGCCTGTATTGATTTAGATAGGAAGTTCTATCCTGATGCTGTTATTCTTGCCTTTGACACGTATTGTGGTGAGCCTTTTGTTGACAAGGTTGCGAATTCTGCTATGAAAGCTGCTATTGGTATGGATTCTGTTGGTGATGTGGCTTGTAGTAGTGTTAAAGAGGTACGTGAGATTCCTGGTGTAGGATATGTTTCTAGTCAAACTGATGACCCAGTAGTTGTTGCTTCTGTTAATAATGTTGAGGATGTTGGTGTTGTTGCTGGTGCTATGATTGGTGCCGTTCTTGGAAGTAAGAATACTTATCTAGTTAAACGTCATACTCCTGCTAATGTTATTCCAGGTAGTGTTATTTGCAGTGTGACTGCAATTATGAATAGTAATGTTATTGATCTAGCTAAGCCATTAGCTTATAAAATGAGAATTCTAGAATAATCTTCTAATTTCAACTTCCTATTTTTTTATTCCTTTTAAAGTGATGATTTATGTTAATCATGAAAAATTTAAATATTGTTTAAGATTTCTTAAAAAGACTATAGGAATTAATATATATCATTACTACTTTTTAATGCAAGTAAAGATAAAATAAGTAACATTTAATATAAAAATAGGATAAATATAAAAGTAATGAAAGAATTGTTAAAATACAATTCAATATAGTTAGTTTTTAAAAAATTTTTCTATATCCATTACATTAAAGGGGGACTTTTTGTGATTTTAGTAAATGAAGAAACTAAAGCAATTGTACAAGGAATTACAGGAAAACAGGGAAGATTCCATACTAAAGAAATGTTAAAATACGGTACAAACATAGTAGCAGGTACTAGTCCTGGTAAAGCTGGTCAAAAGGTTGAAGACATACCTGTATATAATTCTATTGAAGAAATAAAAAGAGATTTTCCAGATATAAATGCTAGTATTATTTTTATACCAGCACCATTTGTTAAAGATGCAGCTTTTGAAGCAATATCAGAGTTAGATTTAGTTGTAATCATCACAGAACACATACCAATACATGATACAATGGAAATTGTAGAATACGCAAAAGAACATGATACTATCCTAATAGGACCAAATACTCCTGGAATAATCACACCAGGTGTTGGTAAACTAGGAATTATGCCAACACACATCTTTAACAAAGGACATATAGGATTAGTGTCCAGAAGTGGTACATTAACATATGAAATTGCAAGTCAAATATCAGATGATGGCTATGGTATAAGTACTGGTGTAGGAATTGGTGGAGACCCAGTAACTGGTCAGAACTTTATTGATATTCTTAAAAGATTTGAAAACGACCCTGAAACAGAACAAATTGTTATGCTAGGTGAAATTGGTGGAGTACCAGAAGTAAAAGCTGCTAAATATGCAGAGGAACACTTATCCAAACCAATCGTATCATTCATTGCAGGAGTATCAGCACCATTAGGTAAACGTATGGGACACGCTGGAGCTATCATCGAGGGAACAGATGGTACAGCAGAAAATAAAAAGGAATTACTAAGACAGCATGGTGTCCACGTTGCTGACACACCAAAGGATATTGTAAAAATAATAGAAGAGTTACAATAAACATTTTATAACCCATATAACTCTTTTATAATATTGATTGAAAATAATTTTTTTTAAAAACTAGTTATATTTAACCTTCCTTTCTTTTTTTAATAACTATCTAATTATAGATAAATTTTATTATATTACAATCCAGTTTTATATTTCCAAATAATTTTTTTATTAGAATATTAATAATATAATAAACAAAAATAAATCATAATAAAATAATAATTGGTGTATTTTTATGGACTTAACAGAAAAGGAAATATTAGAAAAACTAGATTCTGGTGAAATCAGAATTTTTGAAATAGAAAAATATACTGATACAGCTAATCATGCTACAGATATTAGACGTAAATATATTGAAAATAAAACTGGAGTAGACCTTAATCATATTTCAAAGTATTCCATTGATATGACAGATACCTCAAAGAAGAATATTGAAAATCCTATAGGTACAGTACAGGTACCTGTTGGAGTAGCAGGACCACTGTTAATACATACTGAAGATGAGGAAATAGAAACATACATACCACTTGCTACTACAGAGGGAGCATTACTTGCTAGTATTAATAGGGGATGCTCAGCAATAAGAAGATCAGGTGGATGTAATGTTGCAATACTTGCAAATCAGATGACAAGAGCACCAGTGTTAAAAACAAAAAGTGTTACTGATGCAAAAAAATTAAAAGACTGGATAAAAGAGCACTTTGATGAAATAAAAGAAAAAGCTGAATCCACTACTAGTCATGGAAAACTGTTAAAGATAGACCCAATAGCAATTGTCGGACGTTTTGTATATCCAAGATTTGTATATGAAACCGGGGACAGTATGGGAATGAATATGGTAACAATAGCTACCGAGGAATCTTTAAAATATATTGAAAAAGAAAATGATATTTCTATACTAGCACTTAGCGGTAATTTCTGTATTGATAAGAAACCCTCTGCACTTAATCTCATAGAAGGAAGAGGAAAAAGTGTAGTGGCAGAGGTAGTAGTACCAAAAGAAGTAGTTGAAAAAACACTGAAAACAACAACTGATGCAATAGTTGAGGTTAACTATGCAAAAAATCTACTAGGCTCAGCTATAGCCGGCAGCTACGGATACAATGCACATTATGCAAACATAGTAGCAGCACTATTTATTGCAACAGGACAAGACCCAGCACACGTAGTAGAAGGAAGTATCGGTATAACATCAGCAGAAAACAATGATGGAGACCTATACTTCAGTATAACACTACCCGACCTACCTGTAGCAACTGTAGGTGGAGGTACAAGACTTGAAACAGCAACAGAAGCACTAAACCTACTAGATGCTAAAGGTTCAGATAAGGTAGAAAGATATGCTTCAATAGTAGGTGGATCCGTACTAGCAGGAGAACTATCACTAATAGGAGCACTAGCAGCAGGACATTTAGCAAGAGCCCATAAAAAACTAGGACGATAAAAAAAAAAGAATAAAACTTTAAAATTAACAAATCATAAGAGTAAGATTATATGAAGATAACCTTAAGAAAAATAATACATGATTATATTGAAATGAGTAGATACGTAGCACTAGGGTCACTCGACGGAATACTAACAGTGCTAAGTATATCATTAACAGCAGCAATAATGGGAATGGCATCAGGAGGACATGTAAATCCCTCAACAGTAGGACTAACAGGTCTGAGTGGTGGTATAGCTATCGCATTATCCAATGGATTTGGTTCATACGTTGGTGAAAGAGCAGAAGAAGGAAAAACCATACGTGAACTTGAAGATAAAATGATGCTTGAGGAACGTCAACTAGACGATACAATAATCCAACAAGAAGCAAGATATCGTATATTCATGAGTATGTTAACCCATGGAAGTGCAAGCTTCATGGGATCATTCATACCATCAATCCCATTCTTTGTATGTGGTGATATCTACACAGCAGTAACCATAAACCTAATATTATGTTTTGTCATGCTAGCAATACTAGGAGCATACCTAGGAAAAATATCAAAAGAAAGCATGTCAAAAACAGCACTGCAAATCATTTGTGTAGGTGTTCTTATTGTAATAATAAGCTATCTCATGGGTGGAGGACACGGATAAAATTAAAAAAAAACTTATAAATAGAGTGATTAAATGTTATACAAATACCATGTAGCACTAATAAAAGAACAAGTCATAATAAACGATCAATACTATAAACGAGAAGAAAAACCAGATAACAATGAATATAAAAGATTACTGGATCAATACCATCCAGACCAAATAATCCTAAACACAATAGAAGACGATGAACTAAACTCAATCACAAAAGAAGAAATAGATATAACAAAACTATAGTCCAGGAAAATAGGAAAAAAACACCATACATCACCACCACATCTTTTTTTTATAAAACAATATATAATAGATATAAACTCTAATTCTATTAAGATACCTCTTAAATTACTAACAATAGTTTTAATATTTTTATGAAAATACTTTTATCATATAATAAACAAACATACATTTATATCAAAAACTAATCGATTAAAAGGAGGGAAAATAATGGTTAAGTATAATTACGTGTTAGCAATAGTAGCATTAATATTTACTCTAATTAGTGTATTGTTTGCATTTTTCGTGTCAATATTTGCCGATGAAATAGCAGTGCTAGCTACCTCTGCATTATTGTCAGGTATTCTTGGACTTCTGGGTATCTGGCTATTTGATAAAGATTATAAAATTGCAGCAGTACAATACATTGTTAGTGGAGTATGTGTTCTAATATCTATTAGTATGTTTGGGATAATAGGTTTTGTATTCTACTTAATAGCAGGAATTTTAGCAATTGTAGAGAAAGATAAATCTAAACAGATGAATACCCAAACTACTATAACTACAGCTCCTAATGTACATTACTTTGGAGATTCAAATCAGAATCAAGAATCACAGCAACAGGCTACTACTGTACCATCTGATAAAAAATTATGGTTAGTACCTATAATAACATTTATAGTAATATTCGCTATACTATTAATTGCATATCCTAGCGGTGGTTCCTTTAATTTCGGAGAAACTGAAACATTAGACGTTAGTAATGTATCCATAACTAGTGATGGTTATTCCATGTACACTGTATCCTGTGATGTCGTACCAAAACAAGCATATGATTATTTAGAAATGGAAGTAATATTCTATGATAGTAATAATGCTCAAATAGGTAAAAACACCCTAGTATGGAATGTAAACAATCCTACTGAAAACCAACAAATAAAAGTCTCAGGTACAGCAATGACTAATAACCAGAATTCAGTACCTAAAACAGCTGAAATAATATTCTATGATGACGTATTAAATAGTGACCCTACAGATGCTATATATGACCAGAATGTAACTATTAACTAGTTATTAATTCTTTTTTTATTTTTTTAAATTATTCTTAAAACTTCTTTTTAGCATTACTTTATTTATATCTTATTTTGAATACATCTTTATAGAGAAACGTTTATAAAGGATTACTAATTAATATCTATATTAGTATATGGCATGCTGTAGTTTGTCCGAATAGAATCAAGACATAAAAAGTAAATAATATCCATAAATTTTTGACATATAATTGTTGTTAAATTCTAGATTAATATCCTTTTCACCACACACATGATATTAATAAAGAGGCTACATGCCCCATATACTACTTTTACTTTTCAAAAAATTTTATTACTGATTTTTATTATATTAAATTTAATTCTATTTCTACTAAATAATACTATGAATATAATTAATAGATACAACAAAAATATAGTATAATACTAAAAAAATTATTGTAAGTAGTCTAATTATTTTTTTACAATAACTATATTAAATTTTATAGGAGAATTTTGATGATACGATGTATTTCTTGTGGAGAAGAATACGATAATAATGAAATAATATATACATGTAAAAAATGTGGATCAATTCTAGAAGTAGAAACCGAAGTTGACGATATTCCACGTGATACCTTTGAAAATAGAAGAGACAATATCTGGAAATACAAAGAATTTTTACCAGTTAATGCTGAAAACAGAGTAAGTCTTGATGAAGGTGGAACACCATTCTGTAAATGTGATAAAATAGGAAAAGAATTAGGTATAGACCTCTATGTTAAAGTAGAAGGATCAAACCCTACAGGAAGTTTCAAAGACAGAGGAATGAGTGTTGGTACAACAAAAGCTATAGACCTCGGAGTAAACATGGTCGGATGTGCATCTACTGGTAACACATCAGCTTCATTATCAGCTTACGCAGCACGTGCAGGATTAAAATGTGCAGTAGTATTACCATCAGGTAAAGTTGCACTGGGAAAACTGGCACAGGCTATGTTCCACGGAGCAAAAGTATTTGCTATTGATGGAAACTTTGATGATGCATTAAAAACAATTACAGAACTTGCATTAGATGGTGAATTATACTTATTAAATTCTATTAACCCATACAGGTTAGAAGGACAGAAAACTATTGGATTTGAAGTAGTACATGATTTAGGATGGCAATCACCAGACAGAATCATACTACCAGTAGGTAATGCAGGTAACATTTCTGCTATCTGGAAAGGTATAACTGAATTCAGAGATGCTGGATACATAAAAGACACACCTATGATGACAGGTATACAGGCAGAAAACAGTGCACCTATAGCAAATGCTGTTAAAGCAGGAACTGATACTGTAACTCCAGTAGAAAATCCTGATACTATTGCTACTGCTATAAGAATTGGAGCTCCTGTAAGTGCTGTTAAAGCTATGAGAGCAATTAAGGAATCAAATGGTACTGCTGAAACAGTTTCTGATGATGAAATTCTTGCAGCACAGAAGTATCTTGCTAGAACAGAGGGTATTGGTGTAGAACCAGCATCTGCAGCTAGTATTGCTGGTCTTAAGAAATTAGTTGAAAATGGTGAAATTGATAAGGGTGAACGTGTTGTATGTATTGTAACAGGACATGTTCTTAAAGATCCTAACATAGCTATTGAAGCATGTGAAGATCCTACACCTGTATCATCAGACCCTAATGAGATTAGAAAAGTTTTAAAAAACTTATAAAATAAGGAATTTATACTTTTCTTTTCCACACCATTTACTTTTTAATTGAATATAGAACTTTTCAACTAAAAGAAAAATTATTTTTTTTGTTCTGATTAATATGATGATAATAGTTACTGGAACTCCAGGTACTGGAAAAACAACTGTCACACAATTACTAGCAGATAAAATAGATGCTAAACTTATTAGTATCAATAGTTTACTAGAAAATTATGATTTGAATCTTGGTATTGATGAGGTTAGAGGTTATAAAATTGTTGATACTGAGAAGATGATTCCTATTGTTGATAGTATTAAAGATAAGTATTCTGATGATTTAATAATATTTGAGGGTCATCTTGCACAGGATTATCCTAATGCTGATAAAGTTATAGTGCTTAGATGTGATCCTAAGAAGTTAGAGATGCGTCTTAATACTCGTGACTGGCCTGATAGAAAGGTTCATGAGAATGTTTCTGCTGAGATATTAGGAGTGTGCACTAGTGAGAGCTATGATACTTATGGTGATATTGTCCAGGAAGTTGACACTAGTAATTTAACACCTGATAAGGTAGTTGATGTGTTAATTAGTATTATTAATGATGAAAAGACTTATCCCTTAGGTGAGGTTGATTTTCTTAGTGAATATTTCACATACCTTGACTAGTATAAAAAAAATTTTATTATTTTTCTTTATTTAATAGAATATAAAGTTTTTTGATAAAGATGTGGAAATAGATATTTTCTATTTAAAATAGATTGAAATTTATATAAAAAAACATGTAATTGTCAGGATTATGTGTTTAAATTCTTTTTTTGAAAGCCTTAAAACAGAAGGTATTTAAATAATAAAATATAAAAATTATATTATTATTCTTAAGTTTACTATCTAGATTTTATGTATTTTTCATAATTTCATTCCTTGCACTTAAGAAGAATATTCTATATTTTTTAGAGGATTAGATATTTTTGAGTAGAAGAAAACGACCTAACTGGATAAACAATATAGCACTCGAGAGAATGCAGATACTGTTTGAACAAGCAGAGAATGAATTTTCTGATCACCCAGAACGATCTGATCGTTATGTTAAGCTAACTCGTGATATCTCTACTAAATATAATATACCGTTACCTGATTATTGGCGAGGAAGGTTTTGTAAAAATTGTAATAAATTCCTAAAACCAGGAATTAACTTAAGAGTAAGACTTTCAAATAAAACCATTACAAGAAAATGTCTTGAATGTGGTAATTTAACGAAAGTGCCATACACTCATAAGAAAAATTAGGTTTTAATTAATGGAAGGAGAAATGATAATTTGAGCAAAGTCCAGAGTAAAAAAGAAATAATGAGAAATTCCCTTAATGCAGTTGAACTTAACATTGGTAAAAATGGTGTTAATGATAATGTTATTGAGGAAATTAAACGTCAGCTAAAAAATAATGAGATTGTTAAAATAAGATTTTCTAGAACTGTTGCATCTAATAAGGATGAATTTTTAGAAACTATTGTATCTCAAACAAGATCTAAACTAGTTGATGTTAGGGGTAATGTTGCAGTATTATATAAGAGAAAATAATCTCTAAAAAGTATAGTGCACAACTAAATAACATTATAATTTAATAGGAGGCAAATTAAACCATGACAACAGCATTTGATGTACCTGCTGACAGTTTAATTAGCGCAGTAAGTAAAGAATTAAAAGAAAATGATAAAATAAACGCACCTGCATGGACTTTATTTGTTAAAACAGGTGTTCACAAAGAACGCAGACCAGAAGACCCAGACTGGTGGTATGTTAGAACCGCTGCATTACTCAGAAGAGTATATGTGGATGGTCCTGTAGGAATTAGCAGATTACAAACTAAATATGGTGGCAACAAAGATAGAGGAACCAACCCTGAAAAATTCAGAAAAGGTAGTGGATCTATCATAAGAACCGCATTACAACAGTTAGAAGATGCTGGATACGTACAACAAACCGAAGAAGGAAGAATTGTTACACCAGCAGGCCAATCATACTTAGATAAAAAATCAGCTGAATTAGTTAAAGATATTCCAGAATTATCAAAATACTAATTAAAATGTATTATTTATATTAGATATGAAAATTTTAAGGAGTTGTATTAAATGAGTGAACTTGACGAAATTAAACGTAGAAGAATGCAACAGCTACAACAACAATTAGCTGCTCAACAACAGCAAGGTCAAAACCTTCAACAAATCCAACAAGAGCAACAAATGCAACAAAAATATGAGGAAGAGAAGAAAAACGCGTTGAGACAAATCCTAACACCTGAAGCACGTCAAAGACTCGCAAACTTACGATTAACAAAACCGGATTTTGTAAGTGCAATAGAAATGCAACTGATACAATTAGCTCAGGCTAGACGTATAAAAATACCAGTATCTGATGCAACATTAAAACAAATATTAATACAAGCTACTGGTAAAAAACGTGAAATTCATATCACAAGAAAATAATCTATCAAAAAATATAATATATGTGTGTTCAAATGAAGGCAGCTGTATTATATAGCGGTGGAAAAGATAGTTCATTAATGGCCGTGATACTTGATAAACTCGGATATGATGTCGAACTAGTAACCATCAACTTTGGCAAATTTGATTCAAGCATACCTGCAAGAAAATCAGCAGAAAGCCTGGGATTTAAACATAAAGTTATAAAACTAGACCAGAAAATACTGGCTGATGCAGTGGATATGATAATAGAGGATAATTTTCCAAATAATGGGATAAATCATATACATCACACAGTACTGGAAATACTAGCTGATGATTATGAAGTGATAGCCGATGGAACAAGAAGAGAAGATAGAATTCCAAAACTAAAATTCTCAGAAATTCAAAGTCTGGAAGACCGTAAAAACATCCAATACCTAAATCTAACCGGTATAGGCTATAAGACAATTAATGATACTAGTGAAAGATTATTCAAACTCCAAAAAGGAGAAAGTAATATTCATAACAGTTCCGACTATGAAATGGAAATAAGAGTATTATTAAAAGAAAAAGGATACGACACTGATGAAATATTTCCACAGCACATACAATCAAGAGTAATAGGATGGCGTGAAAATGAGTAAAAATAAACAATTACCTAAAAAAATAAGATTAGCTAAAAAAACAAAACAGAACAGAAGAGTTCCTATCTTCGCAATGATGAAAACATCAAGAAAACTAAGAACTCATCCAAAAGCTAGACAATGGAGTAGAAGCAAAATTAAAGTATAAACTTAGCTGTTTAAACTTTATATTTTTAAAACTGTATAGGAGTGTATAAGAATGGAAAGAATTTACACAATTCCACTAAGAGATGTAAAAAGAGTACCTAGAACAAAGAGGTCACCAAAAGCAATGAGATACATCAGAGAATTCATTCAAAAACATATGAAAACAGAAGATGTTATCATTGATCAAGCAGTTAACGAAAAAATTTGGGAAAGAGGAATTGAAAAAATCCCTTCAAAAATAAAAGTTAAAGCTGTAGAAGAAGATGGAACTGTAGAAGTTACATTAATAGATGAATAGAAATAAATTATATAATTTAATTAGTAAATGCTAACTATGAGATTATTATGTTATCTAACTTCTTTATCATATAAAAACGAGTTACTAAAGAATTAGATAATAATGTATACATGTAACGGAGAACTTAATCAACTCTCTACCTACTTAAACATAATTAAAATGTTTTTAGAGATGGGCATTTTATTTATGTTGATACATATTTTAATAGCAATAGTACACAGATGGAGTATAATAATATGATACAAAGATTTGACATTGATGGAAACCCAAATTTAGGTGTTTCAATATTAGCAAAGGATAATGTTGCTATAGTTTCACAGGGACTCCAGGATTCATACTTAAAAAATATTGAAGAAACATTAAGTGTACCAATAATCAAAACACCAATCTGTGGTAGTAATCTAGCAGGAGCATTAATGGCTGGAAATTCTAACGGTCTACTTGTATCACCATATGTCTTTTCACATGAATTAGATATTATTCGTGAACATGATATTAATGTTGAAATTATGCCTGATAAATTAACAGCAATAGGAAATATTATAGTTGCAAATGATAATGGTGCTATAATAAATCCAGACTTATCCAATAGAGCAAAAAAAGTAATTAGAGACACACTTGACGTAGAAGTTGTTCCTAGTTCAATTGCAGGATTAGATATTGTTGGTTCAGCAGTAGCTGCAACAAATAAAGGCGCATTAGTACATCCTGATGCATCTGAAGAGGAATTAGATTTAGTAGAAGATGTTTTAGGAGTACCTGCAGAAATTGGTACAGTTAACCGTGGAGTAAAACTCGTAGGAGCATGTATCATTGCAAATTCTAATGGGGTTATTGTAGGAAATAAAACTACAGGACCCGAACTAGCAAGGATTGATCAAGTATTCAATTTATTTGGGGAATCATTATGAAAACAAAAATATTTAGAGTAAAAGGAAAATTATTAGATATTGATAAAACTAAACCATTTACAAGAGAATTAAAAGCTACAAAAGAAGAAGATGTAAAGGAACAATTACTTTCTGAATTTGGTAGTAAACACAGATTAAACAGAAGTCAAATTATCTTCGACGATATTTCTGAAATAACAGCAGACGAAGTTACAGATCCTGTTGTAAGAGATTTAATATAAGTGCATTTGTTCACCATTAACATAGTGGAGTGTTATTTATGGATGATAGACAAAGATTAGAACAAATGGTTACAGAAATTAATCAATTACAAAAACAGGGCGAAACAATCGCCCAACAACTTGAACAGCTAAATGCATCATTAGCTGATATTAGATCTGCTTACGATGCTGTTGATAACATGGCTGGCTCAGTAGGTAAAGAAACATTATTACCAATTGGTGCTGGATGTTTTGTTAAAGCAGAACTTAAATCTGAAGATGTTATAGTAGGAGTAGGTTCTAGCGTAGCAATCAAAAAAACAAGAGAAGAAACTTTATCAACACTTAAACAAGATCGTGAAGAAGTAGAAAAACTCATTAAAACATTAACTGAACAATTAGAAAACATTAACAAGTACATTACAGAGAAAAGACCTGAAGCAGAAAAATTAATGAGAGAAACTGGAGTACAACAATAGATTATATTCAGTTAAACACTTTTCTACCCTTCTTTATTTTCACCACCCATAAAAAAGTATTACTTTTAACTCTATTTTATACAATTTTGTAATAACATTATATATTTAATACAACATACATTGTTACTAGATAATAGAACTAGTGATTATTATGTTTGATAAAATTAATAAAGAAATAAAAAACTTCATAAAATATTCAATTAATGAAGATAAAAAAGAAAAAAAGGATGATGAAGAGGAGTACATACCTAAATGCAGATGTTAAGTATGATACATATCTGTCTACTTTGAAATTTATTATTGTCTTCTTCTCTCTTTTTCTAATTTACCTTTAACCCCTTTAATATAATTAATTTGTTTCTTAAATACCATCTAAAATGATTACTTTTTTTATAAATGAATTACATAAAAATAAATAACTAACTATCCACCAAAAAAAAAACAAAATAAGGAAAGTGAAAAATTTGTTTGATTTTCTACGAAAGAGGTTAAATAAAACTATAAAAGATGCATCAGATTCAATACCTGAAGAAGAGTTAGAACAAGAAAATACTGAAAATAATGTTGAAGAACAAGAAACTATGAATAAAGGAGAATCTACAGAAAAAGTAGAAGAATCTAAACAAGATAATTCTGATGAATCAATTGACGAATCCAGTGATGAAAAAACAGAGGATAAAGAGGAAAAAAACGAAAAAGAAGAATCTGAAGATAAAAAGGAAAATAAAAGTCGTTTTGGATTCTTACACCGAAATAAAAATAAAGAAGATTCTGAAAAAGAAGAAAAAAAAGAAGAATCTGAATCCCCTGAAGAACCAGTTAATGATAAAAAAGAATCAGTTGAAGAAGAAAAGTCTTCTGATGACAAAAAAGAAATCATCGAAACTAGTGAAGAGCCAATAGAAAACAAGGAAGAAGAAAAGGAAAATAAAAAAGAAAATAAAAGTCATTTCGGATTCTTACATAGAAACAAAGACAAAGATAATTCAGAAAAAGAAGAAAAAGAAGAAGATAACAAAGACGAAGATGAAGATAACGATAAAGAAGATGAAGAGGATTCATTAAAATATGATGGTGAACAAGAAGGTGGAACATTCTCATTCATCACTAAGAAAACAATATCCGAAGATGACATTGATGATATTCTTGAAGACCTGGAATTATCATTAATTGAAGGTGATGTAGCATTTGATGTTGCTGATAAAATAGTAGAATCAATGAAAGAGGACCTTGTTGGTAGAAAAATAAAACGTCGAGGAGATATGGAATTATTCACTACTAATGCTCTTAAAAAGGCTATAACTGAAATTATAGATAATGGTTCATATGATTTATTAGCAGATATTGAAGCATCAAAACAAAAAGGCGAACCATACAAAATCATGTTTGTCGGTATTAACGGTACAGGAAAAACAACAACTATTGCAAAATTAGCAAGGTATCTTGAGAAGAACGGATACTCCTCAGTATTTGGTGCATCTGATACATTCAGAGCAGGAGCTATAGAACAATTAGAACATCATGCAAATAATCTTAACATGAAAATAATTAAACACGAACGTAACTCTGACCCAGCAGCAGTAGCATATGATGCTGTCGAACATGCACGGGCAACACATAAAGATGTTGTATTAATTGATACATCAGGACGTATGCAGACAAATGTTAACCTCATGGATGAAATGAAGAAAATTAAAAGAGTATCTCAACCAGATATTGTTATCTATGTTGGTGATGCTTTAATGGGTAATGATGCTACAGAACAAGCAACTAAGTTTAATGAAGTAATTGATATTGATGGTATCATATTAACCAAGGCAGATGCTGATGCTAAAGGTGGAGCAGCTCTATCTATAGGTCATGTTATTCATAAACCTATATTATTCATTGGTACTGGTCAATCATATGATGATTTAATGGAATTTAAACCAGAATGGATGATTAATCAAATATTTGATGAAAAAGCTGAAGCTTAAACAATAAGTATATATTTCTCCTCCACAATCTTTTTATTAATATTTTTTTTAATATAATGTCTATTATCTTTATTTATAGAAAAAAATTAGTTAATTTTATATGCATTTCAGTGTTAGAAAATTAGTAGTTTAATAAAAAAAATAGTAAATAGTGGGAAAAGATTAGATTATAATCTTGTTCCACCATATACTGCATTAGCATAGTATTTCCAAATTACATCTATCTGTTCGAATCCTACTTCTTCTAATAGTTTAATATGAGTTACTAATGTTGATGGTACATCATTGTTTTCTCTGTCTTGTTTATGACTTGTTTTTTGTTCATTTGATACTCCATGTTCTTCCATATATTTATCATTCATTTTCTCATTGAGTATTTGATTATATTCACTGTTAGGTTTTATAACATCTGCATTATAGAATACTCCACCAACATTTAAAGCATCATAGATGTGTTGATACATTTCTTTTTTCTCTTCATCGGATGGTATATGATGTAATGCTAATGATGATATAATTGCATCATACTTATCGATTATATCTACAATTGTAAAGTCACCATTTACATATTCAATATTATCATAATCTGATAATTTTTCCTTTGCAATATCTATCATTTTATCAGATACATCTAAACAGGTAATTTTTGCATCTGGAAATCTTTTTAGAACTTTTTCTGTAATATTACCTGTTCCACATCCAAGATCTAAAACTCTTGGACTTTTCTGATCAGGTATAGCATTTATTAATGCATCTGTCATTTCATCATAGTTTACTAACGTCTTTGTAATTAAATTATCATATTCATCTGCTGCTTGGTTAAAATGTTCTCTTAAGTCAGACATGTTCTTCAAGTTCTCCTATTAGTTAGTTCTTAAAATAATTGTATTAATGTATATTGTATTTAATTCCACATTTTATGTGGATGAACATTTCTTATCTATATTATTATACTTCTATTACAATGTATAAGTATGTTTTTTCTACTTTATATTATTCTTGAAATTGTATTAATTAGGATTATCTTTACCCTATTAATAATCGAATAAAATATGATTAGACATGTTCTCTAGAAAATATGAAGAAATCTTAAAAAATAAACCATTATAAAAATCTATAAATGAAATAAAAACATGTTTATTATATGCCCCATTCAATAATAGAGATTATCTATTATCTAAAATAACAGGTACACAAGAATTTTTATATCATTATAAACAAATATTTAATTGATTTTAATTTTTAGTTAAATTTAGTTTATTAATTCAATTATGGAGTTATATAATATAATGAAAAAAATATTTCAAATAACCATAATACTATTACTACTTTTATGCACAATTTCTGCTGTATCAGCAGATAATTTAGAAAATTCTAGTAATATGAATAAAAGTAATTCTGATATTTCAAGTTATGAAAAAATTAATTTGGAAGATACTGAGGATTTAAATAGTAATATGCCTATTAGAGAAATCTCAAATAAAGATAGTAAATATTTTCATGATGAAAATTTCAAAGATAATTCATTTTCAAATTATGAAAAAGATAATAATACTTCAAAAAACATTAAAATAAATAAGACAAATAATAACAAGACAAATAGTAATTCAAATATTACACGTAATTCTAATAATGCACCTAACGTTGTAGTTCATGAAGTTAGTGAAATAAGAAACAATACGCTTAATATTACAATGTCCAGTAATGTAGAAGGTACCATCTATTATACTCGTAATGGATCAACACCAACTAAAAATAGCCGTGTGTATACCAATGGACAAGTATTAAAGATATATGTGAAAACTCAAATTAAAGCAATAGTTATTACTAAAACAGGAATAACATCCACACCTATAAAATATCAATCCGCACAAATAATAACACCTCCTGTTTCTGTAGTTGTTCCTACCACAGATTTAGTCAATAATAGACAAAATATAACATTTAAGTCAAATTGGAATAATGTGACAATATACTACACTACAGATAGATCAAACCCTAAAAAAAATAACAATAGAATTAAGTATACTAAACCTTTCTATATTACCAGAGATAATACTTTAAACTATTATACAATAGATAATTTAGAAGGATATACTTCCACTGTTTACACATATAAAACACCGAGATACACTGGTCAAAGACCAGTATTAACTGTTTATAATACTACAAAACTATATTCAAACAACCATCAACAGATAATGATACAAAGTAACCAGCCTACAATAATAGAATACTATAGCTACAAAGGAAAAAACAATGCAGTACACAGGAAATATATCTCAGAAATAGATACAACAAACGACACACAATTAATAATAACAGGTAAACATAAAATAACAAGAGAAATGGCATCATCCATTGAATACACGCCAACAAAAGGAACAAGACCAATAACAAATTACACATACACAATATCCATACCCTACCAAAAAATAAATAAAGTTGCTAGTGATCAACTCAAAAGTTATCTAAGATATATGAAAGTACCTGGAGAATAAAGTCTAACAAAAAATCGGAGTTAATTTTGATGAATTTATTGACATTTCTTATTATGATTATACCAGTATTATTTTTAGGTATAGTCAGTCAGGAATATCCAATATTTTTTAGTAGATTGGGTAAAAAGATAGGTGTAAAAGTATATTATGAGGACATTAGTGAAACTTATAAGGATATGTATGTTAATGATCAAATGACAACGGTGGGATATTTATTTGTTTACTCAGTTATTTGTTTGATATTACTTATTATATGGGGAGGATACTACCTGTGCGTAAGAGACAAGGATACGCTCATATTTATACTAATATTAGGATATAGTTTATATATTATTACAATAATATATCTTAGACGCGACGTGTTTGATGTAATGGGCTTACCTGGAAGTATTTATGGTGAAAAACACGTGTTTAAAGGTGGAAAAATATTCAAATATAAACCAGAATATTATTCTATTGACCGTTATATCCTTCTCATCACATTAACTAGTGGTATTCCATTTTTGATGAGTTTAGGAGGTAATATAGCCCTATTTATATGGTCTATTATTATTACTACATTATTCTTATTTCCAGATAAACTTCAAAGAGTTTCACCTGTTAATTTAAAAACATGGAAGGGATGGTTTTTCTTATTATTATGGAATATTCCATTTTATTTAGTTACATTTAAAATTATATCATTAACTATTTAATAAATAGAAAATCATTAAAAGACAATAAATGTAATTTTAATATTATAATTAGTAAAACTCTAATCAAAAAAAGAGTGATTTAATATAAATCATTGTTAGTAAAAAAGAGAAATATTTTTATATATAATACTACAAGAGAAGCAATAAAATGATAATCATGATTATAAACGTAAATTATTCATATATAAATGTAAATAATGATACCATAGTATATAAAGTGGCAAGTAGTAAACTAAAAGATTTTTTAAGATATATGAATGTATCTGGAGACCCAGAAGCTAAAAAAATAAGTATGGTGATATGATGGATTGGTTATCCTTTCTCATTCTCGTGATTCCCACAGTGATATTAGCTGATATTAATCTAAAACATCCTAAATTTTTTAGTATTCTAGGTGAAATGTGTGGAATAACAGTATATGATATAGATATAGATATACCACACGACCCACAGGAAATTAATTATAATGGGACAAGAATAGGATATTTATTTACGTAGTATATTCTTTAATTATTTTCGTGATAAATATTACAGCGATTTTATTAGGTTTAAACGATCCAATGTTTTACGGTGTTATTTTTTCAAATGCTTATGTAATCTTTCTTATTTTCATAATGTATATTAGGAAGGAGGTGTTTAGTGTTAGAGGATTACCTAAACCTAAATCATATTTAAGTATTTTATTTGAATTTGATTCAAGTCGTTATTCTACAGACAGATATCTCCTTCTTGCCGTGTTAGCAGGAGCTCTACCTGTTTATATAGGTTCTATGAGAAGTTATGCTGGAGGATTTATCTCTCCTTTATTATTATGGGGTATTTTTATATCAGTGATTATGCTTTTTCCTGATGTATGGGACAGGTTGTTTCCTATTGATTTTAAGACATGGAATGGGATAACATTTCTATTCTTCTTGGGTTTTATACTCAATTGCACCATAGGAACATATATTAATTTTCATTAATTCCATACACTCCCCCTACTTTTTTTTATTTTTATCAGCTGTGAAAAAATATTATTCTATATAACGCTATACTATTTCTACGAAAATATTAAAAAAAAGAAAGTTAAATGTGGAGTTTAGTTAAATTAATTCATAGTTTGAGTTTAGTTCTACTACTAATACAATTGCCATTCCTATTATTCCTATGATTATACATATTGGTATTGATGTCATTGGTACTCCTACAATTTCCTGGAGTGGTACTCTCATTGAACCTAGCATTATACCAATAAGTGCTGCAACTGTTGATAATTTATGATTTTCTAATAGATATTTAATTACTCTTGACATTCCCATAAATCCTAGGATAGCTCCCACAATAAACACTATGATATCAGCCATTGCTAGGGTATGTAATGCATTTATCATGTATTCATATTGTCCTAGTAGTAATAGTAATGAAGAGCCTGATATTCCTGGTAGTAACATAGCACATATAGCTATGAATCCTGATACAAATAGAACAGGTAGTGAATGTGCTGTCTGCACTGGATTTAATCCTACAAATACATATCCTAGAATTGCAAATATCACTGTTATTAGTATAACTTTTATGTTAAATGCATCTAATTGTTTATATAATATGTATATTGATGCTAGAATTAATCCTGCAAAAAAGGAATATGTAAATCCTGCGTAATCAGTTAATAAGAAATTAATTATGCCCGCCATGATTATCATAGCTATACCAATACCTAATATTAGAGGTATAAAAAATTCAAAATCTACTTCTTCTAATAACTGGTTCTTAAAACCATTTATATCACCCTTTAATAATGGCTTTAAGAAAAGTAATTTAATATTACTTATTGAACTAATCAACTTATCATATATTCCTGTGATAAGTGCTATTGTTCCACCTGAAATTCCCGGCATGATATCTGATGTACCCATCAATAATCCACGCAGAAATATTTCAAGCATATACTTTAATTCTACCATATATAATTTTTCTCCAAAAGTTTTTAATTCTAAAATAAATCACATCTATAAGAAAATCATATGATATAATTTCATAAATTCATATTTGATGTTAACTTAATAAGAATCGTATTATATATTTAATTTTCAAGAATATAAAGCTTTTCTAATAAAGAATAAGAATAGTCTTTAAAATTAAATATACTTAATTATTATAAGATATTTTACTTAAATACCCCTAAATAATCATTCTATATTCATGAAATATAGTTCATGAAATAAACACTATTTTTTTAATACAGTATTAATAACATGAATATAATAAATAAAAAATATAATATTAACTAATAATGGAGAAATGGTAACATGTTAGGCGAAGAAGAATTACTAAAATTATTTCCAGAATACTCAGATTCAATACAGCCATCAGGCATAGACCTTAAAATGGATAAATTATACAAACAAGTAGGATCAGGCTCCCTACTAGACAATCATAAAAATCTCCCCGATCTTAAAGAAGTAGAATGTGAAAATAACATATACACACTAGAGCCTAAAACAGCATACAGCGTCACAATAGAAGGTAAAATTAACATACCAAAAGGTTATACAATGCTATATCTTCCACGTTCAACACTGCTACGCTCATTCGTATCAGTCCATACTGCTGTAGGAGACCCAGGATTCTATGGAACATTACAATTTTTAATAGTAAACAATGGAGAGTATCCATACAAAATAAAAAAAGGTGAACGTATAGCACAGGCCGTAGTATTTCCAGTAAAAGGATCCGGAGAATATAACGGATCATACCAAGAAGAAAAAGGTGAATAAATGAATATAAACATAGCTGAATATTTAGTAAATAAATTAGAGGAGAATGGTGTTAAATACGTGTTCGGTTATCCTGGCGAACAAGTACTGCCCATCTATGAAGCTCTAAGAAAATCAAAAATAAAACATGTGCTTATGAGACATGAACAAGCAGCAGCACATGCGGCTGATGCATATGCTCGTATAACTGGTAATTATGGTGTATGCTTAGCAACAGCTGGTCCTGGAGCAATGAATCTTGTAATGGGTGTATCAGCAGCATATAAGGATAATGTACCATTACTAGTTATTACGGGTGATGTTCCAAAAACTGTGAAAGGACAAGATACATTTCAAGACCTGGACTTAAACTGTGTTTTTAAGCCTATCACCATAAAGTCATTTAATTCTACAACATCAGAGAAAATTGAAAATAACATTAGTGAGATTTTTTCACGTAATAGTGAAGGAATTACTGGACCATATCATCTCAATATTCCGAAAGATGTGCAAAAAAAACAATTAAATATAGACCACAAGGTAATAACTAACCAGAAAATAAAAGCCCCATCAGAATATGATATTAAACATATCCTTAAACTAATAGAAGAATCAAAAAAACCATTAATTATACTAGGTTCTGGAATAATATACTCAGATGCAATAGATGAAGTGAATGAATTTGTTAACAAGACAAAAATACCAGTTACAACAACATACCCTGCAAGAGGTATAATACCAGAAGACAATCCTAAAAATCTAGGATTAATAGGAAACAGAGGAACAGCCAAGGCAAACTATGCCTCAGAAAATGCAGACCTGATAATTGCATTGGCAACAAGATTATGTGACAGAACAATAAGTCATATAAATACTGATAATATAATACAGGTAAACACAAATAAAGAACAAAACAATGCCAAATATTTCTACAATAACAATGTAAATGAATTCCTACACGAACTAAACAAACAAGAACTACCAATAACAGACAATACATGGAAAACACGAATAGACAATCAGAAAGAAAATACAAAGAAAACCTATGCTGAGACTGAATACTTACATCCTGAAAAAGTAGTACAGTCAATTCTGAAAAAAGCAGATGATAATACAACAATTATATTAGATGCTGGAACAACACCAACATACTTCACAATAAATTCAACACTAACAAAACATTCACAGATGCTATTTTCCGGTGGATTAGGACCGATGGGCTACTCATTACCTGCAAGTATTGGAGCATCATTTGCAAGACCAGATGATATAATATTTGCCACTACCGGAGATGGGTCAATACAGATGACTATTCAGGAATTAGCTGTGATAAGTACATATAAACTACCAATAATAATATTTGTAATAAATAATAGTCTATTGGGAATAATAAAACAATGGCAGGACATGGCAGGTATACCAAAGTATCAGGTTGACCTTGATAATCCTGATTTTGTAAAACTAGCCCATGCATATAATATTGAAGCAGATGACATAAAATCATATGACGAATTAGAATCAAAACTAGAAAAAGCTATAAAAGCTAAAAAACCTCATTTATTCAATATAAATGTAGATGATCTTCACATACCTCTACCTTAATATTTTTCATGGTTGAATAATACCATGTGAATACTTTTATAACCTCCCCTAAAAAATAACCTTTATAAATTATAGAAACAATAACTTTACTTATAAACTTTCTTGATTTATAAAATAATTCATTTTTTATTAATGTAGTTAACAGATGAGATTAATGTATGAGAAAATAAAAGATTCATTATACAAGATTAAAACAGAAAGACCTAGTTGTACAAGTTATTTAATATTAGATGATCAGAAGAATATTCTGATTGACCCTGGATTATACCAGAAATATCCTATTCTTAAAGAAAATTTAGAAGAAATAGGTGTTAGTCCGGAAGATATTGATATTGTTCTTAATACCCACGAGCATGCTGATCATATTGGTGCTAACAAATACTTCCAGAATTATAGTATGATTATGGCACATAGATATGCTGCTACTAAAATAATTTATCAAGACAAAGAGATTCTGCATTGTCGTGGAAATGATCATGATTTAAAAGGATATGAGGTACATTCATGGTTAGAAAATAATAGTGTAATAGAATTAGGGGACTGGTTTATAAGAACTATATATACTCCAGGACATACTTCTGGCTGTGTATGTTTCTATGAACCAAGAAAAAGATTATTATTTACTGGTGATACTGTATTTGCTAGAGGCAAAATATCAGATACAGGTACATCAGGCAGTTATGGTGAATATATAAATAGTTTATCTATATTAAGAACATTGAAAGTAGATATGATACTTCCAGGTCATGGCTCAATATCATCCAAAGTAGATGAGGATATTAATGAAGCTATAGATAATGCTAGTAAAAGAAGAGAACGGTCCCTGTAGAACAATAAAAGGAGTTTAGTTTTTAATTAGAATAAGTTATTACACTTTTTCTAATACTATTTTTTTGATAGAATTATTATTTAAGAGCAATATCCATTACAGTGAATTTTTTACCATTTTTTATATTGCCTTCATTTTCAAATCCAACATTTAATGTGAAATTATAATCTTTTTCAACAACATTATCTAATTCATCAAATGCATTGTTAAGTTTTTGATTCATTAATTCATCAATCTTGTCAAATATCATTTTATATGCTTCACAGTGAGGGTCCACACATTTCACTTCATGGTCACTTATTGCAAGAGCATTATATGGACATCCTCCCCTACAGTAATCTATATGTTTACAGTCCTTGCAATCTTCATCAACAAATTCTTTGTATTTGAATAATAATTTTTCTGCCTTACTATTCATTAATTCATCATATGTTGGCTTGTCTGATACATGTCCTATAACATATTCCGGCATGTCCACAAATCTGTAACATGGATAAATACTTCCGTCAGGACCAACTGCAAAAGTACTTCCCATACAATCAACGTATGTGCATACACATCCTCTGCGCATGAATACTCCCCTACATAGATGGTCAATATTCTTCAATTCTATCTGGTCTGCAAGGTCAAGGTATTGATCTAATAAGTATAATAAAAGATTACCATAATCTTCTGGTTCCAATGCAAAATTATCACTCTTATGACTCTTAATAGAAGGTAATGCTGGATGAATTTTCATGTTAAATCCATTATCCTTGAAAAAGTTGAATATCTCCTCCTTACGTGTGATAGAATAATTAGTAAATGTACTAATAAAACTTACACGTAGACCATGCTTTCTTGCTATTTCATACCCCTTTAATGTCTTCTCATAATAACCTGGTCCTCTCTGAATATCATTTAAATCCTTTGGACCATCAAGACTACTGCCTACGGGAATCTCATATTGTTTAAATAATTCTGCAATATCATCATCCATCAGCCATAAGTTAGTCTGTATTGCAAATGCTGGATATAAGAAATCTAGTTCTGTAGCTATTTTATTTAATGCATGTTTATAGAAATCATAACCTGCTAGTAAGGGTTCACCTCCATGGAAGGTGAATGTAACAGGTTCTTTCTTAAAATCTTTTAACCATTCAACAGTATCATCAATAGTTTTATCTGACATGACTAGTGATGTTGTTTCAGAACTCCAGCAGTAGCTACAATTTGCTGGACATCCCATTGTTGGTATTATCATTACATGCATGTGTTCACTCTCCTAAATAATATTACCACGTTTATTCTTCTAGGTAATAATATTCTCCTTTTTCTTTCTGTTCACGATCTAGGTAGCTGTCCGTCTTGTTTACTCTTGGTCTGTTAGTTTCTTTATCACGTCTGAATGTTATTTCTACATCTGATAGGAATTTATTCATTGCATCACGTAGGTTTATCGGAGCTGTTGCATGACCCTTACTACTTGGTTCTCCATAAAATACCATTGCTCTGTCTGATATATAATCTATGAATACTATATCGTGGTCTATGATTATTGCTGATGTATCATCTCTTAGTACTATGTGTTTTATTGCTTTTGCTACTTTTAATCTTTGTTCCACATCAAGGAATGCTGTTGGTTCGTCTAATAGGTATACGTCTGCATCTTGTGATATTGTTACTGCTGTTGCTAATCTTTGTAGTTCTCCACCGGATAGTTTGCTTACTTGTTTATCTAGTATTTTGTTTAGGTCAAATGGTTTTGCTATGTCTGTGTTAAATACGTTTGTTCCATAGCCTTTTGCATACATGTATAGGAAGTCTTGTACTGTTCCTTCGAAGTCGGAGAGTATGTACTGTGGTTTGTATGCTATTTTTATTTCATCTTCCACTTCTCCAGAATCAGGTTCTACCACTCCTGCTAATATCTTTGCATATGTTGTTTTTCCTATACCGTTTGGTCCGAATGCTGTGATTACTTGGCTTTGGTTTATTTCTCCTTTGTCTACTGTTAATTCGAAGTTGTCGTATTTTTTGTGGAAATCTGTGTAGTTTGTTATTGTTTCTGAATCTATTAGTTCGCTTGGTGGTCTTATTTCAAATTCTATTGGTTGTTTTCTGATTCTTATGTTTTCTTCATTTAAAAATCCGTTGATGTATGCATTGATTCCTACTCTTACTCCTCTTAACTTGGATACTACTCCGTATCCTCCTTCTTCACCGTACATTACATGTACATAATCACTCATAGCATCTAATGTTGCAAGGTCGTGTTCTATTACTAGTACACTTCTATTTTCTTCTGTGAGATCTCTTATAACTTCAACTGAGTTTAATCTTTGTTTTACATCTAACCATGATGTTGGTTCATCAATGTAATAGAAATCTGCATCTCTTAATATTGTTGCTGCTATTGCTATTCTCTGTAGTTCTCCACCGGATAGATTTTTAAGTTCACGGTCTAATGTGGATGATAATTCAAGTTTTTCTATTACATCATCCATTTTATTTCTTTCATCCACTCCTTTTAATAGCTCGGATACTTTACCTTTTACTACTTTTGGTAATTGATCCACCATTTGTGGTTTGTATGCTATTTTAAGATCGTTATTACTTAATTTTTTGAAGTAATTTTGTAGTTGTGATCCTTTAAAATGTTCTATTACATTATCCCAACTATTTTCTTCTTCATAGTTTCCAAAGTTTGGTATTATTTGTCCTGATAGTATGTTTAGTATTGTTGATTTTCCTATACCGTTTGGTCCTAATAATCCTACTACTGAACCCTCTTTTATTGTTGGCATACCAAATAATTCAAAACTATTCTGTCCATATCTGTGAATTGGTTCCTCTGTTAATTCTTCCGGCAGATTTATGATATCTATTGCATTGAAGACACATCTATTAACGCAGATTCCACATCCAGAACACAATTCCTCTGATATTAATGGTTTTTTATCTTCTTCACTAATTACTATGGTATCTTCTTCCATTCTTACTCCTGGACAATAGGAGATACATGCATAGTTACATTTTTTTGGTTGACATTTATCTTTTTCTAATATTGCTATTCGACTCAAGAGTATACTCCCTATTATTGTGTTATATTAATAAAAAAAATATTATGATTATTTTATATCAATGTAAATCATTTATTATTATGAGACTTTATATTCAATGATTTATAGTTATATAGTATTTTTGTCTTTGAATGTATATATAATGCATTAATTTATCATGAAGATAGTAGATTTTTTTATTTTTATTTTAATATTCATTTTTTAATCATTGGGAAAATAATACTTTTTATTAAATATTTAGTAAAAATTAATAATATTAATCATTGATTAACTTAAAAAAGAATTTATTTCAATAATTATAATAATTATCAATTTAATAATTATTAAAAAACTTATTTAATACTTATTATATAGTAATTTATGATTTAAGATTTATCCGGAATGGATTTTATTAAATAAAAGTATTTAATTTATTTTATCATCAATTATCATATTAAAAAAATATTATTGCTATAAGCTTGAATTTATGTCTGGTTAAAGGTGTTTTACTGTTTTTATCTATAATTAAAGTAATATTGTGTATTTTAGATATATGTGTTGAATATTCTTCAAAAAACAAAAATATTCAAAAATAGCTATTAATCTATTTTTCTTTAAAAAACGAATAAATAATTGATTTTATATAGTATATCTAATTAATAATGCTCATATAATAAATTAAAATAATATCATTATTATTAATTAAAAAACAATAGATATAAATACTACAAAAATATATTACAATTTATAGGAGTGATACTATGGAAACATTACCAATAGCACCTATAGGAAGAATATTATCCAATGCAGGTGCACCTCGAGCAACTAAAGATGCTAAAATAGAATTATCAGAAAAGCTTACAGATCTCGGTGAAGAAATAGCTAAAGAAGCTGTTGAAATAGCAAAACATTCTGGTAGAAAAACTGTTAAAGCATCTGATGTTGAATTAGCTGTAAAACTTAAATTCTAAGTTTTTAGCTAAATTACTTAAAATAAAAGTTTGAAATATATAATATTTTTTTTTAAAAAAAAATATATTTAAGCTATTTATTTAAGTATCAAAATTTTGTTTTTTTATTTTTTTTAAAATATTTTAACAGAGGATTCATCCTCTCCACCCATTTAAATTCTAATTTTCAAAACTATAAACTTATAGAAAAATTAATTAAATATAATTTCAATTAATAACAGAAATATAAGTAATAAAAAGTATTATCATAAAATTATGATAGTACTGGAGTTATTTCTATGATAAATAAATTTAAAAGATTCATCCAAGATAATAAGAAGGATTTACATTATATTCTAGCTTTAACAATTATCTTACTTATTATTAGTATTCCCAAGCTATATCTTCAATATTCAATTGGTATAGGAAATTGGGACACTTATTTATACTTAGAAAACGGCCGTAATTTTGCAAAAATGGGATGGGGTGATGTGTCTAGTATTGCACCTGTTCTACCAATGATTCTGGCAAAGATATTTCTAATCACACATCATACATTCCAGGAAGCAATATTCAATGTAGATGTAATAGCATACATAATGGGAGTAATCTTCCTATATTTAATACTACGCTTCAAATTTAACGAAAATGTCAGTCTTGTTGGAAGTTTCATATATGCAACATTTACCCTATTATTCTCATGGGTTGCCATTGGTGGAAATGATATTATAGGAGTATCAGGTACCCTTGCAACAATATACCTGATACTAGCAGCACATAAATACAATACTAAAATATACTACATAGCATTACCTATAGCTGCCTATTCATTCCTGACACGATATACTGCTGGTATAATGGCATTTGCAATAGTATTTTATTTAATAATCAATAGAATAAACTTAAAAGAAATACGAGATATAATAATAGGATTTATATTAGGAGTAATAAGTATAAGTTGGTTCTTAAACCAGTTTAATAAGGTGCTTGGAACACCATTTCCATTTTTAGGACAATTTAGTGGAACAGTTTCAAACACTCAAGTTATGGATTCAGGATATCTGCCTGACACATGGTACTATATCACACACATCCCTAACTACTTATCAAGCACAATACCCCTAAGATCCACATTCAATGCAGTAGTTAACCCTATGGGTAACATACCAACAACACTATCATACTTATACATCATACTAATGATATTAGGATTTGTAGTTATATTATACCAAACATATAAAATTATTAAAAACAGTGACAAGAAATACTTTACAACAATAAATATCCTATTACTCATAACAGTAGCAATTCTAAGTATAGCTTGTTTGATAACATTAAGTCAAGTATCATATATTACAACATTTATTCTATTCTTTATAATAATGGGACTAATATGGCTAACATTATATCAGTATAATATTGACACACTAGACTATGACTTGCTAATGATTTCATTATTTGTAATCTACATAGTATTCCAATCCATACTATCCACTAAAAATGATAGATATTTCATAACAGTACTTCCATTTATCGCATACTTCATAGCAAATGCAGTAAATAGTATTTATAATTACGTTGACGATAAGATTACAGCTAAGAATGTTAAGCCAACTACAATATTAACAGCTGCAATAATTGTGCTTCTGGTGATAAACAGTCTGGCATTTGTAAGCAGTATCCCACAAAATAATCATTATAAGGATGTTGAAGATGCATGCTACTGGCTAAATGAGACACATGCACCGTTAAATAATACAACTATCATATATTCTGATAACTGGCCGGGAGCTACATGGTATCTTAACCTGTATATTCAGAGAGGAGTTCCAGATACCAATGTTGAAAATAGCTCATTAGAATTTTCAAAGCAGATACTGGCAAGTAATAGTTCACATAGCCCAGCATCATATTATATTGAGACTAACAAGGTTACTGATGGTAATTATCCAGGATTAACTGCTATTAAGCGTATAGGTGATGTGACAATATATGAAAATAATTATTTATTAGAGAACACTGATAAAAATTTAACAACACAGGAATACAGGGATTACTTGAACAGGACATTAAGTAATTATGATAAAATAGGAGGTGAATAGTGATGAAACACATCCACATAGATACTTTAAAAGATAAGCTATTAGTAATTCTAGCATTATTCATGTTAGTATATACTGGAATTCTAGTTTATTGTCAAAGTGTTATTGGAGTTAGTTACTGGGATATATTCGTATATCTTCAAGATGCATTACTATTTGCTAATATTAATATTGGTAGTCAGCTAAGTGTTCCGCCAGTACTCTCCCTATTAACATCAATACCCTTCAGGTTAGGCTTTATATCCGAAACAAGCATGTTTATTGTTTCAGGTGTTCTGTTTTTCCTCTTAATTATTGGTGTTTATGAATTATTTAATGAAAAATATAGTCCAAAGGTATCCTTTATTGGAAGTATCATTCTTTCAATGTTATCTCTTATAGTTACATGGGCTGTCAGCGGATCTAATGATGCTCCAGCTCTTACCTTCAGTGTATGGGCTATATATTTCACAATACAGGGATTAAATAAGGATTTTAAATACTATTATCTTGCATTTATATTATTTGTATTTGCATTTTTCACCAGATTTACAGAGGGTTTCATACTTCTGGTTATGTTATGTTATCTTGGGCTTAATCATGATAAGTTCCATACCCAGTGCAAAGAGAATAACATATTTAAATTAATAGCTTTCATGATAGTTACACTTGCCGTGATAATGGCAGTTTATCTTATAAGTCAGGGATCTATTCCTTTCCTTAGCCAGTTTGTCGAGGTCTCTAATAGTAATCAGGTTTCTAGTGTTAATGTGGGATATGAACTAAATCCGTTCTATTATCTTCAACATTTACCCGAGATTTTAACTTGCTGGAGTGCTAGTTCACAGTATTCTATGATGTTAACTACTGCTGTTAATAATCCGACATTCCTATCTTATGTAATGTTATTATGTGCCATACTTGGTGTAATATCATTTATATTTGATATAATAAGACGTGATGAAAGTATTGACAGATGGAATTTGAAGTTTGGTATTATTATCATTTTATCAGTTTTTACCATAATTAGTTATACTCATATATCTTATATCTTCACAGAATTACTTTTTATAGGTATAATGTTATTATCTTATAAGTTCTTCCCAAATAACGTAGATAAACTGGACATAGTTATGTTTATATGGATGGGAATTTTCCTTATAATGCATTCATACCATCCAGTAAAAGTAGACCGTTACATTATGCCAACACTCATACCCCTACTATACTTCATGATAAAAGGAATACAAGACACTACAAAAACACTGAAAATAAAAAACAAGAAAACACCATTAATCATACTAACAATAATACTACTAATACTCATACCAATAAATGCAAACTATATATCATCAATGACACATGAAAACCCACACACACATGAAGAAAAACAAGCAGCACAATGGCTACAAAACTATGACGAAAACATAGACAACTATAACATATCCTCAGATAGAGGAGTATCATTCTCATGGTATCTGAAAAAATATACATACTCCACAATACCAAGAGTACTGGAAGCAAATAATGATACATTAGAAAACAAACTAAACACTATACATGCTAAGTACTATATAGATTCAACAAGTAAACTACAATCCATAAAGGGATATCATGTAATATATGATAATAACAAAACAACATACAAGCTAAGAATATATGAAAGAGATTAGATTATCATGTACACTAAAGAAGAAATAATAAAAAAAATAATGAGAATAAGAAAAGAAATAGGACATGACCAGGTAGAACCAGAAATAAAAGAACTACACTACCATAATGATGAATTAACAATAATAACACCAGATAGGCCTGAAAAATCAATAATAATAGGAAAAGGTGGATGGGTAGTGGGAAAACTAAGAGAAGAATTAAAAGTTAAATCAATCCATGTAATATCCTATACTGACATAATACTAAAAGAATATCAACTAGGATTATCAGTAAAACATGTGAAAAAAATACTAGATAACAATATTATTCCGGAAGAATGTTTAGAACCATTTGATAACTTATATGATTTATTGAAACTAAGAGAAAAAACACCATACAATAACACTACACTCAAGGAATATATTGAAGAAAACATTAACAGAAAACCCGTACAAGATGCAAAAATAGTTGTAGCATTATCAGGAGGAGTAGACAGTAGTTTTTCCACCATACTATCAAAGGCATTAGGATTTAATGTACTAGCTGTAACAGTGGATCCCGGTACAATAATACTACCTAACCAATTCAGACGTAACATAAATAACCTAACAACTACGATAGATGTACCGCATGAATATGTTAAAACAGACATGACTCCCATAATACAGGATGCATTAAGTGGTAAAATTCATCCATGTGGCAGATGTTCTAGTCATATAGAAGAAGTAGTGTTAAACAAAGTAAAACAAGAAGAAATACCCATAATGACATATGGTGATTTATTATCCACAGGATCACAATCAATAACAAAAAAAGAGGATATTATCAGAATAAACCTACCTGCATTATTTAGAATGGAAAAAACAGAAATAAAAGATATTGTAACAAAATATTCAGTAAATATAATAAAAGGGTATGGATGTCCCCTAGTAGTACAGGTTCATAAGAAATATCCGCAATATAGGCCATTTTCAATACAAAGAGTACTACGGGAAACACGTGCAGGTATACTTGAGCCTGGTGAAGCTCTTGATTTAATTAATACTATTTAATTATTTCAAGAACTCCATATCCTATTAAGAATAAACCTAAAATATATGCTACTAATGGTGGATAGATTAATAAGAGAAATCCTACGATAATCAGTATAACATATAAATATAAATTTTTTTTATTATCATCCAAAATAATCATCCCTAATATTTTTTTTAAACATATTATAAAAATATTTATTAATTATCACTATTATTCTTTTAAAAAGTTTTCCATATTTTTAATTGCTTCTTCAACAGCTTCAGGTGCACATCCGCCTCTAACAGTTCTTGATTTAACATTTTTAAGTGGATCAAGTGCTTGTCTTACTAAATCTTCACCTAAATCTATTGGTTCACCTGTAACCTCAACAGATACCTTATTAACATAATCATTATCAATGTCTTTCGTTGTGATATTATCAGCTATAGCCTCTGATACTATTCTACCTACTATTCTATGAGCTGTTCTGAATGGAAGCTCTTTTTCTCTAACCATAACATCAGCTAATTCTGTTGCTGTAGCAAAGTTTGCACCAGCTAATTCCTCTGTCCTATCCTTATTAATTGTTAATGTACTTAACATTCCATGTACAATTCCCAGAATATCATTAGTATTATCAATAGCATTCCATAAGTGCGGAGTTACTTCCTGTAAATCCCTATTATAACTATGAGGAATACCTTTAATCATTGATAGGACTGTCATTAACTCACCATAAGCTATTGTGCTTTTACCACGTGCTAACTCTGCTATATCAGGATTCTTCTTCTGTGGCATTATTGATGATGTTGAAGAATATTGATTTGAACATTCAACCATTCTAAATTCATAACTACTCCATATTACAATTTCATCAGAGATTTTTCCTAGTGTTGTTGATAACATTGCATAGTCAAATATTGCTTCTGCTGCAAAATCTCTGCTGCTTACTCCATCAATACTATTATCCATTACCTGACTAAATCCTAGTAGCTGTGCTGTTCTTTCACGGTTTATTGGAAAGCCTGTTGTGGTTAATGCTGCTGATCCTAATGGACTCATATCTACTCTTTTATATGTATCCATTAATCTTTCACAGTCTCTTCTTAGTTCATTAGCATATGCCATTAGATGATGTCCAAATGTTGTTGGCTGTGCATGTTGAAGGTGGGTATATGCTATAAATAATGTATGAGTATTTTCTTTTGCCATTTCTACAATAGTTTTTATGAAGGCTTTAATGTTATTTATAGTATTTTCTATTTCATCTTTTAAGGTTAATCTGATATCTGTACATACCTGGTCATTTCTACTTTTTGCTGTGTGCATAAATCCTGCTTCTGGACCAATTTCATTTGTTACATAATCCTCTAATGCCATATGAATATCTTCAAATGATGGGTTAAGATCTAATGCATCTATTCCTTCTTCTTCTAGTTTATCTAATGCTTTTAGTATCTTTTTTCCAGATTCCTCAGGTATGATTTTCTCTTCTATGAGCATTGTTGTATGTGCCCTGTTACATTTAATATCTGCTTCAAATATTCGTTTATCAAATTCTATTGATGATGAAAATGCTGCGGCGTCATCAGTCATTTGTCCATCAAAACGTCCTGCTCTAAGATCCATGTTATCAACTTCCTATAATTATTTAATATAAGGTTATATTATTCCCTTTTGTTATGTATATATTTATAAAATCTAATTATTTTATGTTACGGCGAGTTTACTTATATCTTAAAACTGCATTCATATTCATAGCCGTCAATCTTTTTATTTTCTTTACAGTTAATGAATTCAAAGGTATCCTTATTTGTAAGATACATGTGTGCTAATGATATTCCTATGTCCACCTTATTAAATTTATCCATGAACTTTCTTCTGATGATATTATTTTTTCGACGATATACATGGTATATGTCATTATCATGAGTGAAGTACCATGGCTGACTGTTTGAAGCTGATGGAGCATACTGTGCTGGTTTTAGTTTTTCATCGTTGATATCTGAAATATCATTTAATGATAATCTGTTAAATTCAGATAATTCTCTGTATGGAGTTGTCCTTACTTTTCCAAATCCTATTAATATAATAAATTTCTGGGAATCTTTCTGGACACTGGATTTTACTTTTCCTAATCCAATCCAACATGAGCCTAAACCAATACTTTGAAGATATAAATCAAGTTGTTGATACATGAATCCACTGTTTTCAAGATAATATTCTTTTTCTTCAGAGAATATTGCTACATAGTAAGGTGCTCTCCAATTAAGTAGTAATGTTACCTGACTATTATCTACTATTTCATAACTAGTCTTGATACCTGGTACGAGTGGTTTTAAATTATCTGCAAAGTTAGTAATAGACTCCATTATATCAGAGCTTATTTTCTCATCGGTAAAATCACGAGATGAACGACGTTTATATATAATATCTGTTAAATCCATGATAATCACGTTAATTATTATTATTTAGTTAATATATTTATGAATATGAATTATTAAAACTTTTATAAAAAGATAAAAATCAACAGATAAATAAAATTGCAATTTGATAATTAAAAATAATATAAAAAGTGGGTGGAGAAAAATTTTTAAATATATGTTTTATGTATTTTTAGATTCGTGTTTCGGATTCGTGTTTCTATAAAATATTATGTAATTCATAATATATATTTATTCATTTTTCCATTGTGTGTATCCACAACGACCACATGCATATCTGTCACCATGGTCTGCCATGAAGATACCATGTGAACATCTTACACATTCAGGATTTTTTCTTATAAGTTTACCATCTTTTACTTCATATAATTCATATTTTTTTGACATTATAATCAATCCTCTTGTTGTAGTATTTATTCTGCATCTTCTGTTTCTTCTGCAGGTTCTTCTTCAGGTTCTTCATTCTTTGCTATTACTGATTTAGTTTCAATTTCATTTAATTTTTCAACGGAATCATAAACTTTAGCTAATCCAACTGCTGTTGTAACTCCGTAACTAGGCTTCATGCTGTCCACCACGAGGAGATCGTTGGATGAGTCTTCTAATGCAACAAGTTTATGTTTTACATCTAATATCTTAGGTGTTCCTTCTGCAGGATATTCACATTCAAATTTAATTTCAGTCCTATTTAATAATGGGTTTTCTTTTCTTTCAATGATTTTAATTTCCATATTATCGTTATTCCTTAATTAATTGTTTATAATATTCAAGAGCCTGATTATAGGCTTCATTAACTTTAACCAAAACAACACCTTCTTTAGGTTGTCCGTAAAGAATCATGGTATCTTTTGGTGCATTTAATATGCAGGGTAGCACTGCTAAATCTTCTTCACCCTCTACTACTATGATAACAGGATTATCACTTGTAGCATGGTTTATTGAATCAATTAATACATCAATTAATTCATCAGTTATTACACCTGCTGGATTATTAACATGTTTAATGTTATCAGTATGATTTAATTCATTCTGTACAGGATGTCTTTCAATTTTATTATCAACTATACATATCTGCGGCTGTAAATTATTATCCACAAGATTCCTAGTTGTGACATCACCTATACCAATTATAAGTTTATTTTCGGATAATTGTTCTTGTAGTGGATTTTCAATTAAATTGATAGACTTGTGCAATTCACCTAATGGTTTTTTTAATTCTTTTCTTAAAAATTTTGGTAGTTTAAGCACAATTAATCTCCTTATTATTTACTCTCTGACTTTTAATGCATATCTTCCAGGAATATTAATGTTTAATTCCTTTGCAAGATCTGATTCATCAGGATCAATCACTACTATTAATCCAGTCCAATTATCTGATGTATTTGTACCACATACTGGACAAACTTTGTCGAATGTAACACGTTTACATCTTGGACATGCTCTTTCAGCCATGGTAATTCTCCTTAAATATTAATTTTTGTTATTTTTCATTTTTTCTTCTTCAATCCATTCGAAACGACCAAGTCCTGGTTGTCTCATGGTTAATCCTATTTTACAATCTTTTGTAGAATTACCTTTTAAACTTAATGCTACTATTCTTGCACGAACAAAGTCGGTTTCATCTAAGGATTTATTAGATTCTTTAGCTAGTAAAGCTCCACGTTTTACATCATAGTTTATGTAATCATTAGTAATCTGTGAAACGTGTACTAATCCATCCATTGGACCAATTCTTACAAAAGCACCGAATTCGATTATTTCAATAACTTCTCCATCAATTACTTCATGTAACATTGGTTTATAGAATAATGCATCAAATTTTATATGATAAAATGCTGACCCATCACCAATTACAACTTTTCCTTGATTATGTTCAAGTACGTCTGTGACCATTATTAATATACCTAATTTTTTATCTAGTTTACCTACATATTTTCTATTAAGTATTTTAGCAGCCACTTCTTCTAGTGGTTGATCAAACATGTTAGGTGGTACTCTTACTGTATCTTCAATAGTTGCTATTTCGTACATTTAATACCCTCATTTTGGCTTATTTTTTCTTATTTAATTCTATAATATATTTAAACTTATTTAGTTATCATCGGTAGAGTTTCGTTTTATATAACCATCTACTTCTAGAAATCTGTGTTGTCTTAGATATATAACAGTTATTCCTCTTTTTCTTGCTCTTTTACGAAGAATTCTATCATTTGTACATAGAACATCATTATCTGTACAGTAATCTAGTAATAGATTATCTACATGATCTGTTTTCTTTATATATACATTTTTGAAAGGTTCGTTACATGCAATCTTGTATGCAACTGATGCTGCTATCTTATCCTTTCCTTTAGATTTCTTTTTGAGTTTGGCCAATTCATCTATGACAAGTGATGGTACAATTAAATCATAATATGATGGTAGTAGATTCTTCAAATCAGTGACTACATCAACATCTAATTGAATCATCATCATCAAAAATTTGTATCAACAACTGCTCTATTTTGTGATGATACCATAACCAATAAGCCTCCATCTGGCTCCTACACGACGACTTAATGCTACGCGCTGTCCTTCCTCTGCACATACTGGTAGTTTTAGATTAACGTCAACAATATCTCCTCTTGCACTTGTAACAAGTCCGACAGTTGTGGTTGTACCAATATTTATCATTAAGTTTTCAGAGGAATGTATAGGTTCTACCTTTGTTTCATCCTTAGTACCTACTACACGATCAAGTAAATGAGTTTTCATTGTAAATCCTTGAATCGTTGGTGGTAGTGTTCCAGGTTTTCCAGCTATGGAACCTGATAATGAATCTGCTTTGGTTAATGCTGGATCTAATAGTAAAGCTACACCAATTAAACCTCCAGGACCTACTTCATCAACAAAGTTATCTGCTGCTTCTAGTCCTGTGATAGTTGATGTTAAACTTCTCCACTCAGATTTTCCTTTGTGCTTTACTTGGATTCCAGGTTTAATCTCAATTTCTTCTCCAACTTTGAGTTTTCCCTGTACTAGTGATCCTCCAATGATTCCACCATTAATTTTCTTTGGGTGTGTACCTGGCTTATTTATATCAAATGATCTTGCTACATATAATTTAGGATTTTTACGTAGTGATCTTCTTGGTGTTTTAATATATTTCTGAATAGTTTCAATTAATATATCAATGTTAGCACCTTGTTGAGCTGATATAGGTATTATAGGTACTCCTTCAGCACATGTTCCTTTTACAAATTCTTTGATTTCATAGTAGTTTTCTATTGCCTTCTCTTTAGGTACAGTATCAATTTTATTCTGGACAACAATAACATTTTTAACACCAATTACATCTAAAGCCATTAAATGTTCTTTAGTTTGTGGCTGTGGACAATGTTCATTAGCTCCTATTACAAGGATAGCTCCATCCATTATTGCTGCACCTGAAAGCATTGTTGCCATCAAAGTTTCGTGTCCTGGTGAATCTACAAATGATACTTTTCTAAGTACCTCTGTTTTAGAACCGCAGTGTTCACAAGTTTCTTTTGTAGTGTAACATTGAGGTGCTTCACATTCAGTACATTTTCTGAATGTTATATCAGCATAACCTAACCTAATTGAAATACCTCTTTTTGCTTCTTCACTGTGTGTATCAGTCCATATTCCAGATAAGGCCTTGGTTAATGTTGTTTTACCATGATCAACGTGACCTACTAATCCAATATTTATCTCGGATTGTACTTTCATAAGTTACACCTCCATAGTATAGATATTCTATTAATTATGATTAATTAATAGTGTACCTATTCTTCTTGTTCTTCTTCTGGTTCTGCAAAGATTTCAGTTAGTGTTTGTTCTCCTCTTTCTGAAACTTTAACATTGATTTGTGAGATATCATCAGCAATTGTGTTTCCACGTACTGTTTTTCTTCTTCTTAATCCTTTTACTTGTGGTTTAAATCCTGTTCCTTCACTTACAAGACTTTTGAATCTTCTGGTTCCATCTACATCTGCTTTCATTGGGAAACCGTTTTTGTCAGATCCACCAGTAATTCTTAATTTGTAACCTTTTAATCCAAGAACTCCACCGTTGAATTCTTCTCCAATTTTAAGTCCGTTTACAACTTTTGCATCTTTATCATCTAACTCTAATTGGTAGGTTACATCTTCATCTGATACTACTACTTTGTATACCATTCTATGTCTCCTTTTAATTTTTTATGTTTTAGTAAGTTTCTTTTCTAATAATATTTAAATCTACTGCGTCATCTTATTGATTTAGTAGAAATCTTCATACTCATCTTCATCTAAAGTGTCAAGTTCGCTCCAATCAGTTCTTATTATACCCCAGTTAGGGTCTTCAGTATTTTGTTTGATTTCCTTGAGCTCATCTAATGTAAGTATTTCGTCATCCAATAGTTTGTCTCCAAACTCATCTTCTAATGCAAATAGATTTCTTTCAGACATGTCCACGTATAGTACATCGCCTTCTTCAAAGTCTTTTTCAAATACTGCACCACCTATTGCCATTGCAACTTGGGAACCTCTTGAAACTTTTTGAAGACTTTCTCCATTGTCTTCCATACTTTCTACTACACCTACTTCATGACCTTTCTCATTAATGAGTGTTACTCCTCTTTCAATAATACCGGACATAACTTCTATTCCAGCTATAGCAGGTTTACTATGTCTGAATACTAGTTTTGGTATTATTCTTATCTTGGATGGACGTACGATTTCGTTGAGTCTTTGTTTTTTCTGACGTTCTTTAGCCGTCTCTATCCAGTGCATGTAATCTTCTGTTAATTGATAAATTACACTGTCTCTGAATACTATAACTTCCTGATCATTATTCAATTCTTCCTCTGCTGATGGTAGTATGTTAACATTAAATGCTATAACTACACCATACTTCTCATCTTCCTCAGCCATTATTGATGCATTAATTATATCCCTACGGGAAATGTCACCGATTTCTGCTGATTTTATAGGTATGTCCTTTTGATCAAGAATATTAATGAGTGCTTCTAGAGAACCAAGTGTGTCTGCTTTTACTATTATACCAACATCATTTGTTTGTATTCTTATATTATCTACTTCTGATAGTAATTCATCCTCAATACCTAATTTTTCATCATTAACTACTCTTAATGGTGAACCAGATACAACATCATCTACATGCGGTGCAACCACTTTTACTCCAGCTGCCGCTACAATATGATCAGTGTCCTCAAATAAGGTTTTAGATTCTCTTATCTCTTCTAAAGGCTTAGGCTTTAGTAGTGACCTAATCTTTGTTGAGATTACTTTATTATCCTTTGTCAACATCATTATGTGGTCATTCTTATTAAGAACTCCATCATAAAGAATTGTATCTATGGTTAATCCTAATCCTTTCTCTTCCTTTACTTCTAATACTGTTCCAGAAGCAGGTGCTGTTTCCTCTATCTGTAGTTGTTCACTAAGGTATTGGTATGCTAATCCTATAAGCATAGTTAATAATTCAGATAATCCTTCACCAGTTACTGCACTAGTTGGAACTATTGTGATTTGACTAGCAAAATTATTCACTCTGTCAAAACGTTCTGATTCAAATCCTTCCTCATGTAGTATTCCTACTAATTCATAGATTTTCTGGTCTAATTCAAATGCTACTTTCTTATGTTGTTCTTTAATAACTTTACTAAAGGATGTTTTAGGTATAGAATTCCATCCTGGTATCCTATCTATTTTATTAGCAGCTACAACAAAAGGTGTTTTAGATGCCTTTAAAATATTTAAAGCTTCATATGTCTGAGGTTTAAAACCCTCTGTAACATCAACAATAAGTATAGCTAAATCAGCTAATGCTCCTCCACGTTTACGTAGTGTTGTAAAAGCTTCATGACCTGGTGTATCTACGAAAAATAAACCTGGTAATTCATTCTGAATATTCATTTTATCAAGATACTCACCACAAATTGATGAAATGACATCCATTGGAATTTCAGTTGCACCTATATGCTGAGTAATACCACCCGCTTCCTTAAGTGCAATAGTACTACCTCTTATATTATCCAAAAGAGTAGTTTTTCCATGGTCTACATGACCTAAAACAGATACTATAGGTGATCTAGTTTTCATTTCTTTATCTCCCTAAAAAACATATTACTTTACACCTTAAACTAGATTTAAGGCTTATTAACTAAATTATTTAACAGTAGGTTAAATAAGCATTTGTTCTATAATTTAATTAAGTGTTAATACTGACATCTGTTATAATCTATATGAATGTCCCTGAAAAATGTTACTATCCCTTGTAGAACACACTTATTTTTCTATATTTTATGAATTATTGTCCTAATCAATAATGTGTATATATTTTTCTATTATTTTTTTACGCGTAAATTAAAATAAATATTGTTTTGGGTTCTGAAGTATTGATTAATTCCAATGACTTCATAAATATATATCTACATTTTCAATAATAGCAAAAAAGAGCTAATGAAAGAAATAAATTCTTATGGCTCTTCGTAAATTATATCTTCGTCAGGTAATTCGTAATCACAGAATTCTGATTCATCGAAGAATAAATTAATTTCTCTTTGTGCTGATTCCTCTGAATCTGAAGCATGAATTATATTTCTACCTGTGTCAATTCCATAATCTCCACGAATAGTTCCTACATCTGCTTCTTTAGGATTTGTTGCACCAACCATTTTTCTGACTAAGCTTATTACGTCATCGCCTTCTAAGACCATAGCAAATACTGGTCCACTAGTGATGTATGAGATTAAATCATTGAAAAATGGTTTATCACTATGTTCACCATAGTGTGTTTTTGCAAGGTCATCTGAAATCATGAGAGTTTTTGCTGCTATTACTTTTAATCCACGTTTTTCAAACCTGGTTAAAATTTCACCTGTTAATCTCCTTTTAACTGCATCAGGTTTTAACATGGTAAATGTTCTTTGTTTCATTGTTTAACCCACTTAACTTTTCTTGGTATTCTGCCAAGTTTACTGTTTTTCTCACATTTGCTGCTGCAGAAGAAAGAAATTGATCCATCTCTACGAACATACATTTTTCCTGTACCTTCTGGTATTTCTTCTCCGCAGAATGAACATGTTCTCATATTTAAACTCCTATTAAATATATAAAAGAATATTCTTCACAATAAAAGTTAATCAAAAAACATCCATACTTATGGAGTTCTGATTTCTTTAGCTTCTCTTATTGTATCTAGTAACATTAAAATGTCGCCTTCTTTGATAGCGCCCATTACGTTTCTAGTGAGTATTCTTCCTTTATCTCTTCCATCAAGTATTCTGCATTTTACTTGCATTACTTCTCCAGTCATTCCTGTTCTTTTTAAAACTTCGATAACTTCTGCTGGAGTTCCGTCTTCCATATAATCACCTTATCAAATTTTGATTGGTTAAATAAAATATTATAATAGCGAAGTGTTTTAGAATAATTTAAAAAAATTTAAAGAAAGAAATATTCTGTTAAATTAATACCCATTTTGAATATTTAATTTATTATATGAATCTATCTTTATTGTAAAATTTTTAACACTAAAAGCATACTTCTAAATATAGATACTTTATTTTCCTAGTATAGGTCCAATCATGATTAGTTTTTGAGTTCTGCAACTTTTTCGACTATTTCGTTTACGAGTTCTTGACCTTCACCAGCATCGATTATACATGCAGATGCTGTACCTACGTTAAGTCCTGCAGCTTCTCCTAATTCTTCTTTGGTTGGAAGATATACGTAAGGAATTTCTTTTTCTTCTGCTAAAATAGGTAAGTGTGCAACAATTTCTGCTGGTTCAATATCTTCAGCAATAACTGCTAATGCAACATTGTTTCTTTCAATGTTTTTTGTTACTTCGTTTGTTCCTTTTCCTATTTTACCGGTATCTCTTGCTATTTCTAAAGCTTCGTATACTTTATCAGCTATTTCTTTTGGTACTTCAAATTTTACATATACTGAATTTGCCATTTAATTTCCTCCATTATCATCTGGTTTTTTAACCATCCATTCCAAGTAGGATAATCCAATTAACTTAATAGACTATGATTACTTGTTGTCTGATTAAATGACCTTAAAATATAATTTATATAATAAAATAATATTCTAATTTAAAACTCCTTAATGAGTGAGATACTCATTCGCTCACAGTTTTAAGTATGTTAAAAATTAGTTATTAATTACTATCTATTTAATATAATATATACTTTATGCTTATACCACATATTATAATCACAATTCTTATAATATATTATATTATTATGTATCTTATTACATATAGAAATTACTCCTACATCCTAGCTCCATATAATAGAATACTTACCACAAGAGGAACTAAACACTATAATTAAAATCAATAAGTGAAAAGATAGCCCCAGTATCTATGAAATATCTTATTAATATAATCAAACATATACTAAATTATTATTAAAATTTCTAGCAACAATAAGTTATAGGTGATATAATACATGAATCCCTATATTGAAATACTAAGACCTGGAAATGCAATGATGGCACTTATAGCAGTACTGCTCATGGCAATCATAGGTCATACATACAACTGGGAAATCATACTTGGAGCTATAACAGTATTTATTGCAACTGGTTCCGGAAATACTATAAATGATTATTGTGATTATGAAATTGATAAAATAAATAAACCATACAGACCAATACCATCAGGTAAAATAGAACTAAAAACCGCATTGTATTATAGTCTAATTCTATTTATAATAGCAATAATAATGGGATTTATTATATCAATTGAAAACGGAGTAATGGTAATAATATGTACCATACTTATGATAGTATATGCATATGATTTTAAAAGAAGATGTCTTATAGGCAATATAACAGTATCCTTACTTACTAGTCTAACCTTTGTATTCGGTGGATTAATAACAGGCGATGTTATAGTCAGTATGTTAATAGGATTATTTGCATTCCTAATGACATTATCCAGAGAAATCATAAAGGATGCTGAAGATGTTGAGGGAGACCTCCGAGAACATGCACATACATTCCCCATAGTATATGGTAAAAGAAATGCAATAATAGTAGCTGTAATATTAAATATACTAACATGTCTACTTAGTCCAATACTATATATTCTAAACATATTCACAATATCCTATTTAGTAATAGTATTAATTGCTGACATCATATTCATATATTCAGCAGTGCTAGCTCTGAAAGATCAATCAAAAGAAAAGTTACATAAAATTTCAACATACATGAAAATAGGAATGTTCATAGCATTCATATCATTTGCAATTGGAAGTATAATATAAATATAGTAGGAAGGCGAAAATAGATGGATTTGAATGATATTTTACTTCATGATGAAACAATATTTCAAGATATAACTGTCTTTAACTCTGATTATTTACCTGAAAATTTCAAACTAAGACAGCCACAAATGGAAGAAATGGCATTATCATTAAGACCAGCATTACAGGGTGGAAAACCTATAAATAATATAATCCTAGGACCACCAGCAACAGGAAAAACAACAGCTATTAAGAAGTTATTTGAAATGGCAGAGTATGATTGTGGCGATGATATAATCTGTGTATATGTTAATTGTCAACTTCACTCAACAAAATTCGATATATTTTCACAAATACATAAAAAAATACTTGGACATGCTCCACCAGAAACAGGAGTGCCCTTTGCACGTATATATAATAATATAATGAATGAGTTATATGATTCAAACAAGGCATTAATAGTTGCATTAGATGATATAAATTACCTGTTTCAGGGCAATGTCATAAGCAAGGTGTTCTATGATATACTAAGAGCACATGAATCATTTGAAGGAGTACGTACAGGTATATTTGCAGTTCTATCGGATGTTGACTTCAGATACGTCCTGGATAAAAATGTTGGATCAATATTCAATGCAAATGAGATAAACTTCAAGCCATACACATATGAGGAAACATATAAAATACTTGAAGAAAGAGCTAGAATAGGATTTTATCCAACAGTAATAAGTAAGGATTTAATAGAAAAAATAGCCATGTATACATATGAACGTGGTGATTTAAGATTAGGAATAGACTTACTACGTATAAGTGGAAATAATGCTGAAGTAAAAGCATCAAAAATCATAACAAATGAAGATGTTGAAAAGGCATTTAACTCTGCCAATAGTGTAAGTTTAAAATATGTATTAGATACATTATCTGAAAAGGAACAAGACCTATTAAGATTCATCACAAGAATCACAACCAAGAATATAACATCCGGTGAACTATTCAAGGAATACAACCGGGAAAAGAAAATCAGTTATGCTACATATAATAGGTTAATCAATAAATTAGAATTTCTAAGATTAATTGACACAACTTATACTGGTGCCGGACAGAAGGGCAATTCACGTTATATTAACTTAAGATTTGATGGTAAAGAAATACGTGACAATTTACCTCGGAAAAATCCAAGAGTATAAACTATATTCTCTTAATATTTTTTAAAATAAGTAAGTTAATTACTAAGAAAAAGATTTTGAATTATCAGTATAAAAATAAAAAAATACTGAAATAGAAAAAAGAATTATGATTGTTTATTGAATGTCATAGAATCTAATTTCTTATTTCCTGTTTTATAAAAAGTAACATTCATTACCTTCTTATTATTTTTAAGATTTTGTTCTATTTTGTATCTTGTAATTCTATCTGGGATTAACATTTTTCTAACCTCACTTTTTTTATAAATTTTTACGTATGATTATTTACTCGGATTATATGTGACCAGCGATTAATACTAATTTCATGGATACTAGGAATAATGTTGTTATTGCTATTAGTGTGAAAACAGATCTCATATCATATTCTGTTATATCAATGTCATTATTGATTAAATCTCTTTTTGGTTCTAAAGTTTTAATTTTATTTTTTCTTATTGATTCAAACATTTTTAACACCTATTTTTATTATTCCAAAAAACTTCTTAGATATGTTATTTGTACATATTCTATCAGTTTCTATTCTTTTTCTATCTATTTTTAGTAATATAAATGGTATCTAAGCGCGTATGATAAGTATTAAGGGGATTTGAGAAGTAATAAAAGGGGTGTTGATAAATAAAACGAGAGGCCATGAGAAGTAATAAGCAAGGGGTATTGATAAGTAATAGCAAGAGCACATGATAAGTAATAGGGGCTAATAAAAACTAAAAAAATTCATGATAACCCTAGAATAATTATTACATTTTTCATCAAAAATCTATGGGCCAGTGCAAAATAATAAGGAGAGGGTCATGATAACTAACACCTAAAAATCAAAAAAGCAGAAATTTTTCATAAAAAAATACAGGAGGAGGGCTTAGGATAACAAAAAAATAAATGATAACTAAAAAAAAATTAATAAAAAAATAAAGATAATTTTACAAAAAAGAGTAAAATAAGATAACTGCTTATTAAATATATTTTGCAGTTATACTTTCATTAAAATCTTTTATTTGACTAGGAGTACCTTTAGCAACAATCCTACCACCATCAAGACCACCACCTGGTCCTAAATCTACAATATAATCAGCATTTCTAATTACATCAAGGTCATGTTCTATCACAATTAACGTTGCACCATTATCTACTAATTGTCTAAAAACATCAAGTAAAACTTTAACATCTAATGGATGTAATCCTATTGTTGGTTCATCAAATACAAATAATGAATTTGATTGGCCATGCTTTAACTCACTAGCCAACTTTAATCTCTGTGCTTCACCACCTGATAATACAGGAGTCTGTTCACCTAAAGTAAGATAACCAAGACCCAAATCATGTAAAACTTCCAATTTATTATGTACAGATTTTATATCACTACATACATTTAATGCTTCATCAACACTTAATTCCATTAAATCAGGTAATGTATATTTATGACCATTCTCTGATTGCCTGTATATTTCCCGTGCTTCATCAGAATATCTGGAACCTCCACAATCAGGACAGGTTATCTCAACATCTGGTAAAAATTGAACATCTAAAGTAATAGAACCTGTTCCATCACATGTAGAACATTTAAGTTTTCCAGTATTATAAGAAAAATCACCAGACTTATATTTTCTTTCTTTAGCATCACTTGTCTTAGCAAACTCTTTACGTAACTTATCATGAATATTTGAATAAGTAGCAACAGTCGAACGAACATTAATTCCAATAGGCGTAGAATCAATAAGTTTAACTTCACTAATACCATCAGCTTCTACTGATTTCACATGACTTGGCATTTTTTTATCATTAAGTATTGCTTCTAACGCCGGTACTAAACTTTCTAAAACCAAAGTAGTTTTACCAGAACCTGATACACCTGTGACAACAGTCATTCTACCTTTTGGGAATGATATATCCAATGGTTTAACTGTGTGAATATTATCTGTTGACAAATTAATAGAACCTAACTTAAATATATCATTCTCTTTAATATCCATATCCTTTTCAATATGAGACTTACCTAGCAGATATTTTCCAATTCTAGAATTATCATTATTCACAATATCTTCAATTGTTCCTTCTGCAATAATATTTCCACCATTAGAACCACCTTCAGGTCCAAGCTCAACTATCCAATCTGATTCAGATAAAATATTAACATTATGATCAACAAGTATAACAGAATTACCATCATCAATTAAATCCTGCATCACCTTTTTTACACCTTCAAGATTTGAAGGGTGAAGTCCTATAGATGGTTCATCTAGAATATAAAGAACACCTGTTGTCCTATTTCTAACTGCTCTTGCAAGTTGCATTCTTTGTCTTTCACCATTAGAAAGTGTTGAGGATGGTCTATCTAAACTAATATAATCTAATCCTAGAGAAAGTAATCGTAAAGACGTATCTGTAAATGATTCACAGATTTGTTCACCCATCTTTTCCATTTCATCTGGAAGAGTACTAGGTATCCCTTTAACCCATTCAACTAATTTATTTAAAGGCATCTTACAAGCTTCTGAGAGACTCATTCCACATATTCTTGGAGCACATGCCTGGCTAGATAATCTGCTCCCCTTACAATCAGGACATGTATCTTGTTTTAAAAATTTCGCTACACGTTTCATTCCTTTTTCATTCTTAACCTTTGATAAAGCATTTTCTACTGTATAAATTGCATTATAATATGTGAAATCCATATCTCCTGATGTACCACTTGTCTTATTTTGATATAACATGTGCTTCTTAACAGCAGGTCCATGAAAGACAATATCTTTTTCTTTATCTGTAAGATCTTTGAATGGAACATCTGTTCTAACACCCATTTCACGTGCAATATCCTTCATTAAAGACCACATTAATGTTTGCCATGGAGCAACTGCACCCTCATCAATAGTTAAGGATTCATCTGGTACTAGTGTAGATTCATCAACGGTACGTACAGTACCCGTACCATTACATGTTTTACATGCCCCAGAACTATTAAATGATAAATCTTCTGCAGACGGAGCAAAAAAGTGTGCACCACATTCAGGACATATTAGTTCTTGTTCAGCTGCAACATTAAGTGATGGCTGTACATAATGACCATTAGGGCATCTGTGACTAGCTAATCTTGAAAAAATTAATCTAAGTCCATTTAATAATTCTGTTCCAGTACCAAAAGTACTGCGTATATCAGGAACACCTGGACGTTGTTTTAGTGCTAGTGCTGCAGGAATATATAAAACATCATCTACATTAGCTCTAGTTGCCTGTGTCATACGACGTCTAGTATATGTTGATAATGATTCAAGATATCTTCTTGAACCCTCTGCATATAATATACCAAATGCAAGTGATGATTTACCTGAACCTGAAACACCAGCTATACCTACAATCCGATTAAGTGGAATGTTAACATCAATATTTTTTAAGTTATGAACCCTAGCATTTCTAACTTGAATATATCTAGGTATTTCATGTTTTTCTTCTGTCATTAACATACTCCTATTGCTTAATAAGTTATACAAGTTTAAATTAAAAGATGATTTTATATATCAAATTTTATTAAATTAAATAGTAGTATGTGATTAATGATATAATATATTATTTATATTGTTATCCACTGTTTCAGGGGATTAGATGAATTTAGAAATAAAGATCTTGTCAATTATCTGTATAATTATGTGGGTTGTTTTAATCATCTTATATGATACTTATGGAAAGATGATAAAAGAAAAAATATTAAAATAATAATCAATTAGTAATATGATGAATTATTTATTTTTAATATTCATAATATATTAATATGAAAAAAACAGATTTTGATTTTGAATACTTTGACACTACAGCAGATATTGGTATTGATATAAAAAGTGACAACATGACCCATGCATATATAAATGCAGGTTTAGCAACTCTTAATCTTATTACAGATATTGATAAAATAAAACCAGTTACTATTAGAGATGTTGTTATAGAATCTGAGGATGAATATGGATTATTATATGATTGGGTTACAGAATTACTTATTTTATTAGATAGTGAAAACTTCATTGCATCAGAATATAATATTAACATAGAACCTGCAGAACAGGGTTATATCTTAAAAGGCACAATTTCTGGTGACATATATAATACTAATAAATATAATTATAAAACAGAAGTTAAGGCTATAACATATCATAAAATGGAAATTATTCAAGAAAATGATTTATATCATGTTAGATTTATTGTTGACTTATAAAAAAAAATAGGTGAGAGATACTTATTTTGATGCAAGTTCTCCCTGTTCTTGCATTTGGGATAATTCATCATAGAATTCATTCATTACTCTCTGGAATTTTGATCCTTCTGATGCAGAAACCCAGTCATGTTTAAATCTTCTTTGATCTATACCCATTTCATCAAGGATAAATCTGACTAGATGTGCTCTTCTTCTCCATTTGTAGTTTCCTGCATCATAGTGACAATCTCCTAAGTGACATCCCCCTACAAATACTCCATCAGCTCCTTCGTGGAATGCTTTGAATATCATCTCAGGATTTATTCTACCAGAACACATTACTCTAATTATTCTAATACTTGGTGGATATGCCATCCTACTTGTTCCTGCATTATCTGCTCCACCATAACAACACCAATTACAACAAAAGCCTATAATTGTTAAATCTTCATCTGCCATTTTAATACACCCAGAATTTATTCTACTATTTCCTCTTTTTCTCCACTATACATCATAGGTTTATCTTCAGTTACACCTGAGATATATCCTGTTTCTTCTCTATATTTTAATTGTACTTTTTGGAAGATTTTTGATAATGGTATTTCCATTGGACATACATCTTCACATTGACCACAGTTTATACAGCTAAATGCCATGTGTCCCATTCTTATTGCATGTAGCATTAATGGGTCTGGTTCTGCAAATGGGTCTTCTTCATAGTATGGTTTTTCTAATGAACATACTTTACAATTACATACTGGGCATACATCTCTGCATCTGTAACATTTTAAGCATCTTGTGAATATTTCTGACATTTCATCAGGATATTCGTTTATTATAGTATTTTACCAAATGTTTATACCTAAATATTCATTAACCCAATTTGTGTAAAATGATGTTAAATCAACTATTTTATAGAATTCACGTTCAAATATTTCTATTAATTTGTTTAAATTTTCATACATTGATTTATATATTTTAGATTTAATTTTACGCCATACATCTTCAATTGGATTTAAATCAGGGCAATATGGTTTTAAAAAGATTAAATTTATGTTCAATATTTCACAGGCTTTTTCAACAATTTTAGCATGATGTATTCTTGCGTTATCTAAAATAATATTTATTCTTTTTTCTTTTGAGTTTATTTCCATTATTTTTGGATTTGATAGGTTATTCAGTAATCTTAATCTTTTTTCATACCCTATTTTTCTTGAATTGTTGTTGTCTTCTTTCCTGCAAATCTTTTGAATTTTTTCTATGGAAATTTGTTTGGAATTGTCATTATATAGTTCATCATTGATTTTATTTATCAAATCCATTTCATTTAGTGATTTAGAGGATAGATATTTTTTTATTTTTTCATCAGATAAGTTTTCATTGTTTATTGCATCTTTGATTAATTGTTTACCTAATCTATTAGTCATGTTTTCAATACGGTAATGGCATAAGGTAATTACAAAGTGAAATGCATTGTTTTTTGTATTTACCTCCATATATGAGTTGCAATTGATTCCTTGAAATCCAGTTACATTTATTCCAAATTTTACTGGATGTTTTGTTTGTATATTTTTTTCTCCAGGAGCATATAATATTCTTGTAACATTTGGAACATTTTGACAAGATGTTTCATCTAAAAAAGCAAAATATTCTGTTTGTATGTCTGTTGTCTTTAGTTTTTTTTAAGATCTTCTTCAGGATTCTTAGGACGTGTGTTGTATTTAATGAATGGTTTTCCATAGTTTAAATTTAATTTTTGTCTTGTAATAACCCATACTTGCTTCTCACTATATGTTATACCATATTTTTCTTTAATTAAGTTTCGTACATCTTTTAAATTATATTTCTCTTCATTTCCAGTTATGATTTCATTCAATTCTTTTAATTGTTGATCAGTTAAATATGATTTTCTTCCACAATTGGAATAATTTGAAAATAAACCATCAACGCCATTTTCATTATATTGTTTGACCCAACGTTCGCCTGTTTTTCTTGAAATATTAATGTTTTTTGAGGCTTTAGCAATACTTTCACCATTTGCAACCATGTTAATTAACAAAAGACGCCTATAAACAGTGTAATATTCCTTGTACTCTTTCAGCATGTCTGAAATTTCTGAAAGTTCTAAATGTTTTTCAATTTTATTATTAAATTTTTCCATGAATATACATTTATAATCCATTAGGTATAAACTTTTAGTAAAAAACTATAATTGTTTTTTCTGTGTTTTCTTAGCCATCTTTATCATGATGTTTTCTACTTTTTTCCTGATTTTTATTTGTTTTTCAGATGCTTCTTTGGCTTCTATGTATCCATTGTCTATTGCATTCTGTATTAGTTGTTCTCCTTTTGGAGTGTTGATTTCTACAAAGGTGTATCCTTTACTGGATCCCCAGTTTCCACATGCTACATCCGCTTTTCGTGGTATTTTTAATTCACATCTTTGACAGTTTTCTCTTCGACCATAACCTTCATCTTCTAGGTCATCTATTTTCACTGATTTTTCTGTTCCGTCTGCTAATTCTACAATAAATTTTCCTTTATTTATCTCCTCGGATACTACTTCTTCAGGATTAATATCATAGAATAATTTAATCATTTTTTCAGCTACTATAGGTTGTACTGTTCCCCCACAGTTTAGTCCTATCATATATACATTATCTCTATTTATTCCACATCTTTTGATGATTTCATCTATAGCCATTGCATCACAGGGTTTTGTTGTTACTGCTATTTTTTCATCTTTAAGATGTCTTGCAATTATATCTGAAATCATAGTTGGAGCACAGTGAAGTGAACCTGCTGTTTCTATTAATTCATCAGCATCAGTTGTGAATGTTGGTATACCATCATATACATCTTTTTCTTTTTTTATGTTTAATACGCCTTCAACAGTATTTGATTCTAATAAGAATTTTAGAAGAGATGTTACTGCTCCACCATTTTCTGCTTTTTCTAATATTTCAGGATTTGTTGCTTTAACCTGTAAGTATTTCTCCATTTTTACCACCCTTATTATAATGCATTTTCTAGTTCATCAAATACCATTCGTATTGTTTTTAATTCATTTGTATCATCTTGAATAGTATCTATGAATTCCTGAGTTTTTCCTTCATTATTAGTAAAGGAACCTTCTTGTTCATACCATGCACGTACTGGTATATTAACATCTGAATCCTGGAATAATTTCTTTGTAGTATTAAATGAAATAATTTTTTTATCTGCACCTATTTCTTTATCTACATATTCTGCAGGATTTTCATCAACTAGTATTAGTATATCAGAATTATTACATTTCTCTACCAGATCATGTATTGTAGAAGGCGTTGTTTTTTCTAATACTGAAAAACTATTAGGATGATTTAGTACAGGTAATATTTTTATATTATTTTCTTTTACAAAATCTACTAGTTCCTGATATTGTTTGTTTGAACTAACCTTGTTAACAACTATTATTGTGTTGTCGGTTAAGTCCTGTGATTTCACAGTATCCATAACTTCTGAGAATGCATCAAGATTGATAAATTCATCACTGTTGTATGCAGTTAAATTTTTATGGTTGTTAATATTAATTGTGTAACATCCATTCTCTTTTGCATGTATTATTCTACGTGCTATTAATGGATTGTTACGATATATATCTCCTATTGTAATTATCTTGTCTGCTTTTTCTACTTCTTCATAGGATGCTAATATATCTGAATCTATCTTTGAGAAGTTATATTCATAGGTTATCAGATTGTATTTTTGATTATTTGTGAAAGATATTATTTTATCTAAATCCTCATTATTTAATCTTCCTGAACAAATCACTGTTATTCTACTCTTGTCTGCTGAGTTTAGTAAATCTGTCACCTTGTTTAATATTGTCTCATAATCCTCAGATAATTCTTCTTTGTTGTTTTTGAAGAGTTCTATTGTATCTGTACAGTTGTTACAATTTCTTCCTTCGTTTATTTCGTGATTTTTATAGGCGTTTATTCCTACTATTGTATCATTTTTACTTATGATATTTAACCCACAGCCTACACTACATGTGGGACAAATTGTATGTTCAATTTTTAACATATTATTTCACCTTAAAAATATGTTATGATTTCATAATTCTAATGAATCAAATATTCTCAATATAAATGTTGTCCCTATTAATCATCACGAATTTTAAAGAACAAAGAAATTGTAATGATTAATAGTTATATATTTTGATATATGATTTAAACTATATAAACTATTCCTTAGCCTATATACAAAAATTAGAACTGAAAAAGCGTTTTTAATTAAAACACGGAAAAATAGCCCATTCAAGAATTCAAAATTAAAAGATATAGACAATTTAACAATAAAACAAATTATTAACTAGAAAAAAATAAACAATTTTTATATAAATTATAAAAAAATAACAAATATTCAAAATTAAAAATCTAAACAAAAAAATCAATACGATAACCAGATTATAAAAAAATAATAACTTTAGACAAATAAAACGAAAATCTAATAAAAAAATAATAATAACAATGAAAATAAAAAACATTATATAAGAAAGATGAAACAAGAAACATAAAACAAATAAAATAATTTAACCATAATATAAGAAAAAACAATAACAACTATAAAAAACAAAAAGAGTGAAAAACATGGTAGGAAAAGCCGATTTAGAAAAGATAAGAGACTGTGTATATGAAATACCTTCATCAGCTAGACATGATATGAGAGTTCCTGCAAGAATATATCTAGACGAGGACTCCATTAAAACAATAGAAGATGGAGCAATAGAACAAGTAGCAAACGTAGCATGTTTAGAAGGAATTCAAAGACGATCCATAGGATTACCAGACATACATTTCGGATACGGATTCAGTATCGGAGGTGTAGCAGCATTTGCAGAGACAAATGGTGTAATAAGTCCAGGAGGAGTTGGGTTTGATATAAACTGTGGAGTAAGACTATTAAAAACAAATCTAACAAAAGAAGACATACAACCACACATGAAAGACCTTGTAAATGAATTATTCAACAAAATACCATCAGGCCTTGGAAGTAATGGAATAAAACACTTAAAAGAATCAGAAATAGATGATGTTTTACAACTTGGGGCTAAATGGGCTATTGAAAATGGTTATGGATGGGAAGAAGATTTAAAATTCCTGGAAGAAAATGGATGTATGAAAAATGCAGACCCTGAAAAAGTAAGTACTAAAGCAAAAAGAAGAGGAATTCCCCAATTAGGATCACTTGGTAGTGGAAATCACTTCTTAGAGATACAAACAATAGATGATATTTACGACGAAGAAACTGCAAAAGCATACGGTGTAGAAAAAGACCAAGTAGTAGTACTAATACATACAGGTTCAAGAGGCTGTGGATACCAAATATGTGCAGATAATCTAAGAGATATGGATAAAACAGCAAAAAGATTAAAACTAAACTTACCAGATAGACAATTAGCATGCGCACCAATAGATTCAGATGAAGGACAAAATTATCTAAAAGCAATGGCAGCAGGAGCAAACTATGCATGGACAAACAGACAAATGATTCAACATTGGGTAAGAGAATCCTTTGAAAACGTATTTAAACAAGACGCAGAGTCCTTAGGCTTAAATGTATTATATGACGTTGCACACAACATAATCAAAAAAGAAAAACACACAGTAGGAAAAATAAACAAGACAGTATATGTACATCGTAAGGGAGCAACTCGAGCATTTGGACCTGGAAGAAAAGAAATACCAGAAGAATATAGAAGTGTAGGACAACCAGTACTCATACCTGGTACCATGGGAACATCATCATATCTATTAGCTGGAACAGAAACAGCAATGAAAGAAACATTTGGTTCAACAGCACATGGTGCAGGACGTGTATTAAGCAGGTCAGGAGCAAAACGTGAATTCAGTCCTGAAGAAATATCCAAACAATTAGCTGACAAAGGAATCATACTTAAAGCAAACTCTCAACCAGTAATTGCAGAAGAAGCACCTGGAGCTTACAAAGATATTGATTCTGTTGTAAAAACTGCAGATAAAACAGGAATAAGTAAATTAGTTGCAAGAATGAAACCATTAGGTGTAATTAAGGGGTAATACTAATGATAGGAATCATTGGTGGAACAGGAACAGGTTCATTACTTGAAACATATCCCATAACTAGAACAGAACTCCTAAAAACAAAATATGGTGATGCACCAACAATCAGCATACTTGAAATAGATAATAAAGAAGTAGCTTATATTCCTCGTCATAGTGAGGGACATAGTGTACCACCACATAAGATAAATTACAGAGCAAATATTGAAGCATTGAATATTATTGGAGTTAATCAGGTTTACGCTACAAACTCTGTCGGATCTCTTGACACCAACATCCAACCAGGTGACATATTAATTCCAGATAACTTCATAGACTTTACACATAATCGTGCTTCAACATTCTTTGATGATAAGGTTGTACATATTGATTGTACTAATCCTTATTGTAAAGATTTGAGAAATATTCTAATTTATTCAGGGGATGTTCATCCATATGGTGTATATATTGCAACTGAAGGACCAAGATTTGAAACTGGGGCAGAGATTCAGTTTTATAAAATGATTGGTGGAAAAGTTGTTGGTATGACGGGAGTACCTGAAGTTGTTCTAGCAAAGGAAAAACAAATGTGTTATAGTAGTATTTGTGCTGTAACTAATTATGCTGCTTCCATTTCTCCTACTAAGTTAACTATAACTGAAGTTGTTGATGCAATGAAAGCATGTGAGGAAAAATTAATTAATTTAATTACTAATTGTGTGAAGAACACAGATTCAAAACGTGATTGTACTTGTCATCATATATTAGATGAAGCTGAAATATAAATTTAATATATTGGTGATAACAAAGTTATATTAATAAGTGTTAAGATATAGGGGTTAAAGTATGACTGATGAAATTATCAAAGAAATTGAAAAATTAAAAGAGGAGAAAAATGCTATTATATTAGCACACAATTATCAGCCAAAAGAAATACAGGAAATAGCTGATTTTGTAGGAGATTCACTAGAACTATGTATTAAGGCAAGTGATGTTGATGATTCTGACATGATAATATTTTGTGGTGTGAACTTCATGGCAGAAACAGCAGCTATTTTAAATCCAGATAAAAAAGTTTTATTACCTGATAATAGAGCAAATTGTCAGATGGCTGACATGATATCTTTAGATGAATTAATACAGGCAAAAAAAGAACATCCTAATAGCGAAGTTGTATTATACGTAAATAGTAGAGCAGAAACAAAAAGTGAAGCAGATATAATTTGTACGTCTGCTAATGCAGGAAAAGTTGTTTCAAGTCTAGAATCTAATGACTTCATATTTGCTCCAGATCATAATTTAGGGATTTATGCTGGAAAACAGTCAGGAAAGAATCCTATAATAGTTCCAGAGGATGGACATTGTTATGTACATACAATGTTTAAGCCAGAAGATATTGAAAATGCTAGAAAAGAATATCCTGACGCAAAGATTGTTGTTCACCCAGAATGTAATGATGATGTAAGAGAATTAGCTGATTATGTTGAAAGTACTGGTGGAATGGTTAGATTAGCAAAAGACCCAAGTATTAAACAACTAGTAGTCGGAACAGAAATTGATCTTTGTACTAGATTAGCTAGAGAAAATCCTGGAAAGGAATTCATACCACTTAGACGTGATGCATTCTGTTTAACAATGAAGATTATAACACTTGAAAAAGTACGCGATGCTCTTAAAGAAGAAAAGTATGAAGTTGTTGTTGACGATGACATTGCTGATAAGGCACGTGTAGGAATTCAGAAAATGTTAGATTTATCTAAATAAGTTAAATCTATCATTACATCTTTTTTTATATATTTTAGTAACTATTTTTATTATTCATTTCTTATTTTTAATATTATCTTTACCTGATTTTCCATTAACTAAATATTTTATAAAATTCATAATTAGAAGTAATAAAAAATTTATAGAGGGAGGTGTTGTAGTATTGAATAAGAAAAACTTATCATCAGTAAAGTTATATCTGTCATCTGGTGTTCTTTTTATATTATTAGGTGTTATTATATTATTTACTGATTATCTTGATAGTTTTGTTACTTCATTACTATGGCCTATTCTTGAGGGTTCGTCTGAAGGAAAAACTGTACTATTTCTAGGATTAATAGGTAGTATACTTATATTTAGTGCTCTTATACAGTCTAGTCCAAAGCTAGAAGATAAGTTATATAAGGATAAGAATTATCATTTAAGATATCTTGCCATTGCTATTGTTATATTACTCTTTGCAGCATTTTTCGGATTGTTTATAGAGGCACTTATTAGAAATCGGTTCGGAGTATCTTTTTTCACAATTTTAACAGCAATGGATCCTAATACTAGTACTACTAGTCCTATACATTCACATGCATATAAGTCAATTCTGGGTTACTTAGCATATAACTTTGTTCCAGCTCATGTTAATACTGCTTCATCAATTCTAAAGTACGTGTTACCTTATGCTTTAATCATTATTCCTATATGGATTAGTGCATATATTCTTGGTATTATTGGTTTAACTAGAATGCGTCCACTTCATAGAGTTGTTAGTATTTTTGGTTTAAGTATTGTGTTAATTGGTATTCTTGATGGTGGATTATTCTCTCAGCCATTTCTTATAGGTATTGCCATACTGCTTATAACATATTATTCCAATGATAGAATTAGTATTAAATATTTCATTAAGCCGGTAATTATTCTAGGATATATATTATTAATCGGTATAATAATAGAAGTTGGAGGCAGTGACATGTCAGATCATACTTTAACTGTGGTAAATCAGACAGAACCTGTTGATATGACACAATATAATGTTACTGATGTACAGGTTCATGGTGATCTTACAATTTATACATTAAACACTACTACTCCAGATAAACAATTAATAAGGGATGTGTTCCAAACATTTGAGGGAAAAGCTGATGTAACATTTATGTCGTGGAATTTCTACACATACTTGGATAATCCAACTATGGAAGCACGTCTGCACGCTTAACAACCCACTTAACCCCCCCCTCCCCTCCCTTTTTTTATCACAACTTTTTTATATATAACAATAAATATCATATAAGTATGACAACTTACGTAACATACTATGATTCATGTGTTGGAAGATTAACTATTGCTAGTGACGGTGAAAACATAACAGGATTATGGATAGAAAACCAGAAATACTATGGCTACAAACAATTAGATAATGCAGTTAGAGAAGATGGACTTAAGATTTTTAAAAAGACCAAAAACTGGTTAGATGCATATTTTAATAAAGAAAATCCTGATATAAGTAAATTATCACTTAAACCAGTAGGTACTCCTTTTAGACAAGAAGTTTGGAAAATAATAGAAACAATACCCTATGGTACAACAACAACCTATGCTAATATAGCTAGTATTATAGCAGAACATAGAAATATAGATAAAATGAGCAGTCAAGCAGTAGGTGGAGCTGTCGGACATAATCCTATATCTATAATTATTCCATGTCACCGTGTTGTTGGTAAAAATGGCAGTTTAACAGGATATGCTGGTGGAATCAATAATAAAATTAAATTATTAGAACTAGAAGGCGTTGATGTTTCCAAGTTTTCTTTACCATGAACTATTTTCAAAAAAAAAGTATAGAATAGAATTAATTATTCTAGTATAACCTATTTTTTATCTATTTAATACATCATCTGATTTTAATCCAATTAATGATAAGATCACTGCTAATACACATAGTATAGTTGATATAATCATAGTAATCTGACTACTTGTTACTAGTAAATTATAATTTGATGGTTCAATAGGTACATTGCCCATAACTATAGCAAATACTAGTGTTAATAATCCCAGACTAAATGATTGTCCAATGGACCTTACCGTGGCAGTGGAAGCTGAGGCTGTTCCTATATCTTTTTTATCCACAGATCCCATTATTACATTATTATTAGGTGATGAGAATAATCCGAATCCTATTCCTTGAAGTATCATTGAAATAATAATTAGATACATCGGTGTATTTTCGTTTAGGAAACATAGACCAAATAATGCTACTGAGACTATTGCCATTCCTATTGCTGCTAGTATTTGTGGATCTATTTTATCAGATAATTTTCCTGAAAATGGTGAGAATATTGCCATTAGTAGTGGTGTGAATATTAATATTATTCCTGTTGTCTGTGCATTTAATCCTTCCAGGTATTGGAAGTGATAATTTAAGATATAAGTAACTACAAATGTAGCAAAATAACTTATTAGTGATGCAATATTAGCTGATATGAATTTAGAATTCTTAAATAACTTAATATCATAAACAGGATTATTAATTCTTAACTCATATCTTGTAAATAGAACCAAGATAATTAATGCTGCTATAGTTATTAAGATTCCAGTTATATCATACAAGATTGTAAATCCATATAACAATAATATAATACCAAACATGTATAATGCTGACCCTTTAACATCCAATGATTTATCAGCGTCAATAAACCATTCCTTATCAATACGTAATAATAGATATAAAACAATCAGCATTAATGGTATTGTTATATAAAATATCCATCTCCATCCAATATTATGTGAAATAATACCACTAATTGTAGGAGCTAAGGTTAAACCTATATATACACCTGTAACATTAATTCCAATAGCCTGACCTCTTTTTTTAGGACTGACCTGTGCGGTTATTAATGCCATTACATTAACTGATAATATTGCTGTACCTATACCCTGTATGATTCTAGCAATAAATAGTATTGTCTCATTTGGTGATAAACCAGACATTAAAGCAGAGAATATATAAATAAATATTCCCCAGAGATACGTTCTTCTTAACCCATATTTACCGCAGATTTTACCAAAAGGTACAGATGCGGCTGCTAAAACTAATAAAAATATAGTTACAATCCAATTTTGCATTATATTACTCATATGGAATTCCAAAGCAATAGCTGGAAGAGCAATTGAAACTGCATTAGAAATAAATGCAAATGAGAAAGAACTTATAAATGCAATAAGTATTACATACTTATCTAACTTACTATATTCACTCATATAATAGTATATAAACTTATAACTTTATAAATTTTCTTAAAAAGGATTTTTCATAATATAACACTAGAAAATAAGTGATTAAACTTAGTATATTCCTAAAAAAATGATATTAAACTATAATAAGGAAAATATTCACTTTTAAATCAATATTATAATCCATAAATAATCATAACTATTACAAAAAATATATTAAAAAAACAAATTTAAATGATGAAAATATAATAATTAAATGGCTAAATGAAAATGATAAAAAAATAAATAAAAAAATTCAAGGGGTAAAAAAACAAATGGAAATAAGTAATACTCAAATTACAGGACACATCTACGAAACCAATCGAGAAAATGCAAATCTCGTAAAAAACCCGGAAGAAGTCAGTTTTCACTTAGCTAATGATATACTAGAACAGTATGCATTAGAAATGCTACCTGAACATCTAAGAAGATTACATACAGACTGTAAAGTTCATTACCATGATTTAAACAGCCTACCTCATCGTAGTATAAACTGTATGCAACACGATGCTAGATTTACCGCACAAATGGGTTTATCTCCAGCAGGATTAACAGGTAGAGGAGTATATGCAAAACCAGCAACAAGACTTCACAGCTTCATGCACCAATTAAGTGAAGCAATGCATGCAGGTCAAAGTAATTTAAGTGGAGGGCAAGGTATACCATCATTCAATACATTCTGTGCTCCATTTGCTGAAGGTTTATCATATCCAGAAATAAAAAAAGCAGTGCAATCCTATATATACAATATGGGAGTATTATACTCCTCACGTGGAGGTCAAACAGTATTCTCATCAGTACAAATGGATATTGGAATGCCTGAATTTCTACGTGATGAACCAGCATATGCTCAAGGTGGAAAAGTAGTAGGAACCTATGGAGACTACTACGATGAAAGCCGTCAAATATTAAAAGCTTTCACTGAAGAAATGTATAGAGGTGACGGTCATGGACATCCATTCCTATTCCCAAACACAATCTATACACTAACCGAGGAAAGTTTTAAACCAGAATTCTCAGAAGAAATGGAACTTGCACACAAAGTAAGTGCAAAACATGGAAATAATTATTTCTTAAATCTAACAGGAAAAACAAGTCCTGAATATATATCTGTAATGGGATGCCGTACTAGTCTTCCAAGTAACTGGACAGGTGATCCGTTAACAGATTGTTTCCGTGCAGGAAACCTATCTTATGCAAGTATTAACTTACCACGTATAGGATTAGATTGTCAACAAAATGAAGATTTATTCTTTGAAATTCTTGGAGAAAGAATGGATTTAGTAAGAGAATACTTAGCATTCCGTAGAAATCAGGCAGAAAAATTATTCTCATTTAACATGTTCCCCTTCCTTAATCAATATGACCATGAAGGACGTCAATACTATGAAATTAACAATTCCACAGACAGTTTCGGAGTTGTTGGTATGGATGACCTTTGTCATAATATGTTAAACAAAGGAATAGAAACACCAGAGGGACAAAAATTCGCCACAAAAGTACTTGAATTTATGAATAATCGTAAAGACGAGTATAGTGAGGAAGAAAACAATAAGATAAGATATAGTATTATTGGAAGTCCAGCAGAAAGTGCATGTGGACGATTTGCCCAGTATGACCATAAATTATATGGAGATAAAGCATACAGTAATGGTGAAGAAGGTAACTACTACTATAGTAACAGTTGTCATTATCCTGTAAATACTAATCAAAGTCTTGTTGATAAAATTAAATGGGAATCAACTACTCATCCTTTAATGGCTGGTGGTGCTATACTTAACTGTTGGATTGGAGAAAGTTATACAGACTGGGATTCTTTAAGAAGCTTTACAGATAAAATCTGTAACACAGAAGCTCGCTATTACACTTATTCCTCCGCTCTCACTATATGTGATCGTTGTGGATTATCCATGAAAGGTATTCAAGATAAATGTGTAAGATGTGGTTGTACTGATGAACTCAGAACACTTGACAAAATTACAGGTTATTTACAGAATACTGCTGGATGGAATAACGCAAAACAAAAAGAATTTGTAGACAGAAGAAGAGTATGGTAAATGTGTTCGTATAACCCTTCTTTTTTTTATTTATTTTTTTTAACTTTAAACTACAATTTACTTGAAAAAGAGTAATGATTAAATATGCTATTTTTATTAGAGTTTTTATGCTAATTTTATTATAAAAAAAAGTATTTGATTAATTATGGTGATGATTTTATTTTTTGAAAAAAGAACAGGTTGAGGGCTATATTTTTTTTATATTCATCTTTTATTCAAAGGTCTTGTTCTTTATTCTTTTGCTTTCCGATTTCTGTTGCTTCTTTTACTTCTACTAATTTTCCTGTTTCTACTTCATAAATATATCCATGTATTGGTATATTTGCTGGTACTAGTGGATGGTTTCTGACTGTTCTTACATCGTCAACTACACTTTTTGCTAAATCGTTTATTGGTAAGAAGTTTATATATTGTCCTGCTTCTGATCCTCCTTCTTTTACTGGATTGTACCATCCATCTTCTCCAATTGCTGCGGATTCTAAACTTTCAGATAGTAAATCATATATTTCATCGTTAGTAAATGTTAACATTCCACAGTCTGTGTGGTGTATTATAAACCATTCCTGGGTTCCTAGAAGTTTGTGTGATATTATTAATGATCTGATTATGTCTTCTGTTACTCTTCCTCCTGCATTTCTTATTACGTGTGCATCTCCTTCTTCTAGTCCTGCAAATTTTGCTGGGTCTAATCTTGCATCCATGCAGGTTACTATTGAAAATTTTCTTCCTGGTGGTATTGGTAGTTTGCTTTTTTCTCCAAATTCTGCTGCATATTTTTTATTTGCTTCTAATACTTCTTGTAATACTTTTGTCATGTTTTCACTTCCTTTTTGTTTTTATTCCATTTTAGTGAAATAAATTAACACTGTTAATTTTCACTATTATTAATTTAATTAACCATGTTATATAAACTTTGTTAAATTCCTGAGAAAAAATAATGGAAATAAAACAAGAATATTTATTTTAAACTTAAAAAACAAATAAATAATTATAATTATGATTTAACAAATCATGAATACGGACAGTTAAATAGTGATTGTGATTCGATGAAACTCAGCATAATAATACCAACATACAACGAAGAAGAATACCTTCCAAACCTATTAGAAAGTATAAAACGACAAAACTTTAAAGAAGACTTTGAAGTAATAATAGCTGATGCAAATTCAACAGATAAAACAAAAGAAATAGCAGAATCATACAACTGTAAAATAGTACCTGGTGGATTACCTGGAATAGGAAGAAACAATGGTGCAAAAGTAGCAAAAGGAGAATTACTATTATTTTTAGATTCAGACTCAGTATTAACAAATGACTACTTAAACCTAGCGATAAAAGAATTTGAAGAACGCAACCTAGGAATAGCAATAACACAGATAGTACCATTAGAAAAAGGATTTATAAATGAGATAACACATGAAATAGCAAACTATATGACAAAACAAATATCCCACATAAAACCACATGGAGCAGGATGCTATGGTATATTAACATACAAATCACTACACGAAAAAGTAAACGGATTTGATGAAACTCTTGACTTTGGAGAAGACACAGACTACATAGAAAGAATAGGAAAAATTAGTAGATTCAAAGTATTAGACAAGCCAAAATTACTTATCTCCACAAGAAGACTTGAAGAAGAAGGACTAAAAAATATTACAATAAAATATGCAAAAAGTACGGCGAAACAAATGGTAGGAAAAAAAGTAACACTAGACGAGTTAGATTATAGTTTTGAACACTCAAAATCCCAGAAGAAAAAAAGGATATTTTACTCATTGTGTGGAGAAGGACTAGGTCATGCAATACGCAGCGGAGTAGTAATAAAATATCTCATAGACCAGGGATATGATTTAATAGTATTTGCAAGTGACAGAGCATATCAATATCTAAACTCAAAATTTGACAACATATATGAAATAACAGGATTTAACACAGTATACGAGAATAATAGTGTACGTAATAAGAAAACATTTGTCTACAATATGAAGGATGTTCCAAGTGATCTTAAAAATAACATGAATAAAATGTATAAATTAGCAAAGAAATTTAAACCTGATTTAATAATATCTGACTTTGAATTCTATGCGAACCTCTTATCACATATAATTCATGTCCCATTAATAAGTATAGACAATATGCACGTACTAACAGAAGCAGAATATGATTCACCAAGAAAATATAGTAAAGACAGATTATTTTCTGAAGCTGTAGTGCATGCATTCATTCAGGGAGCTGATAAAACATTAATCTATTCATACTTCTTCCCGCCACTAAAAGATGAGGAAAATACTAGATATGTTGACCCTATAATAAGAGATGAAATCTATAAATTAAAACCAAGAAATGGAGACCATATTCTAGTATATCAGACAAGTGACTCTAACAAGAAGTTAATAAGGCTACTAAAAAATAATCCTGAAAAACAATTTATAGTGTATGGATTCCATAAGGATGAACGTGACAATAACATATTGTATAGAGCATTTAATGAAGAACAATTATATAATGACTTTAAAGATGCACATTGTGTAATAACTAATGGAGGATTCTCCTTTATAACAGAAGCATTACAACTAGGAAAGCCTATACTTAGTATACCTGTAAAAAAACAATTTGAACAAATACTCAATGCAATATACATCCAAAAACTAGGATATGGAGAACACCATGATACCATTAATCAAAGGATTTTAGATAACTTTCTAGATAATGTACCAGAATATAAGAAAAATATCAGGGAAAACTATAGAAGACATATTGATAACTCTGAAACATTAAATGTACTTAAAGAAACAATCGAAGAAGTATTAAATAAATCAGAATAGTCTTATTCTTCAACCACTTCTTTTTTTATTCCAGGCTTATTGAATAAATCTTCTCAATATTATCTTTATGAATAATATATGCATCTTCCTCTGTCATTATCCCCTTGGATATATAACTATTAGTTCTTCTAGGAACTGTTCTCGGACCTAATACTCTTCCAGGATATAATGGGTTATCCATGTAATCTGTTTCCATGAGAAATTTAGGTTTAATATTATGTTCATGTGTTTTAGACAATGCTTCTTTTATTAAGATTTTACTAGAATTTACTGATGATGTTATTCCATAGGTTTCCTGGGGTAATACTTCACTACCTGCATAATGCTTAATTAACTTGTATTCTTTTAAATTAGTATCTTTTAAGAGATTATGTAATTCATGATAAGTATTATTATCTGCTTCTTCCATGTGTAATTGTACAGGACAATCAATATCACTAGCTAAATCTATTGCATACTTCATTATCTGAGTATGTACCTGCCAAATATTATCATCTACATTATAATGTGGACGTCCTACTTCTCCTATTGCTACAGCTTTACCTTCCAAGACAAGATTCTGTGCTAATTCCAAATTTTTATACATTACTTCTCTAGCTTTATCTATGGACATTCCCTGTTCAATCATCTTATCAAAGGCTATTGGATGAATTCCTAGTACTGCATATGCCTTAACTGGCGTTTCATCATTTATATGTTTTACTGCATCTATTGTTATTTGCATTGCTTTTTCATGATTCATAGGGTCATTTGGTAATAGATTCCATGCAGGCAGATTTGGTATAATCATTGTTGTTCCACCAGATCTGTAGAAAGTATTTGCAGTCTTTATAGGTCCTAGTTCTCCTACTGGATTTACATGTATATGATTATCTGTTACTGGTATTTTCATAATAAAAATTTTATGATTCAGATAATATAATATTATTAGAATCTAACAAAGTAAGGGATTTGTTTATTCATGGAATTTTTAGATGCTAAAACTATTTTATCAAGAAATCAGAATCCTGACGGATGGTATGGTGCTGATTATAATATGAACCTGTATCGTGGATGTCCTCATGGATGTATTTACTGTGATAGTAGATATGATGTATATCATGTGAATAACTTTGATGTGGTTAAGTCTAAGAAAAATGTTTTAGAACTACTAAGAAAGGAATTAAAAAGTAAAAGAAGTAGGGGTGTTGTTGGTATTGGTGCTATGAGTGATACCTATAATCCCATGGAGAAGAAGTACCTGATTACAAGAGGAGCTTTAAAGTTATTATTAAGGTATGGTTATGGTGTTTCTATTGATACAAAAAGTAATCTTATTCTCCGTGATATTGACTTGTTAGAGAAAATTAATGAAATAAATGATGTTATTATAAAAATATCTATTACTACACCATATGATAATCTTTCTAAAATTATTGAACCGAATGTTTGTTCTCCAAGCAGCAGATTTAATGTTGTTCATAAATTAAGTGATGTTGGTATTTTTGCAGGTGTTATGATGTTACCAGTTTTACCTTTTATTACTGATAGTGTTAGTAGCATACGTGACATGGTGAAATTATCTTATGAAAATGGTGCAAGATTTATCTATACTATGATGGCCGTATCACTTAGAAGTAATCAGAAGAAATACTATTATGAGAAGTTAGATGAATCATTTCCTGGTCTAAGAAGTAAGTATGAACAATTAGATAATTATAATTATAGATATGCTAGTTCTAATGAGAGAGAATTATGGTCTGTATTTAAGGAAGAATGTGATAAGTATGGATTATTATATGATATGGATGATATTATAAAAGCTTATAAAAAAGAGAATAGAAAGGATGTTCAGACAACCCTTTTTTAAGATTATTGTTGTTTTTTAAGACTGGCTAGTAATGGTTCTTCGAATGATTCATATGATGGTGTTTTGCCAGTGAATATTTCAAATGCTGTTATACCTTGATTTATCAGCATTTTTGTTCCTGGTATTGTTTGTGCTCCGCGTAATTTTGCCTGTTTTAATAATTCTGTTTCTAGTGGATTGTATATTATGTCCATTACTGTTTGTTCTGCAACTATGTTATTTACTTCTATAGGTGGTTCTACGTTATGATTTGGATACATTCCTATTGGTGTAGTGTTGATTATTATATCCATTTCTGAAATTATTTCATTTGTATCTTTAATATCCTGGTATGATATGTTCATGAAGTTAGTCTGATTTCTGAGATTTGATATTAATTTACTAGCATTATCTTTACTTCTGTTTGCAATTGTAAGTGTGTTTATATCCTCATTAATAAGTGTGAATGTTATTGCTTTAGATGCTCCACCAGCACCTATTACTAGTACATTTTTATCTTTTAGGGATGTGTATTCTTTTATTGATTTTACAGCACCCATTCCGTCAGTATTATATCCTTTTGCTATGCCGTCTTTAAAGCTTATAGTATTTACAGCATTGATTTTTCGTGCGGTTTCATCTATTTGGTCAAGATAGGGTATTATTTCTGTTTTATACGGTATTGTTACATTCAGTCCTTGTATGTTCAATGTTTTAGCAGCTATTATCACATGTTCTATATTTTCTGGTTGAACATGGAATGGTACGTATTTATAATCCATATTCATTAATTTATATGCATTATTATGCATTGGCGGTGAAAAACTATGTTCTATAGGATGGCCTATTACTCCAGTTATCAGAGTTTTTCCAGTTATCATGATTAATCTCCTAAATCTATAATCTATTGTTAAAATTCTTATAGTATAAAATTTATATCTATATATTAAATTATAGAATAATTTAATCTCTGTTTAAATAATCATATAATCTACTATTTAATGTTATGGTTATATAAGTGGATGTTCTGTTATTCTGGATTGTTTTGTAATAATATAGTTTCAAAGGGATTAATCACTGGTAATATTACTATCATTTTATCTAATGGTTAATACTTGAAAGGATAATATTGCAACACTAATTATATTAGTTTATTTATCCATGCAAAAAGAATAAAAGATAGTAAAATAATTTTTTCATGTGTAAGTATTCTAGTGTAGATAAACATGTAATAATAATTTTTATGGGAAATAATAGCAATTGTTATTATTGATTTGGAGTAATAAAGTATGGATTTTAAAAAACCAAGAGGAACACGAGACTTCTTATTCGATGAAATGGAAGAACGTAAATATGTTGAAAATACTATACGTAGTGTAGTTGAAAGTTATGGATTCAAAGAAATAAAAACACCAATATTTGAGGATTTAGAATTATTCACAACAAGATCTGGTGAAGGGATAAAAGATGAGCTTTACCACTTCCAAGATAAGGGTGGAAGAGATTTAGCATTAAGACCAGAAATAACTGCAAGTGTAGCTAGATTATATAATAATAACCTCCAAAGAGAAGCAAAACCACTTAAAATGTACTATTTTGGTAGTTGCTTTAGATATGAACGACCACAAGCTGGAAGATACAGACAATTCTGGCAGTTTGGTATAGAAGTAATTGGTGGAACTCCAATATACAATGAGGCAGAAATCATAGCAATGGCAAATGATGCATTAAGTAAAATAAATATACAAAACTATGAAATAGCAATAGGACATTTAGGCATTATAAAAGGAGTTTTATCAAAAATAAACATACCATCAGAGATACAGACACAGATAATTGCAAGTATTGATAAGCAAGACTATGAATTACTGGACAAACTATTAACAGACAATAATGTAACTGAGGAATATAAAACAATAATCAATGACTTAATTAATGTTAAAGGCAGTCGTGAAGATTTAGAAGCATTTAAATCAACACTAAAAAATATACCTGAAAGTTATGAGGCTGCAGAGGAACTTAATAATATACTTGAAACATTAGAAGTATTTGGATTTAATGATTATACTGTTAATTTATCTATTGCAAGAGGTCTTGACTATTATACAGGATTAGTATTTGAAATTTATGTACCTGATCTTGGAGCAGAAAAACAGATAACCGGTGGAGGAACATACAACCTAATGGGATTGTTTGATGCTGAGGAAGTTGAATCTACTGGTTTTGCATTTGGATTTGACAGGATTATGGAAGCATACAAGAGACAGAATATTCAACTGCCTGAAAATGATTCACCAAGAGTACTTGTTATACCTGTGAAAAAAGAGTTTAAAAACGAGGCTATATTAATTGCACAGCAGCTTAGAAGAGAAAATATTATAGCTGATATAGATCTTAAAGGTAAAAAACTTAAAAAGAATCTGTCCTATGCAAACACTCATAAATTCAACAAAGTAATCATGATTGGACAAAAAGAAGTTGAAGATAATGCAGTGACACTCAAAGATATGGCTAGTGGAGATCAAGTAACAATACCACAAGATGAATTAATCACAAAAATACAGGAATAAGGAGTAACACCAATGATAAAACCTAACTTTAGGCATACAATCAATGGAAAAAAGCTGGCAATAGGAATAGCACAGGACTATAAAACTGGAGAAATACTAATGGCAGCATATATGGATGAAGAAGCTTATAATAAAACCGTGCAAACAAAAAAAGCACATTATTATAGTACAAGTAGAAACAAAATCTGGTTTAAAGGGGAAGAATCAGGACACATACAACAAGTAAAAGAGATATACCTTGATTGTGACAAAGATGCTATTCTTCTAAAAGTAGAACAAATTGGTGGAGCTTGTCATACAGGACACTACTCCTGCTTTTACAATAAATTATCAGATGATGGCGAAACTATAACCGAAAAAGAGGACAAAGTATTCGACCCAGACAATGTATACAACCACTAGGAGGATGAGTATTCTTGACAAAATTAGTACCAGATACTAGTATAGTAATAGACCAACAAGTAAGTAGAATAGTACAGGAAGAATACGAAGGTGCAGAAGTACTTATACCCGAGGCTGTACCATCAGAAATAGAAAATCATGCAAATAAAGGAAAAGAAATAGGATATCAAGGTTTAGATGAACTAAAAAAGTTAAGACAGCTCAGCGAAGAGGGAATAATAACACTAAGCTATGTTGGAAGAAGACCAAAACTAGATGAGATATCAATTGCTAGTGGTGGAGAAATCGATGCAATGATAAGAGATATTGCAAGAAAGTATCATGCAATACTACTAACAAGTGATAAACTACAAAAAGAAGTAGCAGAAGCACAGGGTGTTGAAACATACTTCTATAAAAAAGAGCCAGAACATGTCCCAACAAAAATAACAGAACTAGAAAAATATTTCTCTGATGATATATCCTCAGTTCATCTAAAGGAAAATACCACACCAATAGCAAAGAAAGGTACACCTGGACATGTGGAATTAGTTGAACTAGACTATGTTCCCCTAAGATACCGTGACATGAATAGAATATCTAAAGAAATCATAGAACAATCAAAGATTAGACATGATAGTTTTATTGAAATAGATAAGAAAGGAGCAACAGTAGTACAATTTGGTGATTTAAGAATAACAATAGCTAGACCACCATTCTCTGATGGACTAGAAATAACTGCAATCAAACCAGTGAATCAATTAGACCTTGAGGATTACAACATCACAGATAAATTACTAGAAAGATTATCTAATGATGCAAAGGGAATACTAGTAGCAGGTTCACCTGGAGCTGGTAAATCTACATTTGCACAGGCATTAGCAGAGTACTACTACTATGACATGGAACAGATAGTTAAAACCATGGAATCACCAAGAGACATGAATCTTGACGATAACATAACCCAGTATGCACCACTAGAAGGTGATATGGAAAATACTGCAGACATCCTATTACTTGTCAGACCTGACTTCACAATATTTGATGAAGTACGTAAAACAAGAGACTTTGAAATATACTCTGATATGAGATTAGCTGGAGTGGGAATGATAGGAGTAGTTCATGCTACAAGAGCAATAGATGCTGTGCAAAGATTTATAGGACGACTTGAACTTGGAGTAATACCTTCAGTTATAGATACAGTAGTATACATTGAAGACGGACAGGTAGAAACAGTATACTCCATAGAACTAACAGTCAAAGTACCAACTGGTATGATAGAAGCTGATCTTTCAAGGCCGGTAATTGAAATCAAAGACTTTGAAACTGAGGAGTTATTCTATGAAATCTACACATATGGTGAACAGACCATTGTAATGGATATTAACAAGGCTTATAATGATAAAGATGTAGAGGAAGAAGAAAAAAGTCCTGTTAGTAAAATTGTTGAAAGAGCTATTAGAAAAGAAGTTAACAGAGTATCACCTAATGCTATTATGGAAGTATCACTTATATCTGATAAACGTGCATTACTAGAAGTTGACCCAGATCATACTGGTGCAGTAATTGGTAAAAATGGTAGAACAATTGCTCAAATAGAAGAGCGTGCCGGTATTAGTATTGATGTTGAAGAATTAGAGTTAAAAGATATTGATAGTAAAATACCAATTAATGTTAATGTGTCTGGTAATTATTTATCTCTCAACTTTAAAAAAGAGGATATTGGAGATAGCTTCGATATAATTGTTGAAGATGAGTATCTGTTCACAGCTACTGTTGGTAAAAAGGCAAATATTCGTCTTAAAAAGGATATTGAAATGGCTGAAATTATTATTAATGCTATGAAGAAAGATGAACCAATATATGCTAGACTACGTAATGAGGATTTATACTAATAGGAGAGTTAAATATGAAAATAAGTGTATCTACTTTAGGATTATATCCTGCTAAGATTGAAAATGTATTAAATTTTGTTACTGAGCAGAAATTAGATTATCTTGAAATTATAAATGAATATCCTTATAACTCTGTTACTAGTGATGATTTAAATTCATATGATATTGGATTAAGTATTCATGCTCCCATGTCTGATGTTAATATATCATCTCATATATATAAGATTAGAAATATTTCCGTTGAACTAATGATTGACTCATTTAAAACAGCAAATAAGTGGGGGGCAGATAGAGTTGTAGTACATCCAGGTTCCATTCCCGTGATGGCTCTAAAATATCCTGAGAAGATATTAAAATATAATATAGAATCATTAATCAAATGTCAAAAAGCAGCAGAGGATTATGGTGTAATGATGTGTGTTGAAAACATGCCTCTTATTGAAAGAGCATTATACACTAATATTGAAGCATTATTTGATGATGTTGATAGTAAGCTACATTCCGGTATAACAATGGATGTCGGTCATGGACATAACAATGGATTTACAGAGGAGGAAATGCTTCAATCAGATAATATTCACCATATACATCTAAGTGATAATGATGGATCATATGATATGCATGACGCACTGGGAAGTCATGATATTGATTTTCCCAAAATATTTGATATTCTCAAAAACAAGAAATATGATGACATATGCGTTATCGAAGTAAATACACTACACGATGTCTATAAAAGTATAGATTATCTTAAAAAAATCAATGTATTATAATAAAAACAGGATGTGAAAATTAAATGTACTCATTACTAACAACAGATAAAGTAATCGTTAAAGATGAAAATGCTCATAATCTATATAACAAACGATTTTATGGTAATCTAACTGAATCAGGACTTGAATTATCATATATTGAAGCATTATTCTTATTAAATAAAGGAAAAATTGAAATATATGACTCTGATGAGAACCCTGTAACAAGGGAAAAACTTACAGATATTATACGAAAACAGAATGATTATCCACATTATCTTGTATACAAAGATCTTCGTATACGTGGATATATTATCAGAACAGGCTTTAAATATGGAAGTGACTTCAGAATATATGAAAGAGGTCATTCACCAGGTGACGGTCACTCAGCTGCCCTAGTAAAAATATTATCAGAGGTAGAATCAATCAGGGTAAGAGATTTCTCAAGTTATGTTCGTGTAACTCATGGTGTACGTAAACAATTACTACTTGCTGTTGTTGATAGTGATTATGATATTACATACTATAATGTATCATGGACTAGACCATAAAAAAATAAAGTTTTAATTAAATGAATAAAAATATGAAAAAAAGGAGTGTGTTAAAAGTGAATATGATAGACCCATGGGGTTCCTCAATTATTGATTATGAAAAGTTAACTGAACAATTTGGTATAAGACCATTCTCAGAAGTTGTGGATGATATAGATAATCCTAGTAAACTAATGACTAGAGGTATTATTTTTGGACAGCGTGATTATAAACAAATAACTAATGCCTTAAAAAATAATAAAGAATTTGCAACTATGACTGGTATGATGCCTAGTGGACGTATGCATATAGGACATAAAATGGTTGTAGACCAACTAAAATGGTACCAAGAACAAGGCTCAGATATTTATGTTTCCATTGCAGATATGGAGGCATATGCTGCCAGAGGTATTAATAAAGAAAAAGCAAGAGATTTAGCATTAAATGAATACATTGTAAACTATATTGCATTAGGTCTTGATGTTACAAGAGATAATTTTCATCTATACTTACAATCAGAAAATGATGATGTTAAAAACCTTGCATATATATTAGGAAAAAAGGTTACATTCAGTCAAATGCGTAGTATTTATGGATTTGATAACAGTGCTAATGTAGCACATATTTACACGCCATTACTACAAGTTGCAGATATATTACATCCACAATTAGAAAAATATGGTGGACCAAAACCAGTTATTGTACCTGTAGGACCAGATCAGGATCCTCATATTCGATTAACAAGAGATTTAGCATCAAAATTTAATGAGGAATATGGATTTATTGAACCATCAGCAACATTCCATCGTTTTATGACTGGATTAACTGGTGAAAAGATGAGTAGTAGTAAACCTAAAAGTGCTATTTACTTAACAGATACTATTAAAGATGCTACTAAGAAGGTTAAAAGTGCAAAGACTGGTGGACGAGAAAGTCTAAAAGAACAGAAAGAACTTGGTGGACATCCTGACCAGTGTTCAATCTATGAATTACTTGTATATCATCTTATTGATGATGACAAAAAACTAGAAGAAATAAGAAACAAATGTTTATCTGGAGAAATTGTCTGCGGTAACTGTAAACAATGTGCTAGTGAATTATTAACCGATATGTTTGAAGATATAAATTCTAAACGTGAAGAAGCACAGAAAATTGCACAAACACTACTCAAATAGAAAAATATAATCTGAATAAATCTATCATATTCAATAACATCACTAACCCCCAAATCTTTTTTTACAATACTACAACAAAAACTGGAGTCTACTTTTAATTAATCCATTAATAAATAGTGAATATACTATTTTAACTTAATATCCTTAATAATTATAAATATTAATTTTAATATAAATATTAGATATATTTATACAGAATTTCTATGAATTACAGAAAATAACTAGTAATTAACGATATAATAAATCTATAGATAAAATAAATAATAAGCAGGATAATTAATAATAAGTGTATTTATAGAAATTAGATAAATAATTAAAAATTTATGGAATGAAAACAAATGGCTGAAGAATTAGAAGAAATCTGGACTAATTATGATAGACAAACCGTGTTCAATTACGTGGAAACTAGATTACACCATTACCTATTTACAAAAATATTCAAAGATGAAGCAGAAATAATGAGTAAAATCATTGAAATTTCTGAAAGAGAATTAACAGGATTTAAAGTAAATTACTACCTTAACATACCTGAAACACGTGATTTAATACAAAACTTTTCCAAACTAGAAAAAGAATTAGAAGGAAAAGATGTAACACAAGAACCATACTCTGAAATTCTTAGTGTAATTAAATACATGTTTGAACATGTGAAAAATAATGATGTTAATAAAATCAGTAATAAAAACTTTGATGAAGACAAACTTAACATTATCAATGATAACCTTTTAAAAAACAAAAAAGAAATGTCAAAAATACTTAAAAAAGATTTATTTAAAGATATTGAAACTCCTGATATTATTGACATTAACTTATTAGAAGATGCATGTAAAAATACTGATAAAATATACAATTTAGCAAGAGTTTATGAAGTATATGATGAATTATTTGTATTCCCAAGTAAAATGGAATTATATAATACTATTACTAATGAGATTCTTGTAGCAATGAGTAATGATAAATTATTCGAATTATATGTATTACTTAACACCTTAGAAGTTCTTGAAACAACAAAAGGTACTATTACCTTCCAAAAAGCTGGTGTTCGTGAATTAACTGAGTACTACTACCAAGTAGAAGAAAATAATATGGAACACACAACAGTAATGCAAATATTCTTCCACGATTTACCAGAAGAATTAGATGCAAAATTCAAACCAATCCTAAAATATCCATACATTTGTCTACGTATGAAGAACTCTGTTAAAGCACGTAACCTCACACGTACAAGTTACTTACTACTAGAAATTGAAAGAATTACTGATAATCAGATAAAATACAAATGTAAAGCAACAGAAGATATACGTAACATCCTCGTGGTATGGGACCATAGGTTATTCAATGATGAAAAATCACACATTAAGGTATTAGACTATAAAACATTACAAATGGGATTAAATAAATCATTTGGTAACATATTCAAATTCCCTAATATTGAAAATGTTGATGCTATTCTTGAATACTTACCATACTTTGAAGATACTAGTAATGAATTTGTAAAAGTTGAAAATGGTCAGAGATATTACGATGATGAAGCTGACTTCTTTAAAGATGATTTATATCAAGAAAATATTTACAAAACTTTTGATAATCTTAAAGATTGGGAAGAAAAAGGATGGAAGTACATTAATAATCATGAATTAATTAAAAGAGTTGATCTTTTAACAATTATGAAAATTGTATATCTTATCATGCAAAAAGAGAATACTAGACCAGGATTCCTTGGTAAACTTATGGAAGATGGTACTGTTCTTACAATTCTCAGGAGACTTAAAGAGATTAGGGATGTTAATGAAAGTGAGATTACTGAATTATACTCACCATATAAAAAACTTAAATGTTGTCCTATTCATGACCCTGATTTCTATGCTGAGAAAGAAAAAGAAATGGATGATCTTTTATCTAGAAAAGCAGATGATGTTGAAGAATAATCTCCTCCCTCTCTTTTTTATTATTCGTTAGTATAATTAAAGTATTATTAATCTATTATAAAGCTATTTTTAATAACTATTTGATAAAAAGTATTACTTATTTAATTTAACATATAAATAGCAGTATTACAAAAACACGATTTATACTAGCCTAAACTCAATGATAATAAGAATAAATGATTATTAATAATATTAAACAACTGTAATAACGATATAAAGAAAGATAAGGTCAAATAAGTATTATTAATCAAAACGTTTATATAGAACAAAATATAAAATTTTTAGTATAAAATTAATAATAACAATTTTATATAAAGTATTACTTATTGGTATTTTTAATATAAAATAGTAATAATTTATTTATCATCATAAAAGATTAAAAAAAATATTTTTTAATCGTGATTAAATCGGTCATTACACGATTAAAAAATAAGGTGTGAACAAAAAAATATTATCAGTATAAATTATCTAAAAAATAAGTTATACTAATGTAATTTATTTTTTTCAACTATTAAAAAATTTTCTAAATTTTTTTATTTTTTCTTTTTTTTCACACTATTAATCTTTTTTTATTTTAGAATAAAAACATGAAAAGGAGATTTAAAATTGCATATACCAGATGGTTTTATCTCAATTCCACTTTGTATTGTTTTATATGTAATAGCAATAATTTTCATATATCTTTCAGCAAAATGGAGTAGAGAACATTTAGACGAAAAATATATACCATTACTCGCAGTATTAGCTGCAGGAATATTTGCAATAATGTCATTTAACTTACCAGTACCTTTCGGTTCTAGTGGACACTTATTAGGAGCAGCATTAGTAGCAATCATATTCTGTAGTCCATACGCAGCAATATTAGTATTAACAGTAGTATTAATAATTCAAGCATTATTCTTCGGAGACGGAGGAATCACAGCATTAGGAGCAAACATCATAAACATGGGAGTTGTTGGTGGATTTGTAGGTTATTACGGATTCAAATACCTCAAAGATATAATTGGAAAATATCAAAGTATATTTGTATCTTCATGGGCAGCATGTTTCATAGCAGCATTAATAGCAGCTGTTGAAATGTCAATAAGTGGAACATTCCCGTTAGAATTAGGATTATTCTACATGGGTGGATACCATGCAATGATTGGTATTATTGAAGCAGTGATTACTGTAATCATTATTAAAGGTATCGAATCCTCCAGACCTGATTTATTAGCTTGGAATCGGAAAGAAGGTGAATAAAGATGGAAACTAAACAAGTTTACATAGCAATATTTGCAGTAGCATTAATCATATGTATCTTATCACCATTTTTAGCTTCAAGTGCTCCTGATGGTTTAGAAGCTTCTGCTTATCATATTAACCCGGCATTAAATGATGCTGCTCAAGTAATTAGTCCTATCATGCCAGATTATACTCTTGAAGGTATGGAAGATAATCCTTTAGTGGGTGTAGGATGTTTAATAGTAGGAGCTCTTATTTCTGTAGGTTTAGCATACGGAGTATTTTATCTAGTTTCAAATAAAAATGGAAATTAAATAAAATTCCCCTCCAATTTTTTTTTAAGAAATCATATATACTAATAAATTTTTGGAATAATCGATTTCTAGAAGATTATATTATCTATTATTAACAAATATACATATTATTAAATTGAGGAACATACTATGGTTGGTGTTGAAGAACTAAAAAAACAGGATTATCTTTCTAATCAAGATAGCATACTACACAATATTGATGGTAGAATAAAACTTATTACTCTAGTACTAATCATTGTATATGCTGTATCTTCACAAAATAACTGGGTATTTTTAACTTTAGAAGTTTATTTATTATTATTGGTTATTATTTCAGGTATTCCTCTAAAAGATGCTATTATCAGAGTTCTTTTAATATTACCTTTCGGATTTTTCATTGCGATTTTTCAACCGTTTATACATCCAGGTCAAATATTATATACATTACCTTTAGGAATTCATGTAACATTAGAGGGTCTTCAATTTGCTGAATTATTAATGTATAGATTAACTATAAGTATAACAGCAATAGTATTATTCTCATACATCACGCCAATGAATGATATAGCAACTGCATTTAGGAGATTACATTTTCCAAGTGAATTTGCAATGATTTTTTCATTATTTGTCAGATTCATATTCCTATTTTACGATGAACTCTCCAGTATTAGACAAGCACAGGCAAGTCGTTGTTTTGATATAAGTGGCAATACACCATATAAATGGAGAATCAAACAAGTTGGAAATCTTTTCCTTATGATGTTTTTAAAAGCATATGAACGTGGAGAAACAGTTTTTAACACTATGGCAAGCAGAGGATATAACTCTGAAAGTACCCTTTATACATCAAATGATAAAATTTCCACAAATAGTATATTGTACATATCAATACCCATCATTATTATGATTATATTATCCGTTTTACAGTATATTTCAATAATATAATACTTCTTTTCTATTTTTTTAATATTTATTCAATATTTAGACCATACTCTTATTAAAATAAAAATACATATAGTATAAATATAGATTACTTTAATTAATTTATTGACTTCTAATAATAAAGAGGGATAAAATGAAATCAATAATAAATCTAGAGGATATGACTGTAAAACAAGGCAGAACTGGAACAATCCACTTTACAGTTACAGACGAAAACAATAATAACATAAATGGAAAAACAGTGATAAAATTTAATCAAAAAACATTTCTAACTGGAAAAGTTGTTGATGGTCTGTTTTCAAAGGAATGTGACTTTTCTGATTTTGGAAATGATTCATATGAAATGACTGTTATATTTGCTGGAAATGATACGTGTAATGCATCTAAAGCTGATGCAATATTATATATTGATAAAAGTACTTCCAGATATGGAGACAATGGTAAATTAAACTCTAAGATTATTATCAATGATCTTAATGTTAGACCTGATCGACTTGAAAATATGGCATTCAAAGTAAAAGATATGGATAATAATCCCGTATCAGGTAAAGTAACAGTTAAACTAAATGATAAGACATTTATCATGGGACATGTTGTTAATGGTCTGTTTTCAGAAAAAATTGATTTCTCAAATTTACGAAATAAGGCATATAATATGACTGTATTATTTGCTGGTAATAAAAAATGTAATCCCTCAAGTACAAGTGTAAAATTATTTGTTAAACAAGATAAAAAATTTTTAAGGGCTAATAAAATGGATTCTAAAATTGATTTAAAAGATTTTACTGTAAAAAAAGGTGCAAAGAAGAGAGTTGAATTTACGGTAACCGATGAAAATGGTGAACCTGTTAGTGGTAAAGTTGTAATGAAAATAAATAAGAAAACTTTCCTACGTGGAAAAGCTGTTGATGGTGTATTTTCAGAGGAAGCTGATTTTTCTAATTTAAATAATGATTCATACGACGTGACTGTTTTATTTGGTGGAAATATGGATTGTGATCCTGCTTCTGTTGATGTTAAGTTATACATTGATAAAACTAAGGATATTGAATTAAGTATCCAGGATATTCAAAATGCTAGTTACAGATTATGCAAATGGATTGAAATCAATAAAAGATTACCTGGTAAAATAGCTATCAACAAGGAAAAAATTACTATTGGTAGTTTATTAAGTGTTTTAACTAATACTATTAAAAATATTGGTGATAACAATACAGGCATAGTTGTATCTGGAAGAGCTAAAACTCCTAAGGTTTCAAGTGAGAGTATTACGGAAGTAGAACTTATTCCATTTGATGATTATATGGATATTGTTGAAAAAGTTAGTAGTTATATTGCAGAAAATAGAGAAGCTCCTTCAACTATTGAGAGTAGTTATGGTAATATCGGCTTTATGAATTTAGTCTATACTTCTGCTAAGATAGTTGCTAATAGTTCTTCTACTGGACTTTTATCTTCTGTATATGTAAGACCTTGGAAGAAAATCATAGCTAAATAATCCTTTTCTCTTTTTTTTTAATTGTATTTGATTAGTATCCTTATTTTAGAGAATATAATCTTAAAACACGATAAAAATAGTCTTTTTTTGAATAATAATTTTATAAATAGTTTACATGAAAAGTAGTGCATTTAATAAAAATAATATGTTATAAAAAAAAATCAAATGTGACTATATAATTTTATTATATAGAAATTATATGTTCACAATTTAAAATATATTGTTTTGTGGGTACAATTAAATATTTAGTCTTTCTAGGATATAAATAATTTTACTAATATGGTAAATTTTACATTAAAAACATTAAAATTAATTTAAAACATGCTTCCACACAGTAATATTACTATTTTTTGATAATTATTCTTACTATATCATGATCCATTAACTCATGGTCAAGTCCGACTTTTTGTCCAGGGAACTTTACAGAATCTCCCCATACCTTAGCATATTTAAAGTTCTTTACAAAATCCCTATGTAATTTTCTTGCAACATCTTCTACTGTTGAACCTCTACGGATAATTAATGGTTCTTCCATATCAGCCTTTTTTCCCTGAGGTTTAAGATATAAACGAATTAAATCTAAGTCCACAAATATTCTTTCCTTTAATTCTTCCATCTTTATACCATCATCTGCTGATACAAACAATGCATTTGGTAATTTTTTTCTTAATTGTGCTAATTGTTCATCAGTAGCTAAATCTATTTTGTTAACCACAATTGTCATTGGAATGTATGCTCTGTTTGGTTCTAATGCATCGATGAATCTGTCAATTGTTACATCCTCTCTTAGTACAACATCTGCACTATGTATTCCGTATTCACTTAGTATGGAATGTATTGTTTTTTCATCAATATGTGTTTGTTCCACTGTGGATATTATGTTTAATCCACCTCTTTTCTTAGGAGATACCTTTACATTTGGTTTTTTCTCGTTCGGTCTTACACCAATATTTCTAACTTCTTCAAGTATTACATCCATGTGTTCTGGCTGAAATACATCTAAAACCATGATTATTAAATCTGCATTACGTGTAGCAGATAGAATTTCTCTACCTTTTCCTTTACCTTTAGATGCTCCTTTAATGATTCCTGGTATATCTAATATTTGTATTTTAGCATCTTCATACCTCATTATTCCCGGAACTATATCCAGTGTTGTGAATTCATATGCTCCTACTTTAGAGTTTGCATTTGTTAAGTAGTTTAATATGGTTGATTTTCCAACTGATGGAAATCCAAGTAATACTGCTGTTGAATCTCCACTTTTTCTAACAAGGAATCCTTCACCTTTAGTACTTGAACTGTTACGTTTTTCTATTTTCTCTTTTAATTGTGCTATTTGAGCTTTTAATTTACCTATATGGTGTGATGTTGCCTTGTTTTTCTGAGTATGTTTTATTTCTTCCTCTATCTCTTTTATTCTATCCTCTGCTGACATATTCTCACACTATAAGTTTTTTCTTATTCATAGTTTTATTTTCTATGAATTTTTTTTTTGAATTAATCTTTTATCAATGCTCATCTAAGATGTATAGTATCTTATCTTAGTGATTATTGTCTTAATAAGTATTTTATTAATTTAAGATAAAAATTAGTATTCATAAAATTAATATATATTTATATTTGTTTTTATTCTTTATTAATTATTTTATTAACTTCACAAAATATTTATACTTCAATTAATAGACAATTGTATAGGATAAAGAATTTTTTTTGAATTAAATTTCAATAAATATTTTAAAATATTATAATATTTATAATATTTATATATTTTAGTTAAATTTTTTTAATTTATGAGAAATATAACTGTATTTTTTAAACAATATATATTATCATGATAAAGGGGAGAATCATATGGTATATACTATTACAATGGAAAAGGAATTAGAGGAACAATTAGAGGATTTAAAAAAATCTAATTTAAAAGAATATACTATTTTAATTAGAAAAATAGATGAAATGAAAAATTACGCTGATGTATTACAGAATCATAGACGAATATTTAATACATTTAGTAAACCATTACAGAATTATAAATGGATAGATATTAATGATAAAATATTAATATTCACTACTGATATTGAAAATAAGGAATTACACTTATGTGAATATATTCCACGTGAAGAAGTGTTTCAATAAATAACTGTGGAAATATTAATTCTAATTACATTAATACATTTCAAACAATTTTTGTAATAATAAAGAAAATTTAAGTAAAAATAGGGTAATTATATAAAAGAGTCTTTTTACATATATATAATTGTACCCACAGAACATATAATTAAAACTTGTGATTTCTTATAACAAGCATTTCACTTATTATAACCTTTCACAGTTTTGTTTTCTTTTTATTTGATTTACTTTATAAATATACTTTTTTTCATAGATAATTACGCGAAGAATATGAGAAATTATAAATCTTTTTAATAAATTTAAAGTAATAATTAATAAAAATAGCGTATATTTTAATAAGTAGTTTTAAAAAACTATTACTATATTATAATTAACAATATTATTTATAATAGAAAAAATTCATATCTCAGAAAAGTAATATCTAAAAAACATTTCTAATTAAAGTGTAAAGGACCTCACTTATAATTTAATATATTAATTATTATAAGTTGAGGATTATTTTTTTTTAAATTTTCAATTAATTTTTCAGCATATGCTAACTTTTTTTTCTTAATATCATCAGCATGAACTAGCATATTATTTATTTCAGGTCTTGAATATTTTGTTATAATTTCACCAAAATCCATTCCTGCAAGAATTATTTTATTCATATTAAGACCATATGTTGCTATATGTACTGCCCTATCACCATCAGTAAAACCACCATAATTTTCAAGTAAATCATGTGCCTCTGACTGTGATGTAGGAATTATATTTTTTAGCAGTGGTACATATTGGTTTATTTTCTCAATATTATCACCATGCGCATGCACATATAATATTGATCCCTTTTGGTTTGCTTCTACTATACTATCAATACTTCCATCAAGATCTGTTACAATTATTGTTGGAATAATATCTTCCTCAAGGAGTGCAGTAGTTGCACCATCAGCAGCAATTAAACAATAGTCTTTGATATTAACCTTATTTTTAATAAGAGCTATATGTTTTTTTATTGAAGGTCCTGCTCCAAAAACAATACATTGATTAGGTAGATGTAGATTACCTATATTAAATTTACCTTTTTTTCTAATTTTATCATTAAGTAGTCCAGCTGATTTCTCATCTGAAGATTTATCAAAACCAAAATCATCACAAATAATAGGATACCATTCATCCCAATCATTATATACTCTTGTCATAAAATCACAACAAATAAATTAGTTATACTTATAATTTTTATAAAAAGTAATTAATTAAGTTTATAACTACTAAATTCTCCTATACTACATATTAAAAAGAATGACGTACATAAATATAAATATAATAAGGTTAGATAATTTTCAAGAATTTTATAAATACTATTTTATTATATATTCAAGACGACTTTTTAGACAATCTTATTATAAATTAAATAAACGTTTATTAAAAAATAATTTTTTGGAGGAATATTCCCAATGGATGATACTTTATTAATGATTCCAGGACCAACAACTGTTCCTAAAAGAGTACTAGAAGCAATGTCAAGGCCAATAGTAAACCACAGAGGACCAGTTTATGGAGAAATTTTAGAAGAAACAACAGCAATGATGTCTGAAGTATTCAAAACAGATAACGAATCCTATTTAATCACAGGATCCGGAACTTCAGCAATGGAAGCTTCTATCGCTAACATCATAGAAAAAGGCGATAAAGTAATAAATGTTGTTAGTGGTAAATTCGGTGAAAGATTACAACAACTCACAGAGGTATTCGGTGGAGAATCAATACCTATAGAGGTACCTTGGGGTCAAGCAGTAGATCCAGCAGAGATAAAAAGAGTAATGGAAGAAAATGATGATGCAAAAGCATTAACCTTAATACACAATGAAAGTTCAACTGCTGTAGTAAATCCTATTAAAGAAGTAGGAAAAATAATGAAAGATTATGACACATTATTTGTAGTTGATACAGTATCTTCATTAGGTGGAGATTATGTAGATGTAGATAAATATGGATTAGATATTTGTCTTACTGGTGCACAAAAATGTATAGCAGCACCACCAGGCATGGCAGCAATAACATTAAATGATGATGCATGGAAAGTAATTGATAGTGTAGATTCAAGTACATATTACTTAGATTTAAAAGCTATGAGAAAAAGCGGAAATAAATCTCCTGCACAAACACCATACACACCTAGTGTATCATTAACATATGCTATGCGTGAAGCATTAACAATGGTTCTTGAAGAAGGATTAGAAAACCGTATACAACGTCATCATACTGGTGCAATAGCTGTTCGTTCAGCAGCAGAAGCATTAGGTTTAAAATTATTTGCACGTGAAGGCGACCGTTCTAACACTTTAACTGCTATGTACTTACCTGAAGGAGTAACTGATGACCAACTTCGTGGAACTATGAGAAACAAATATAACATAGAGTTAGCTGGTGGACAAGATCACTTAAAAGGTAAAATTTTCAGAATAGGTAACATGGGTATTACTGGTTTACCAGAAATTGCAGCAACCATTACTTGTCTAGAAATGACCTTGAAAGAATTAGGAATCGAGTTTGAAAGCGGAGCTGGAGTAGCAGCTGTAGAAGATGCTTTCCTTAAAAACTAATATTTTTTTCTTCGAGAGTTTTTATTTCTCTCAACTTTTTTTTGTTAAATTATAATTAATAATTATTTAATTTTACTTTGATAAACTTCATTAATTTTCTGGTTATTAGAAAATTTATATTATATCTTATTATTATTTTAAAAGTTACAATTATTTCTGATTTTTTTTAGTATTGTTCATATTTTTTATTGTATTTTTATCGATTTTTGTTAGTGGGAAAAACATAACCTTTATATACTATGTAAGTTAAACTATTAGTAACGGAAATGTATTTCCTACTTCCGATTGAATTAAAAAAAATGAAATCACTATATGAAAAAACAATTAAGAAGAAATATAGAAACGAAATAGAAAGCATGACCGTATATTATTAAATTAAATAAATTTACATTAAATGGAGGATTTTACAGTGGTAGCAGAATCGTTACTAAATACAGGTGACACTGCCTGGATTCTAATGTCAACGGCATTAGTTATGATTATGACCTTACCGGGTCTAGCACTATTTTATGGAGGTATGAGCAAAAAGAAAAATGTTCTTAACACAATGTTCTTATCTCTAGTAGGATATGCAGTTGCATGTCTAATCTGGGTAATATATGGTTATCAATTTACATTTGGAGCAACAATTGGTGGATTCATAGGAGCACCAACGAACTTTTTCCTATCTGGAATCTCATTAGAAATGATTCATCCAGATTCAACAATACCTGAATTATTATATGTTGTATTCCAAGCAACATTCGCAGCAATTACAGTTGCATTAATTTCAGGTGCAGTAGTAGGTAGAATGAAAGCAAAAGCATGGATTGTTTTTGTAGCATTATGGGTAACACTAGTATACGTCCCAATTGCCCACTGGGTATGGGGTGGAGGTTGGTTATACCAACTAGGAGCTTTAGACTTCGCAGGAGGTGCAGTAGTACACCTTAACTCAGGTATATCAGCACTCGCATTAATATTAGTACTTGGACCAAGAAAAGACAGACGTCTATTACCTCACCATCTCGGTTATTCCGTAATAGGTGCAGCACTATTATGGTTTGGATGGTTTGGATTCAACGCTGGATCAGCTCTCGGAGCAAACGGATTAGCAGCAAACGCATTCATTACAACAAACACTGCAACAGCTACAGCAATGATTGTATGGATCCTAGTAGATATCTGGAAAACTGGAAAACCAACAATACTCGGTGCAATAACTGGTGCAGTAGCAGGATTAGTAGCAATCACACCTGCAGCAGGTTTCGTAGATGTACCAGCTTCAATCGTAATAGGAGCTACAACAGTATTTGTATCATACTTCGCAATATCATACTTAAAACCAAAACTCGGTTACGACGATGCATTAGACGCATTCGGTGTACACGGTATGTCCGGTACATGGGGAGCAATCTTAACTGGTGTATTCGCAGCACCAGCTATTAACGGAGCAACAGGATTATTATACGGTAACCCTAGTCAATTAGGTATACAAATAATAAGTATTGTTGCAGTAGCAGTATATGCATTTATAGTAACATACATAATTGCTCAAGTACTCGATAAAACCATGGGTATAAGAGTAGATGAACAAACTGAAATCGAAGGTTTAGATGCAAACGAACACGAAGAATTAGGTTACAGAATATAAGGATTGTGATAGAATGAAAGAAATTACCGCAATTATTAGAAGTGAACGATTAGATGCAGTAAAAACTGCATTAGAAAAAGTAGGTTGTAAAGGTATCACAATCACAGAAGTAAAAGGTAGAGGTGAACAACTAGGTATTGAAGAAAATTACAGAGGTACCAGTTACAGAATAGATCTCTTACCTAAAGTAAAAGTCACATCAGTCGTATCTGATGATGCAGTAGAAACAGTAGCAAATGCAATCACCGAAGCAGCTAGAACAGGAAACATCGGTGATGGTAAAATATTTGTTAAAAACGTGGAAAATGTAATCAGAATAAGAACTGGAGAAAGGGGGGACGATGCAGTGTAAGCCCCCTTTCTTTATTCCATCATACATAAAAGTATAATGAGAATTAATAATTTATTTAACTAATAGGAAAATCCTCGTGGAAGAGTTTTTAAACTCTTCCTCTCCTTTATCCAATATAAGAATTAATATAAATAAAAGAAGGAATCTCCTCATAATCCTTTTTTTTAAACCAATATAAATCCCAATTTTTTCCTAATAGATGAATAATATCTCAATAAAGAAATTATCCCCCCGTTTTTATCTTATTCTTTTTTATTTTTTATGATATAGACTATTCAATTCATTAATTAGAACAATAGCAATACTATGTTTATTTTAACAGTATGTCTAATAATTCTTAAAGTTAATTAGTGTACAATTATTTTAATTAACGATTATTTAAAAATTAGTATAATTAAATTATAAGTTAATCTAGGATTTTTAAAGAAATTAGTATAATTAGTACCAGAAAATTAGTTTATCAAATAAATAGAAAATACTAATAAAAAAAAGAAAAAATAAATTTAATGAAAGTTATATCAACTTATTTTTTAGGAATACCTGTTATTCTTATTCCACCAAATTGTGATTTATATTTTATGTTTAAACCTATTAATAATGGTGTGATCTTCTCAATCATTCTAGCTTTTTCTAGTTTACCACAATCTATACAGTCGATTCCAGGTATTTTTTCAATTATTTCTTTTACAACTTGTTTAGCTTCATTATCATTACCAGCTAATAGACAATCACAGTCAATTGGTTCTGGTATATTAGCTAATAAGGAATTACTTACATTGTTAAATGCAGCTACAACTTTAACATCTGTCTTTTTAAGTATTTTAGCTGTTCTTTCTGCAGCTGATCCTTCCATTAAATCTATAAATCTTGCTGGTGATCCACCAATAGCTGTTTCTAATGGTACTGTTGCATCTACTAATATTTTATCTCCAACATAATCTTTTATTGATTGTAAGGTTGGTTTTTGTGCTGCCAATGGTACTGTTAATATTAGTAAATCTCCAGCTTGTGCGGCATCTTCATTAGACATTCCTTCCATTTTAATGTCATCATAATCTTTTAATAATTCTAGAGATTCTTCTACTTTAGTAAGAGCTTTTTCTTCTTTTCTTGATCCTATAATTATATCTTCACCAGCAATTGCAAGTCTTTTTCCAATATTTAATCCTTGTGAACCGGTTCCACCAATTATTGCTATTCTCATATTAAAAACCTCTTGGTATTTTTACTTGAATAATTTTCATATTACGTTTTTTTTTCTTTGGAAGTGAGACTAATTACAATCATAATTTATAATGATTAATAATTACTATTAATTCTATGTATAATAATATATAAAATTATGTAAAATAAATAATAAAAAAAACTAGAAAAATAACTAAAAATAAAAAAAAGAAAAGGAATTAAATTGCATCAATACCTTTTTCACCAGTACGAATACGAATAACTTCCTCTACATTAGAAATAAAGATTTTACCATCACCCATTTTACCAGTGAAAGCACTATTCCTTATTGTTTCAGCAATGTTATCTACTTCATCATCAGTTGTTACTATTTCTAATTTAATTTTTGGAATTAAATCAACTTTGTATTCAGTACCCCTATATTTCTCAATTATACCTAATTGTTCTCCTCTACCTTTAACCTCTGAAACTGTTAAACCATTACATCCAATTTTTTCAAGATTATCTTTAACAACTTCTAATTTTTCCTGTCTAATAATTGCTTCTATTTTTTTAACCATACTACTCACCTCTATCTAACTAATGGTACATCTGTTATTTCGGAAGCTTCCATTGTTAATGCTATTAAATCAGCAAATTCTAATTTTTGTAGATCGGTGTGACCAGCTTGTTGTGCTAACATTTCAGCTTCTTTAGTCATAGCATTAATGTAATTAGCAACAGCATTTCCTCCACGTACAGGATCTAATCTTCTTCTTAATACCCTATCCTGTGTAGCTATTCCTTTAGGACATTTACCTAGACTACATCCACGACATACTTTACATCCTATTGCTACTAAAGCTGCAGTACCTATATATGTAGCATCTGCACCTAATGCTATAGCTTTAGCTACATCTGCACCTGATCTTATACCACCTGCTGCAACAAGACTTACTTCAGATCTTAAATTAATATCTTTAAGAGCAATGTCTGCTTTTCTAATTGCTTCTATTGTAGGTATTCCTGCATGTTCTGTAATGATTTCTGGTGCTGCACCTGTTCCACCTTGCATACCATCGATTACTATAATATCTGCTCCTGCTTTTGCAGCAATTTTAACATCTTGTTCTACTCTACCAGAAGTAAATTTAACTATGATAGGTATTTTCCAGTCAGTAATTTCACGTAATTGATCAATTTTCATTCCTAAATCTTCTGGTCCTACAATATCCATGTGTCTAGCTGGACTTAATGCGTCAGAACCTTCTGGAATATTTCTGATTTTAGCTACTTCAGCTGTTACTTTTTTACCTAGTAAGTGTCCTCCCATACCAGCTTTTGCACCTTGACCAATTTTTATTTCTACTGCTTCAGCATTGTTAAGGTAGTTTGCAGATACTCCAAATCTACCAGATGCATATTGTGCTATTAATTTATCAGCAAAATGACGTTCTTCTGGTAACATTCCACCTTCACCTGTATTGGTGATTGTACCTACAATACTTGAACCTCTAGCTATTGCAATTTTTGCTTCTTTACTAATTGCTCCAAATGACATAGCACCAATCATTATAGGAGTGTTTATTTTTATAGGATTTTCTGCAAAACGATCTCCTAATACTACTTCTGTTTTACATGGTTCCCTGTATGAATCTATTGGTGGTCTTGAAACCTGTGCTGGTAATATACTTAAATCATCAAATGATGGTAATTTACGTGTTGCTCCACATCCCCTGATTTTATCTTTACCAGTTTGTGTTTTACGTTTTATTTCTAACATTGTCTGACTTGACCATATTCCCCTACCTTCATCAGGAAGTGGAGTTACATATATAGCTTGAGTTGGACACATTTCTTCACATATTTTACATCCAACACAGTTTTCCTGATGAACTGGTTGAGGTTCATCATTAATTACCTCATATACACCATGAGGACAATTAGAATAACAACTATAACAATTTTTACATAATGATTTTTTAGGATTGTCACATAAATACCAACAACAACCCGGCCTATCATTATTTTGTTTACAAATCTCAGATCTTCTATTTACATTAAAAGACATTATATCACATCCTCAGTATAATCTTTTAATGGTTTAAACACAGGACAAACAGCATATTTTGTTCCTGATGCTTTTAAAATTTCATCTATATCATCAGTTATTTTAGCTACTGGTTTCCATGGTGAATCCTCTTTTGTATCAACTACAAGTGCTCCAGTAACTATTTGATATGTTATAAGGTAGTCTAGTATTGAAGTTACTACTCCACCATCCTGACCATGATAATTCTTTGCTGATCTTACTGTTACTATTTTCTGGTAGTCACCAAGATTATTAGAATTATCATTTCTTAAATTTGTTGGAATGAATGTTCTTGGACATACAGCAAAACATGCATGACAATCTTCTGGACATTTTCCTCTTTTTCTTGGTTTTGAATCAGCTATTGTGATTATGTTTTCTGGACAAATGTATTCACATGCACCACATAATACACATGCCCCAACATCAATTACATTACCTTTTAGGTCAGCAAAGTTAGCTGATGATATTTCTCTAAATATTGTTTTATCAGATATTTCTCTCTGATATAATACTGGTCTTGCTTTGAATTCTCTGGTATCTATATTTTCAAAGTTTCTTTTTATTTTATTTCCAGCAATTTTATTTAATAGATTTAATTGTGTTGATGTTAGATCTTTTGCTTCAATATATCCGTGTTCTATTGCATCATTTATTACTTTTAGTCCTGCATCTGTTCTAATAATAACAGTTGACCATCCTTTATCAGAACCTATTGATCCTACAGAGATATCTGATGTTTCAGATGTTAATTCTACACAAATATTACAATTTTTTCTTACAACCTTCTTTGCTACAGATAAAGGAATTTTCATTTTTTGTCCATTTTTTAGGAACATGAATGCGTATCCTTTTTCTATTCTGAATTTCTCAATTTCTTCCATTGTTAAATCATATTCTAATAATAATGCTTGGAAATATGAGTAGGAAAAGTTTTCCATACAAAATAGTCCTATTTTAAATTCTATTGGAGATTCTGTGAAATGTTGGATTTTAGATGCTGCCATTATTTCACATGGTGTTCCTACTAATGCTACTGTTTTATTTACCATGTTTATTTACCTCCGTTAGATTTAGTTATTTTTTTGAAGTTTGTATAATCAATATCTGTTAATTCAAATCCATATTTGGTTAGTATTTGTTTTAAGTCTTTTTGATCATCTAATGTTGTTTTTTCCATTACTGCATCTTTTCCTAGACTTTTTACATTACCTAATACGTAGATGGTTCCTCTCATTATAGATTCACCAGCGTCATCTGTTACATCCCCTAGAACAATGAGTTTTCCACCCATCATTAATAATCCAGTCATGTAACCACTGTTACCTCCTATGATAACAGTTCCACCTTTCATGATTTCACCGGTTCTTGAACCTGTGTCACCTCTTACTACAACGGTTCCACCATAGATTCCCTGACCTGCACCATCACCAGATCCACCTTCAATGATTATTTCACCAGTAGTCATGTTATCTCCGGCAAACCATCCAGCATTTTTAGTTATGTGGATTTTTGCTCCATCAACCATTGTTCCTACAAAGTATCCTACGGATCCATTTATTTCGATTTCAACATCCTCCATAAGACCTGCAGCTATGTTATGTTTGGACTGTGGGTTGTTTATGATTATTTTATCATAATCTGCTGCATGTTCTTTTATGGATCTGTTTAATTCTTTTTCATCCATATCTTTAGCTTCAATAACATATTCAGTCATAAATATTACTCCTTTTTTATATTGTGTATGATCTTGTTTCTCCAGGAGCTATTTGTTCTACATGATCTGTTTCAAGTACATCCTGTAATGCCATTTCCTCTGATGCTATTGCAAATACATCATCATTTTCTGCCATTACACCTGGTCTTAATCCTAATTTATCTTTTGCTATTCCTATACCATTTGGAGTTCCTACTAGTAAAGAGAATGGTCCGTCTAAATCTTCTACTGCATTTTCTAATGCTTCTTCTAGTTTGTATCCTTCAGATAATTTATCAGCCATGTAGTGTACTACACACTCTGTATCATTATCTGTTTCGAAATGATGTCCTTTTCTTTCTAGTACATCTCTTATCTTCCAATAGTTAGTAATTTGTCCATTATGTACTACTGTTATATCTGGTATAATATAACTTTGATATGGGTGTGCATGATATCTGTCTACACCACTTTCTGTTGCAAATCTGGTATGTCCTATACCATGTGTTCCTTTTCTTGATGGTAAATCAAATCTTTTAGATATATCTTCTACTAATCCCACATCTTTTATCATTTCAAATGAATGTGCACCATTTATTACTTGAACATCTTCAAATTTATCTAAATTACTGATTAATGGTTTTAACATATTGTAGTTATCAAGTTCTATTTCGCATCTGTAAATATTATAATCATCTACAGAGTGAAATAGTTCTTCACTTATTATTGGACTTGACTGAGTTAAATATGTCTTTAGATTTTCAAGCACTTTTGAATTATCCTTAACTTCTATATTTAATTGATAATGATTTTCGGGGAGATTTAATCCTCCGTAAATTGCGAAGCCTGCAGAATCAGGACCTCTGTGTTGTAGGGAATTTAACATCGCTGCTAGTGATTCTCCAACGTTATGGGTTTTTTTATCTTTATAAATTACACCTGCTATTCCACACATCTCAGCACCTCCTCTATAAATAACCTGTGAACTAATGTATCTTCTGTTAGTTCAGGGTGGAAAGCTATTCCAATATATTGATTTTGTTTAACTGCAATAATTTTATCATCATATTTACTTAATACTTCTACATCATCGCCAATATTATTCACATATGGTGCTCTGATAAATATGCCATGATATTTTTTGTCAGTAAATTCGATTTCAGTTTCAAATGATAATCTTTGTCTTCCAAAACCATTTCTTTCTACAGTTGCATCTATTAAATGAAGTAGTGGCTGTTCTTTATCTGTTTTATCACACAGTAATACTAATCCTGCACATGTTCCTAGTATTGGTATTCCTGAAGTTTGAAGATATTTCATTAATCCCGTTTTCTCTAAGTGTAAACCAATAGTTGAACTTTCACCACCAGAGATTATTAGACCATCACAATCCTGAATATCTTCTAATACATTTACTAGTTTTATTGAGCCATCAATCCCCATTTCTTTCAATGCTTTTTCTGTTATTATTTGATGTTCTTCAACGTCACCTTGTAAATCTAGAATTCCTATTTTTATCATGTCATCACCTAATTAATAATGAATTTCTAATAAAAAAATAAAGTATTGCATATAATTAATCATTATAATTGTATTTTTTCATCATATTAATCAAACATGAATATATAATAAGAATCATATTTATTGATGAAATGATTTAAAAAACCAACTAAATCCGTAAAAAAACATGTTTTATTCATTCTTTTTAAACATGTTAACTATCATTAGTTTTATATTAAATCAATGTATTATTTTAATGAAATAATGATTATTACACTTAATATTATATTGGTTTTTAATATATATAAATATATTGAAAATTGTTTAAGTTTATATTTAAATGACGTAAAGAACATATAGAAACTATTACAATAAATTTAATAAAAAAAATAAATTTTACAAAAAAATAGAAAAAAAATGAACAACATAAAAAAATATGGCTTAAAAAATAATAATGTACAATATATAAAAGTACCTCTTAAAAAACCAGAAAATAAATAAGAAAAAAGAATAACTAAATAGATTATTCCTCCAACTCTTTTTTAACTTTATAAGTAACCTTCTTAACCGTACGAGCAGCATCAAAAAATTCAGTACGCTCATCATCATTCATTTTTAAAGGAACAATCGCTTGAATACCATTTCTACAAAGAATAACAGGTACACCTAAAGAAACATCATAAACTCCTTCAACTTCACCCTCAAGATAAGTACTAACAGTTAAAATCTTACGACTATCATTAACAATAGTTGAAATTAAATTAGCTATAGCGTGAGCAGGTCCATATTCAGTAGCACCTTTTTTACTAATAATAGTACTTCCTGCTGATTTTAATCTAGTAACCAAGCCAGGAACATCTAAATCACTACTCTCTACAAAATATTTTAATAAAATACCACCAATAGTAGTAGAACTTAATAAAGGAACCATATGATCTCCATGTTCACCAATAACTCTTGTATGTATTTCACCACTATTAATATTGAAATGTTTTGAAAGAATAGTCTTTAATCTTAAAGAATCTAAGTGGTTACCTAAACCTATCACACGACTTTTATCAAATCCAGAAGCTTCTAAAGCAACAGTAGTCATGACATCAACAGGGTTAGTAACTATTAAAATTATTGAATCTGGAGCATATTTAGCAATCTGCTCAGCATAATCTTTCACAATCTTAGCATTAGGAACTGCTAAATCAAGCCGAGACATACCTTCTTTTCTATGTATACCTGACGTTATTAATACAATAGCTGAATCTTTTAAATCTTCATAATTTGTTGATGGTGTTAATACTGAATCAATATCCTCTACAGCTAATGCATCATAAATATCAAGAATTTCTCCTTTAACATTTTCGATACTTGATGGCCTAGAGAACATCACTATTTCATCAATACTATCTTCCTCAGCTAATGTAAAAGCAACATTTTTACCTATTGTTCCTGATGCTCCCATAATACTAACTTTTACCATCATTATCAAATCCTAATCATAATTATTTTAATTAAATTTTATTATTATATTTGTATTTTCTATTAATAAAAGCTTACTAAGAAAAATTGTAAATAACAAGTTACCCTTAAAAAACAGTTAACAATGTTTAATAAATTAGTAAAAAAACAAGAAAAAAGACAGATAATAAAATAAAAAAATATATAAAAAGAAAAGGTTAAACTAATTTTCTAATTTATCAATGAAAGTTAAAGCATTAGCTCTTACATAACCACTTTCATCATTCTCAGATAATTCTTTAAGAATGTCAAGTGCTTCATCTCCACCAATATTACCTAGGCCAAATACAGCACCTGAACGAACAAAACTTCTTTCATCCTTAGAAGCTTTGATGAAGACATCAAGAGTATCTTTATTAGCAATTTTAGCTAAAGCCCATACAGCTCCACCGCGAGCTCTCCAATTTTCATCATCCACTAATTTAAGTAAAGTATCTACCGCATCATCTCCATACTCAGAGAGTGCTGAGCTTGACTGTCTTCTAACCCATTTATTTTGGTCATGTAATAATTCACCAAAAACATCAATAGAACTAGGGTCTTTAACACTTTTAATAATATCGATAAGACTTAACTTAATAGACTTAGGATAATATGGTTTAACAACTTCTTCATGTAAAATATCCAATTCATCAGGCATATTGGTTGAAATTGTACTTTCAGCTTCTAATTTTACAAAATCATCTAAATCATTAAGATCTTTTATTGCATTTCTTACATCTTCTGCACTCATTGTTACTCCTCATTAAATTTAATTCTAGTATTTTATTTATGTTTTAACTTTTTCCTTATAGATATATTAGTTTAATAAATATAAGTAACTATACTTAATAAGAACCTATATAATTATACTATAAAAGAAAAATAAAGGAGTAAAAAATATTGTACAAAATAACAGTAATACCTGGTGATGGTATTGGACAAGAAGTAATGAAACCTACTATAGACATACTAGAAACATTAAATACGAAATTCGAATTTATCGAAAAAGAAGCTGGAAAAGAATGTTATAAAAAACACGGTACCAATCTACCTGAGGACACAATACAACAATGTAAAGAAAGTGATAGTGTACTCTTTGGGGCAGTAACTTCAATTCCTGAACAAAAAAGTGCAATAGTAACCTTACGAAAAAAACTGGATTTATATGTTAATCAAAGACCAATACACTCCTATACTAATCAAGACATAAACTTCACAATAATAAGAGAAAATTCAGAAGGATTATACTCACACCTAGAAGAACAGAAGGGTGATGAAGTAATAGCTCTCAGAAAAATAACAAACAAGGGTTCAGAAAGAATTATTAAATACGCATTCAACTACGCACAAAAAACAGGACAAAAAAGAGTAACAGCAGCTCACAAAGCAAATGTATTACCATTAACTGATGGAATATTCAAAAACACATTCTATAAAATAAGTGAAGAATATCCTAATATAGATAGTAATGATTACTATATCGATGCAACTGCTATGTATTTAATAACAGATCCTGCTAGATTTGATGTTATAGTTACAACAAATTTATTTGGAGACATACTCTCTGATGAAGGAGGAGGTTTACTAGGTAGCTTAGGATTAATACCATCAGCAAATATTGGAGATAATAATGGATTATTTGAGCCTGTGCATGGTTCAGCTCCAGACATAGCAGGACAACACAAAGCAAATCCTACAGCAATGATATTATCTAGTTGTTTAATGCTTGAATTCTTAGGAAAACAAGAAGAAGCAGATTTATTACATAAAGCTGTAGACGATGTAATACTAGAAAATAAAATAAAAACTCCTGACATGAATGGAACTAATACAACTCAAGAAGTAGCTGATGCTATTCTACATAAGATGTAATTGTTGAAATTCAAATTATAATAAAAAATAATATAAATAAATTTATAAACATTAAATAAAAGAATATTATATAATATTAAAAATTTTGTTTATTCATCATTTTATTAATAATAGGAAAATAATAGACGAGAAATTAACTCATCTACTAATAATTTTGATAAAATGCTAATATCAATAAAGTTTTACCCTAGGAGGTATAATACAACATGAAAACAACTGTAAGTATAATTAAAGCAGATATTGGTAGTGTTGGTGGACACGCAGTAACACACCAAAAACTAATGGATACATGTAATGCACATTTATCTAAAGCAAAAGAAGAAGGACTATTAACCGACTTTTATATAACCCATTGTGGTGACGACATAGATATGATTATGACCCACACAAATGGTCCAGACAATGAAGAAGTACATAAACTAGCATTTGATACATTCATGGATGGAGCAGAAGTTGCAAAAGGTCTTAAATTATACGGTGCAGGTCAAGATTTATTAAGTGACACTTTTAGTGGAAACATAAAAGGTATGGGACCAGGAAGTGCAGAAATAGAATTTGAAGAAAGAGGAGCAGACCCTGTATTCACATATTGTTGTGATAAAACAGAACCAGGAGCATTTAACTTACCTCTATTTAGAATGTTTGCAGACCCATTTAATACAGCAGGATTAGTAATCGACCCTAAATTACACGGTGGATTTGACTTTGAAGTATACGATGTTATAGAAAACAGGAAAGTAACAATGTCATGCCCAAGTGAAATGTATGATTTACTAGCATTAATCGGTTCAACTGGAAGATACGTAATAAAAAGAATCTTCAGACACTCCGATGGTGAAATAGCTGCAGCAGTAAGTACTGACAGATTAAACTTAATGGCAGGAAAATACATAGGTAAAGATGACCCAGTAGCAATAGTAAGATCTCAATCCGGATTCCCAGCAGCTGGAGAAACAACTGAACCATTTGCATTCCCACACTTAGTAAGTGGATGGATGAGAGGATCACACAACGGACCTTTAATGCCTGTAGGACAAGCAGACGCAAGACCTGTAAGATTCGATGGACCTCCACGAGTAATCGGTCTTGGTTTCCAAGTATCAAACGCTAAATTAGTTGGTCCTGTAGACATGTTTGCAGATCCAGCATTTGATGAAGCAAGAACAACTGCTACTAAAGTAGCAAACTACATGAGAAGACATGGTCCATTTGAACCTCACAGATTACCTGCAGATGAAATGGAATACACAAGTCTTCCAGGTGTACTTGAAAAACTAGAAGGCAGATTCGAAGATATGTAAGTACATATCCAATATAACCTCCTTTTTTTAGTAATAACTATTTTCAAATAAAATTTTCCTAATTTTTAAAATACAACATTTTTATCAGAGCCATTATAACTAATTTTACATGATAAGAAAGAATTTACAAGATTATTTTACATCTATAAAAAAGTTGATGAAAATAAAAATACAACAATTAAGTTATAAAATTACATCATTTTTGTTTACAATACAACATTTTTCAAGAAAATGAAACATTATAAAAAAGAGTAATGAAACATTTCAACTGTAAATACAACATATTAAAAAAAGAATACAACAATGAATATATAAAAATCTAACATTCCAAATATAATACAACATTCCAACAAATGTTCTATAAAAAAAGATAATTGTTTCATTTAAAAAAAAAATAATAAAAAAAAAGGAAATAGAGTCTATTTATCTAATAAATTAGATATATGAGCAGTAGTAATACTACCAATAACTTTATCCTCTTCATCAATAACTGGTAAACCAGATATATTATGTTCCTTCATTTTAGTAGTAATATCAAAAATTGAATCATTTTCATGACAAGTATATACATTTCTAGTCATGATATCCTCAATATTTTCTGCATTAGTAGCTATTGCCTTGGATAAATCCCATGCTGTAACAAGTCCTACAATTTTCTCATTAGTATCTACAATAGGAATATGTGTTTTATTACAAGTCATCATTAATTCGGCAGCTTCTTTAATATCAGCACCATCAGTTAATGTTATAACCTTATGAGACATTACATCTTTTACCCTTGCTTTTGATAAGAAATTACTGATTATGTAATTCATTTGTCCATTTTCAATTAGAAAAGCATCATGTCCATATTCAGAATTTAATCTAGAATAACTAACATCTACATTATTTGATCTGAGTGCCATTACTATATCTTCCATGTGTTCATGTGTATATAGCCAATCTGAAGTTATTGACATTATAAGCATTCTTGCTGTTATTGGTTTTAATGCTTCTTCTAATGAATTATTGTTTCTTATATCAAAATAATCTAATGCTTTTGTAAGATATAAATAACTATTTGCATCAAATCTTTGCGTGAATGTAACTCCTTGATGTTCAAGATAACTTTCTACCTGAAATTCATTACTAAAATCATAACTAAATGTATTTTTGTCCTGTAGCCTACGACCAAATTTTTCATACATTGATTCATTACTTAGATAAGTTATATGAGCCATCATACGTGCAACAGATAATCCTTGTTCTGGTCTTTTATCAGTATGATAATAATCACCATTATTCCAGTTTACATCTTCTATGATAGAACGTCTTTCAACAGCATTGAATGCAATTTGTTGTGGTGTTGAATATGCACCTGATGCTATCATTATTGCATTACGTACTATGTCTGGATAAGATATTGTCCATTGTAGTACTTGCATTCCACCCATAGATCCACCTACTACACAATATAAGTAAGGTATTTCAAGATGATCAATTAGTTTTTTCTGTGCATGTACCATGTCTGTTATTGTAACTATAGGAAAATCAAGACCATAATAATCACCAGTGTCAGGATTTATATCAGAAGGCCCTGTTGTTCCTTTACAACTACCTATAACATTAGAGCATATTATGAAATATCTATTAGTATCTAAGGGTTTTCCCGGACCTATTATTATATTCCACCAACCAGGTTTTTTATCACCATTATGCCATCCGGCAGCATGTGCATCACCTGTTAAAGCATGACATACTAGTATTACATTGCTTTTTTCATTATTTAAAACACCGTATGTTTCATAGGCTATTGTTGGCTTTTTTAAAATATCTCCAGTTTCTAATTTTAAATCCTCATCCATATGAAAGTAATGTGTATCTACAGTTCCTAAAGATTTCTCATATGACATTGATTTTCTCCCTTAACAATTGTAATTAAAAATATATTTATTTTTTTATACATTTAATTATTATTATGTTTCTTAGTCCAAATTTAATTATTTTTTAAAAAATTAATAATTAATTTAATTAGAATTTAAAAACAGGCTTTAATTTAATAAATAATGTAGTATTGTGAGGGTCAAAATATAATATAAATGAGAAATGATTCATTCATATCTTTTTTTCTTAAATATAAATTTAGAAGAGAAATGATTCTTCTAATAATAATATTCATTGTATTTAATTAACTTTTTCTAATGCTTGATCAATATCAGCAATAATATCTTCGATATCTTCAATACCTACAGCAAATCTGATAAGATCTGGTGTTACACCAGTAGCTCTTTGTTGTTCTTCAGTTAACTGTGAGTGTGTTGTTGATGCTGGGTGAATTATTAATGATTTAGCATCTCCAATATTTGCTAATAAGGATAATAATTCTACATTGTTAATAAAGTCAATTGCACCTTGATATCCTGCTTTTAATCCAAAGGAAACTATTCCACCATAACCTTTTTCAACATATTTTGATGCTATTTCGTGGTTTGGACTACTTTCTAATCCAGAGTAAGTTACCCATGCTACTTTTGGATGTTGTTCTAAGTGTTTTGCTACTGCTAATGCATTTTCACCATGTTTTCTAATTCTTAAATCTAATGTTTCTAGTCCTTGTAGTAATAAGAATGATCCAAATGGGCTTGGTATTGCACCTGTATCTCTTCCAAGTACTGCTCTTATTCTTGTGGTGAATGCTGCAGGTCCTACATCTTTGTAAAATGATAATCCATTATAGGTTTCATCTGGTTCAACTAGTGCTGGGAATTTTCCATTGTCCCATGGGAAGTCACCTTTTTCTATGATGATTCCGCCCATTGTTGTTCCATGTCCTCCAATATATTTTGTAGCGGAACTGGCAATTATATCTGCTCCATGATCAAATGGTCTTATTGTTCCAACACCTACTGTGTTATCTACTACAAGTGGTATTCCATGGCTGTGTGCTATTTCTGATAATACGTCAAAGTCAGGTACATCTAATTTAGGGTTTCCTATAGATTCTACATATATTCCTCTTGTTTTTTCATCTATTGCTTTTTCAAATTCATCTGGTGATTGAGAATCTACGAATTTAACTGATCTTCCTAAATCTTTTAATGTATTTTCAAATAATTCAAAGGTTCCGCCATATAAGTTATCTCCTGATACAATATTATCTCCTACTTTTGTTAAGTTGATAATAGTGTAAAAGATTGCAGCTAATCCTGCTGATGTTGCATATGCTGCACTTCCACCTTCAATTGCAGCCATTCTTTTTTCGAATGCTTCAGTTGTTGGGTTTGTTAATCTACTGTATATGTTTCCTGGTTCTTGTAATGCGAATCTTTTTGCAGCTTGTTCTGTATCTTTAAATACATAAGATGTTGTCTGATATATAGGTACTGCTCTAGAACCTGTTTCATCAGTATCTTCTTGTCCTGCGTGTAATCCGATTGTTGCTATATTTTTCTTATTCTTAATTTGGTATGACAATTTAACACTTCCTTATAATTAATTTTGATTTATTCGTACTGATTATATGTTTATTTTTCTTTTAATTTAAGATTTTAATGCAATAATTAGATTCGCATTATTTCATGATTGTTATCTATATTTATATATTTGTATTTGAAAATAATCACTTTCTTATTATTTGTTTAATATTATAATTTTAAATTCATATTGCTATATTGTTAATAGGAAATAAATTATATTCATGTTTTGATTGTTGTGTAATAATCTTATGGTATACTTAGGGGGTATATTAAGTATACTTTGCTTTTCTAATATAATTCATTATTTCCATTTATATGAAATTCAAATCGTTACCTCTAAGGATATAACAATAGTTATATTTTAGGTAGTATATAAACGTTATGAAAAAAGACACCTAATAATCAAATACAACATTCAACATTAAATGCAACAATTAATAAAAACAACATTCAACAAAAAATATATTAACAAAGAAAATAACGGGAATAACATGACAGAAGATAAAATAGTAAGAAAAAGTATACAAGTAAAAGACAAAACATGGAATCAATTTTTAGAAAAAATAGAATCAATATATGGAACTACATACAAAAAAACAGGAGAAGCAATTGAAGTAGCACTAGAAAATTATATAAACAATGTAAATAACAATCAAGATAACACAGAAGAATTAAAAGAAACAATAAACAACTTAGAAAATAATAAGAAAGAATATGAAAAACAAATACAACAATACAAAAACAACAATACAGCAATTCAACAAGAAATACAACAATTCAAAGAACAAGAAAAAGAAACAAAAAACAATATAACAACATACCAAGAAACAATAGACAAACAAAACAACCAATTAACTGCCAACAAAACTACTATAAAAGAACTAGAAGAAACAATAAACAATCAAAAACAAGAAATAGAACAATTAACAAAGAATAACAACCAACTACAAGAAAATAAAATACAAGAAAAAACAACAACAGAAAATCTAACAAATAAAATAAAGGAATTAGAAACAAACATTGAAACCTACAAAAAAACAGAAAAAACATTACAAGAAGAAAATAAAAAGCTAAATCAGGAAAATATTCAACTAAAAATGGAAAATAATAATTATATAAAAGATAGTGAAAATAAAAATGAAAAAGAAGAACTATTCCAACAAGCCATAGATGAAACCAATAAAAGAAATCAATTACTAGAAGATGAACTTGTAAATCTTAAAGAAGATAAGAAAACAAACAAAGAAGTGATTGAAGAATTAAAAAATGAAAGAAAAAAATTACGTACGGATAATAATCAGATATCTCAAACTCTAGAAGTAACAGAAGAACAATATGAAAATCAATTAATAGAATATAAGAAATTAGTTAACAAAAGAGAACATACACAGGAAGTACTTAACAAACAACAATTTGAATTAAATGAAGCATTGAAAAAACTTGAAAGATATTCCTATGCAATGGGAAAACTAGAAAATATGAGTTTAATTGATAGAATACTAAATCGTATTCCATCAGAAGTAAAAGAATTATCCGCACCAAAAGAGGATAATCAATAAAAAGAATTTCACATATTCCCATTTTCTTACTACTTATTTTTTATCAATAGAAATCATTTAAAAATATTGTATTTAGTGGTGATACCACCCTTACTAATGCTTGAAAATTCTCTGCATGGGACAATAGAGAAATATTTCCAATCAATATCAATTTTTTTCTAGATCTTGTTATTGAAACATTTAGCTGATTCTTATCTGCTATGAATCTTTTCTGAAATTTCGTTAAAGACCCCCTAAAACTCTTACAAAAACTTATAATTATAATGTTTTTCTCTCTTCCCTGAAATCTATAAATTGTATCTGTTTCAATATTATACTCCTGTTTTTGTAGTATCTTTTGTATGTATAGTTTTTGTTTTCTATATGGCGTTATTATACCTATTTCCTCTTCAGAAATATTATTCGATATTAATGTTTTTATTAAGTTTAATATTAGTTCAACTTCATATTTATTACAACATCCATTAGATTTCTGTGTTTCATCATAATTCATATTAGAAGTATCTATAAATGTTATTGGATCTTCATTTAATAGAATATTATCCTGTTTTTTTAAAATAATTCTCTGATTAGCATTGGTCTCATTTGTTTTTAATCTACCATTATAATAAAGTTTACTTGCTATATCGGATATTTCATGATTCATTCTATATTGAATATTTAGGAACGTATAATTATCAGGATATTTTTCTATAAGTAGATTAAATATAGATTTATTTAATGAGGGTATTGTATTATTATTAGTTATTGGTTGTAACTGTTTGTTATCTCCTATTAATATAAATTTATTAGTTTTCATCAGGGGTATTAACGAAAGATATACGGGTACTTGGCTTGCCTCATCCATTATCATATAATCAAATTCTATGTCCTTAGTTAAGTAACTTGATGATGAGAGTACTGTTGAAGCTATTATAGGTATGGTCTTGAGTAATTTGTTTTGTATAGCTTCCTTTATTTCTTGAATTTCGGAGTTTAACTCAGTAATCTTTTGCTCGTAATTCTTATTCTGAGTTTCTTTAATATTTTTATGTATGATGTATTCAGTATTCTTAGTTCTTGTTATTTTCTGTATTATTTTTGATAATAGTGATTCTTCTATTTTTATATTTGGTTGCTGTATTACATCTTGTCTTTGTATACTTCTTTTTACTTCCTGTAACTCTTTTTTTCTTTTTAATATCTCTTTGTATTGTTTATCTTGTTTTATTTGATTATTTATAGTGTATTTCTTTGATGTATCCTGTATTTTTGAAGTATTTCCTATTCTTAATATATCTTCTTGTGGTATATCATCTAATTTTTCTAGGATGTTATCTAAAGCTATATGAGTATGTGTTGTTATTAGTATCTTCATTCCTTGTTTGTATAGTTGTTTAATTATTTCTATTATTGTATGCGTTTTTCCTGTTCCAGGTGGTCCTTGTATTATATGGAATTTGTTTGCATTTAATGATCTTTGTACTGCTAATTCCTGGTTTTTGTTAAGATTTTGAATGTTGTATTCTTTATTCTGAAATGTTGTATTTGTCTTATATACTATTGTATTTAATGTTTCTTTGTTGGAATTATTTATTTTATCATCTTCTATGGATGATTCTAATTCATGTAACTTTTTAATGATTATATCTTGCTGTATATTATGTAGTTTTACTTCTTGATTTGTATGGAATTCATGTTTTTCTTGTAGTTTTATTGTAATATTCTTATTTCTATTCTTGATTATTGTTCCTTTGATTCTATTTAATTCTATTTGTGTATTTACTTTTAGTGCTGTAGGATTATTTAAGGATATTTCTATAATATTATCCTGTATTTTATTTATTTGAGCTTTTTGAGTTTGATTATCTTGTTGTTCTCTTTTTATTAATTGTTTTAATTGATACGTTAATTGAGTATATTTTTTATTCATAATAAGTTATTACTATTTATAGTAATTTGTATTAATAATTATTGTGATATAACAATTAAAAAAAATAGTTTTAATATGTGTTAGAAAAATGAATATAAAACATGTTAATTGTTCTATACTCATTTTCCATAGGATATAATTTTCTACTAACCTACATTAGTAGATATTTGAAATATATTATTTCATAACATCTATAATATAATAGACTAAAATATTTTTAGATATTAAAAATTAAATTTAAGTTATTTTTATAAATTTAACATAATATCCAATTGTTTAATTTTTTATAATTAAACAAATAATATTTTATTTGAAGTATATAATAAATTTTTTATCAAAAACTCTAATAATTAACTGAAAATAAATTCAAAATATATTATTTTAAATATTATTTTTACCTGTATAGAGCTTCATACTTATTATAATAAGATTATATGATATTTAATCTAATTTAGAGCTTTTTTATGGAAATGTTGAAATTTATAAATATTCATAACACAATGTTGTAATCCCTCATGAAATGTTGTATTCTCGAATAGTAAATGTTGTAATTCAAAACTTTGTTAGAATTACTATATTAATAATATTATGTTGGAAAAATAACAATATACTAATATATTTATTTTCATAAAGTAGTTAATAAGTAGAATCATAAGGAGTATTTTTTCATGAGTGACGAAAATAGCATTGAAAATCTTGAAAAAAGAATTAAGATACTAGAAAATGAATTAAATGAAGAAAAATTAAACTATAAAAAGCAGGCAATGGAAATAGGTAAATTTGTTTTTCAAAATGAAGATTATGAATATGAAATAAAAAAGTTAAAAGAAGAAAATAAAAAACTAAAAAAAGAAAATGCTGAGTTAAATGCATTTAAACAGGAAGTAGAATCCTCAACAAGTTGGAAGTTAAAATCAATACTAAAATGAGTTTATAATAACTCATCTAAATTAATTACATAATCTTCCTTTCTAGGATTTTCAACAGGTTCAAAGTCATCTGCAGGATATCCTAATATCACATGACCAATACCAATATAATTATCTGGAATATTCCATACTTTAAGTAATTCCTTACCTTGAAGACTTTCTATTTCTTCACAAGCTCTATGAATCCAACATGCTCCAACACCTATTGCATGAGCAGCATTAAGCATATTACCTATTACTAAACTACCATCTTCAACACATGTAGATATATTACTATCTGCTAATACTATAATTAATGTAGATGCCCCATAAAATGGATCAACATCACCCATCTGGTCAAGTAATTCACTAGGGAAATAAGATTTATTCCATTCACCAATTCTTTCTATAATATCTTTTCTTTGAGTTACTAGTATTATTGGCGATTGTTTATTTCCTCCTGTAGGTGCATATGTACCTGCTTCAATAATTTTTTCTAAGTCTTCTTTACTAACAGGTTCATCTTTAAATTTTCTTACACTACGTCTTGTTTTTAAATCATCTAATGTTGATTCCATAAATACCAAATTTCCTAATTGTTTATTCTATTAATTTATATTTATTTTATACTACTTATTTTTTATTTAAAATGTTATTATTATAAAACTAGATAAGATTATAAATTTTTTTATAAAAAAAGAGAAATAAGATAATGAATTAAATGAGTTTAAAATTATTCTTGTAATCATCAAATAATGCACGATGAATAACCATGTTCTCTTTTTTATAATCTATTAACATTGTTGAATCATCATAACTTTTATCTAAATAAAATAATGATAACATAGCCCAATCATCAGAGATTACATAGAATAGGTTATGTGCATCTTTATCACTTGTCCATATGTTAATTCGTTTATTTGTTCTTAATCTTTCAAATGATTCATTGAATTCAGATCTTTGTATTGCTTTAAGAATATTTCTAGATGTTACTAGTTGTAATGTTGTGTCATTATCAATTAGTGAATGAATTATTGCCTTCATATGATACTTTGAATATATTGGTAAAATCATTCGAATATCTCCCGCATCCTTCATTTTCTCTGTGAATATATCCAGTGTCTTATTATAATGAACATAATCAGATTTGATTATATTAGCATCCTTCCATAAATAAAGATATCTTGAGAAATAATAGGGTATATTATCTATGCTATGAACATCCCAACATTCCTTCATCTTATTAACTGTATACCAATTATCAAAGAAGTTCTGTAAATTTCTAGATACAAGATATCCTGCAGAAGTTAAAAAATATAATTTATCATCATATGCTACTAGTTTCTTTTCTTGAAGTTCTTTGATTGCTCTTGAAACATTACTTTCCTGTTTATTTAACCTTTTAGTTAGTTTTTCTAGTGAACAGGATTCATGATTAAATAATAGTTTTAAGATATTCAATCTTAGTTCAGAGCTCAATACAAATCGCACATGGTCATAAGAATCTGATGTTATTACATCTATATTTTGATCTATCATTGTATTTCACCCCACCTATAAATCATTATGTTTTCTTACTAATTCTTTTATATCAATATAGCCTTCTTTAAGAACTTCAAATTCTCGGAATACTTGAATACCCCAGGCTCTTGCACTTGAATCCTCTGACCGTAGAACACAATTTTTATTAAAATTTCCTTCTTTTCTTACTAAACCCACTACTATTTCATGTTCAGATACTACTAATACTATTCTTAATGGCGTTTCACGTAATGGTTTAATATTAAAGCGTATATTTTTTAAGGGAATATCTGTTAGGTATTCATATGCATGTTTTATAATGTATTGTGCAAATTCTAAGGGTACTATAACCTCAAAATCTGATTCTTGATTCATCATGAATTGAATCATACCCGAACAATTTGGATGTAAATATATACATATAGACTTTACTCTACCTTTTCTCATCATAGTCTCTTCTATTGTCTCAGTAGCAAGGTAAGGATTAATATTATTTGCTTGTATTAATTCAATATTTTTTATATAAGGTAATGTTCCTATTGCCTGTAAGTCATCATTGACTACTATATGATTATTTAAGAATTCATCATATTCATGAATAAATTCAAGGTTATTATTTAAGTAGAATATATTTAACAATTGTAAACGAGTATGTGTTTTCAACTGATATTCATTATCCTCCTTAGTTACATAGTCTAATTCAACTAATTTCTTCAAATTACTAGTTATTGAACTATATTTTAAATCTGTGATTTCATGTATTTCACTGACTGTTGCTGGCGCATCATATAGACAAGTTAATATTTGAAATCTTACTTTTGAGTTTGTTAGAAATTTTAATTCATCTTTGATTTCATTAAAATATAATTTATCTTCCATCATCACACACATATAAATACCCCCTCTTAACCTAAATACTACTTTACTATTATATAGATTTATATTTATTATCCACCATGATTCAAAATACTTAAATTTTATTAAATAATGCTTTAATAAGAATAAGATTAACTATTTTCATCCAATCATATTATCAAACAATAGCAATTAAAAGAAATATAAGTATAATAATAAAGAAGAAATAATAATATAATAAATAACACCATTATATTTAATAATTTATAGTGGAGGAGAAAAATAATGACAAAATGTCCCAATTGTGGCTTTGAAAATAATGATAAAGACACATGTATAATCTGTGGTCAAAGCCTTAAAGATATCCCAAATAATATAAATGAACAAAACATACAAGAAAACAATCAACCAAATCCTAATAAACAAAACAAGCCACAGCAACCAATCAAATCACAATACCAACAAGAATACAATAACCAAGAATATCAAAACCAGAATAACCAACAGAACAACCAATACTCAACTCAAAATAATCAACAAAATAACCACTATGATAATGGAAATTCTAACTACTATCAGCAATATAATCGAATGGACAATAATAATCAAAATAATTATCAACGCTTTGGACAACAAAACCAATACAATGAATACAGCAATCCTGAATATCAGAATTACGGAAATACTCAAGGAAATCAAAATTATGGAAATCAAAATGGACAGTATCTATCACACAAAAGTAAAACTGTTGCATTTATATTAGGTTTTTTTATTGCTGGAGCAGGTTATGCCTATATTGACCAATGGGGAAAAGGAATAGCAGTATTTTTAATAGTTTATGTCTGTGTTGCACTTTCCATACTTATCATCCCACCATTTATAGCACTAATAATATGGATATATTCATTATATGATGTGAACAGACAAATAGGTATTATGAATAATAGAACTACCAATAACTTCAACAATTAAATTCCCATTACAACAAATCTTTTCCTAATTTTATTTTTTTTATAAAAACTTGTTTAATCGTTTTATAGCATCTAATTTATCTTTTTTATCAAGTTTTGCCTGGTCAAGTGCATCTTTAATTGTTTCAATAGAATGGTCATATACTTCTTTATCAACAGGGTATGGAAATCCATCTTTTCCACCATGAGCAAAACTATATTTAACAGGGTCTTCCCAGCTAGCTTTTTCACCATAAACAAGGTCACTTATTAATGCTAATGCTCTTATCTTTTTTGGACCAATACCCTTTAAGGAAATTAATTCTTTATAGTTTTCAGGTTGTATTTCATAAGCGTTTTTAAGAACTTTGAATTCTCTGTCTGATAAATCCATGTCTAGCACTTCATGATGTGCTGGCATGCTAAATGCTTTTTGATTCTTAAATCCTGTTGGATCTTCATCATCATGTTGATTAAAATCAAAAAAGTCAGTTAGTAGTGTTTGTTTTGGGTCTTCTCTTCTGAAGTATGTTCTTAAGTGTTCAGGATTATCATTTATCAAGTCTACACTTGTTTTTTGTACTTCTTTACTGTCTTCTGATGGCATGTTTAATGCTAGTTCTTCTTTCTTATCACATTCTATACTAGTATGTGGGTCATTTAGGAAATTATCAATGTCTGTGTTCATCCAATGATATCTTCTAGCATATCCTGTATTTGTATTCATACCTTGTTGTACAACTGCCCAATTACCTGATTCAGTTAGAAAAAAGTTATGTTGATATAATGTATAAGTATCTTGTATACATGCATTATCTATCTTAGCTGATAATTTAGATGATTCTTTCAGAGTATCAGTTGCTTTTGTAGATATATTAAATGTTGATGAAAGATCTTCTATTTGTTTAGGTGTTTTACGTGAATTTTTTCCTTTTCCACCTAATACTGCTATTCCATGTTCCTCAGGATTTAAACTTGCTCTTAGAGCACCACATGTAGTAGTAGTTGTTCCTGAAGAATGCCAGTCAAATCCTATTACACAGGAAAAGCTTTGAAACCAGTAGGGATTAGATAATCTTTCAAGAAATTTTTCCTGACTATATTCTTCAAGAATTACTTCTGTTAAAGCACGTGATAATTTAACCATCCTATTCCAGAGCCAACGTGGCGTATGATCTGAGTGTAATGGTAATGTAGTTATTCCTTTTCTTTGCATGATAATATTTATTTCATATTTATATTATAAACATTAACCGGGCATGATAAGTATTATTTTTCGTGTAACATGATAAATATTAATTTTTTTTTATTAAGTTAAATGTTACATCTTTTATATTCGTTATTAATCATTGTTGTATCTGTTTAAAGATAAAATATTTAAATAATATTAATTAAAAAATTATAAATAGATAAAAGTATAGTCAGGTGAAATATTGGATAAAAAAATAGTATTAACCATATTAATAGTAGCACTTATAGGGGTTGTTGCTGCTACTTATAATAGTAGTAATAATGAAACTTTATTCAATCCATTAACAGCTATTGCTGATGATTCAGCAGATAGTATTTCGGATTTATTATCATCTGGTGATGAAGGTCAATCCGTATCTGATTTATTAGTAGCTGGTGATTCCCAGAATAGTCCTGCAGGTCAAGCAGGTACTGGCACCGGTCAGGCAAGTTCAAGTAATAGTCAATCCGACACGGGTGCAGATCAATCAGGTTCAGGTAATGGTCAATCTGGTACTGGGAATAACATTGGTAACAATAACGGAAATTCTGGAAGTGGAAACTCTATTGGTACTAACACAAATAAGAAAAACGGTGGCACTGATAACAACGGAAACTCTGGAAATGTAGATAATAACAATAACAATAACAATAATAACAATAACAATAACAATAATAACAATAACAATAATAACAATAACAATAATAACAATAACAATAATAACAATAAAATGAATACTTCAGATAATAATATAACCAAGAATATAACTAACAAAACAGATAATATTACTGTATTATCAGTAGATGAAGCAGAAAAACTTGTATATTCTGATTTAAAAACAAATAATCATAAAGTAGATACAGTAAAACTTATTCAAACAGATACATCAGCTGATGGACATAAGTTATACATCTTCGCCGCTTACAGAAATGGTGAAGTGATTGCTGAATATGAAGTAGATACTACTACTAAACAATTATCTGGTGGAGCAGGTAAAGATGAAACTCCAGATCCAGACAATGTCACGGATGATAATATTACTACAACGTAGAAAAAATAACCTTTCTTTTTTTCCTTTTTTTAAAATTGATAATTATTGTATTTCTAATATTATAATAATAAAAAAAAATATAATTACACAATATTTACTATTTTTCATGTATATTTATTAACATTTTATAAAATAATTGTTTAAATTATTATTTGAATATTAAATGTTGTTAAATATTACTTAAATTATAAATAATTTACTTAATATATATAATATTATAAGTAATAGGAAAATTAAAAATGGATTTATACATATTAGAAAATATATCAATAATACTAATAACCTCCGTAGTAATCCTATTATTATTTAATAAATTAAAACTCCCCTCAATGATTGGACTATTTTTAACGGGAATTATTTTAGGACAATTCATTGACTCTACAAGTATTATAACTAATATATCTGAATTAGGAGTAATCTTTTTATTATTTATTATAGGACTTGAATTCTCAATAGAAAAATTTTCAGCAATTAAAAGATATGCAGTACTTGGTGGAATATTACAGGTAGTTCTTACAACTATTTTAGTTACACTCATACTCTTTATAGGAAAAGCTCCATTAAATCAATCTATTTTTATGGGATTTCTCGTATGTTTCAGTAGTACAGCTATTGTAATGAAAATATTACAGAAAAAACGTTTAGCACACTCAATCCAGGGTAGAGTAACATTAGGAATACTTATATTTCAGGATTTAGCTGTTATACTTGTAATATTATTAACACCAGTACTTGGCGGACAATCAATAGATCTCAGTACACTTCCTACAACATTACTCAAATTAGTAGGATTTGTTATAATAATAGCTGTAAGTGCAAAATGGATTGTACCGATTGCATTAAATGAAGCAGCAAAGACAAAAAATCGTGACTTGTTCATGCTTCTAATATTATTCATATGTCTGGGTACTACCTTTGCAACATCATCCCTTGGAATCTCACCAGAATTAGGTGCATTCCTTGCAGGTTTAATTATTTCAAACACGGAATTCAGCCATCAAGCATTAGGATATGTACAACCATTCCAGGATGTTTTCATGAGTATATTCCTTATATCTATCGGTTTAATGATAAATGTATCCTATTTCATAAATAACATCCTATTAATAATTGCACTGGCTGCAATAGTATTAGTAATCAAATTTGTAGCAACATTTTTAACTGGAGTTATTTTAAAACTTCCTATAAAAACAACTGTAGCTATATCAGTATTATTAAGTCAGATTGGTGAGTTCTCATTTATATTAGCAGAGGATGGAATGAAATATGGGTTAATCAGTGGAGAATTGTTTACAACATTTTTAACAGTGACAATAATAACTATGTCTGCTACTCCGTTACTTGAGAAAATTACACCTCGTCTTGTAGGTATTTTCAAGAAAATACCATATTTCCAAGTTGATGAAGAATTAAAAACAATACAGCCTGCAGAAATTGAAGAGAATGAACTTGAAGATCATGTAATTATTGTAGGATTTGGTGTAAATGGTAGAAACTTATCTAGTGCATGTGAAACTTATAATATACCTTATGTTATAGTTGATTTTAATCCACAGGTTGTAGAAAAAAATAAAGCATTAGGTCTTCCAATTATTTATGGTAATGGTTATGATGAAAGCGTATTGAAAGAATTACGTATTAAATCAGCAAAATGTATTGTTATATCAATGCCTAGTTATGATAGCACTATAAAAGCTGTGGATTCTGCAAGAAGATTAAATCCGGATATTCATATAATTGTTAGAACAAGATTTCTTAAAAATGTTGATGATGTATATGAAGCTGGTGCTGATGAGGTTATTCCTGAGGAATATGAAACAAGTATTATCATGTTTACACGTGTAATGGATTATTATGATAAAGATATGGATGAAATAAATAGTACGATTGAAAGTCTTAGGTCTGATGCTTATGATACGTTCCGTCATGTATCTTCAGATGATATTACAACTTCATTGAGTAACCGTGTGACCGATTTAAATATGGAGTCTGTACAGATTACTAGAAAACAGAAAATTAGTGATATAGACTTTAATAGGTTTAATCTTACTGTAACATCAGTTATTAGAAATAATAAAACATTCACAGAAATAGATGCCAGATTCAATTTGAAAATCGATGATTTAGTTATATTTACTGGTACCTCTGAAAATATAAGTAGTTTTTTAAGATATTTCCATGTTACTAATGAGATATAATTTCTCTTTTCTATCTTTTTTTTAATTAATTTTTTTATAATAAGTTTTTTCTAGGAAGGTTAGATTATATATAGATTATTGATTATGTTTTCAATAATCTGTATAATAGTTTTTTATTGTATTATTCTGGTATTGTTATGAATAATGGTATCATGTATAGTATTACGAATAGTACTATTAATTCTATTGTTATTTTTAATGCGTCTTTTGTTGAAGTTTCCATCATATTCACCTTTTGAATTATTATAATTTTTTTATAGATTATGAAGTACTAATAGAATACTCCATTATATATTAAAATTCATTAGTTATATAAATTTAAGTAAACCTAAATATATAAAGTTTGTTATAAAATATATTCCAAATTAGAAAAAAAAGATTAAAACTAATTCAATAATTCTCTAATTTCATCATTATACTTAGAAATAACATCAGAAACCCTCTTAAAGTAAGCATCAGTATATTCTTCACCATCAGTTAATCTAACATGAGAAGCATCAAAATACTTATCATCAATATCCAAAACCTCACTAATATAACCATCTTCTAAAGACTTAGTACTACTATCATGAGGATTATAAGCCCTGTTACTACCATCAAATGCCGGACAAACAATAGCACAATATTTTAAATCATATAAAGAAGATTCCCTATTAATTCCAGTAGGGTCTGGTAAATTATATGTCTGTTTAAGATATTCCTTTTCCTCATCAGTGAAATTATGAATAGGTGCACAGAAAGGTATTCTACTGATAACATACCTGTCATCAAATACACGAGCCAATCCACCTTCAACAAGTGATTCCACCATAAACCTAGTTGGAGACTCTATAGAAACATATCTATCAAGAGAAATTGTATCAATTACATCCTTAACCAATAAATTATTACCCCTATACTCAGGTAAAACATAGATATACTGAAGAACTAAAGATTTATGTTCATTAGCATCTCCACCTTTATAAGCACTAAAACCTACAACCTTATCTATATGAACAATCTCTTTAAAAATCATGCAATTCTCATTCTCTGAAATATCAAAGTTTTCTTCATTAATACTCTCAAGAAGGTAAGGATAATGCTGTTCCAGAATTGTTATGATTGGTAAACTATATCTATGATCAGGATTATTAGGGTCTACACTAAAAATCTGACCTTCCCCATTTTCTCTACGAATAATATCTTTATCTTTAACCATAAGTATCCCCTCAACTAGTTCTTTAATATGATATATGAACATAACTTAAAGATATATTTTATTTAATTAGAAAAGAGCCTTTATAATTAATTTTCACAATAAGTTTATTTAAATTATAAATTCAGAAAAAAACAATGAAAAACTAAATTAATTATTAAATACTTAAAAAATAGAATAAAAAAAATAAGAAAAAATAATTTTTATAAATTATTAAACAAACTGATCTTTAATTATCCAGAAACTCATCGCAAATAAACATCCCACCATGATTAAAGGAGGACTTACAAAATATCCTAGAATATAAGCAATTGCAAAGAATATGAACTCTATAAAAGAATTCTTTTTACCATTATTAAGATAAACTATTAAAGCAATATTTGCAGGATCTGTTTTCTTTAAAACCTCTGCCTGTAAAATATAATGTATATGAAGAACTACAAAGAAAGCTCCAAAGCAAGCCTGAGCAAAGAATGAAAAGAAATGCTCTGAAACCATTATAGTAGCATATGGTATAAAACTTAAAATAAATATGCTTATCATATTTGTCCATACGATGGAATCTGTTAACTTATTTATTTTTATAAACAAATTATGATTTGAATTCCAAATATTAAATACAACAAAGAAACTTATTATATAAGCAAAGAATTCCACCTTTACTTCCCAGAGACTTGCTAAATCTGGATGAGCTGGTAATGGAATTTCTAAGATAATTATTGTAACAATAATAGCTAAAATTGCATCAATCAATGCTTCAAATCTCTCAGTGTCCATCAACATCACCTTTTTCACAGGTATTTAAATACTTAAATGGTAAATTCCAAATTATAGCAGTTACTAAACATGCAATTAAAATTGCAATAGGATTAATAAATATTCCTAAGATAAATCCAACAATGAACACTAAATAAATCAAGACATTTAATCGAACATATCTAAAAGCATCAAGGTTATTGTTATTATAATTATAATTATCACGAGTTACTGCAATGTGACTTGCTAACATATATAAAATATTTGTAATAACAAATAACAATCCATAACATAACTCAGGAACTAATGAATAAGGGTATTCAGAAACCCAAAGAGTAAAGTAAGGTACAAATGTAATTGTAAGTGTTAACACCATATATATTGCTATTACGACATTATCAATATCCTTAATTCGATCAAATAATTTTCTATGATTATTCCATATACTTGCTATAATAATAAAACTGATAAGATAACTAAGATACATCACACTTGATTCCATTAAACCACTGAGACTTAATGTCTCAGGTTGAGGAATTTTAATTACCATAATTGTCATCATTATAGCAAAAATAGCATCAATAAATGTTTCAAATCGACCTGAATCCAATAATAACACCATTCCCCTTAAATTTTAATGTTCAATCCAAGCTTTAATTCTATCTTTAGAATCATTAACCGCAGAACCTTTTATTTCAAGTCCTTTTTTAATATCAGCACCCTTACAAAGTTTTTTAATATCTTTCATACAATTTCCTAAACCTGATCCTTCATGGGTGATAACTGTTTTAACAGTCTTTCCAGTAAAATCAAGTTTGTCTAATTGTCTTTGTAGAACCATTGGTAATGTTCCCCACCAATTAGGTGATGCAATATATATTGTATCATATTTACTTATATCATCAAGATTTTCTTTAGGTTCTGGATAAATATTCTTTTCTTGTTCTTCTTTTGCTATATCAATAGTTTCCATGTAAGATTCTGGATAATCTTCTTCTGTTTCTACTTGAAAAGTATCTGCATCAATGAATCCTTTAATATAATCTACGATAATCTCTGTATTTCCTTTTTCAAGATTTACTATATCCCCATTGAGGTAGTTCTCGCCTCTTCTAGAATAATAAATAATTAAGCTTTTCATATTATCACTTAATTATCGTATATATTATTTTAAATATATAAATTAAAAATATTATTTGAACAGTTTCTTATCGTTTTTGTAAAAATAGATTAATAAGTTATAATAAAAAAAATAGGGAGATTAAGAACCTTTATAAATATTCTCATTTGAGAATATCTTAATTAATTCATGTAATTCATCATTATAAGGCACTCTGAATCCAACTGCTCCAGGTCCACTTGTTTTTATATTATTTATACTGTAATCATCATCTTCACGGCCATTATTGATGATATACCATATGTAATTATTATTAATAATAAACAATTGACCTTCACCTATTTCATGGTCTTCATAGTATATATTTGATGGATCATATACTATGTCTGCTTTTTTTAGTAGTTTTTTTAGGAATTTTGATGGTCTTGGTGCTCCTGAAAATTTCTCCTCAATTTTTGTCATTGCCTGGTCTTTAATTTCTCGTTCTTTGTCTAGTTCTTTCTGTCTTTCTTTTTTATCTTCTGCTTGTTTTGTTAGTGTTTCTGTTATTTGTAATATTTCCTCTACTTTCTGTGTATTTTTTTCTTTACACATCCACCCGTAGGGGTTTCCCTCTATTTTCATTACATCTTTAAAGTCGTTCGGTCCATATTTTTTAAAGTATGGCTTTATTTTTTCCATGTGATTATTACTTATTTCTTTGTTTAAAGCGTATAATTTTCCATGTTCTTCATGGTCTATGCATTTTAATACTAGCTTTAATGGTTCTTCACTGGTCATTTAGTATTCCTCTATGTACATGTCGCCTTCGTATACATTGTTTTCTGTTAATGTTTTTATTAGTTCATGTAGTTCTTCTGTATAATCTAGTCTGAATCCTACTGCTCCTCCACCATCTGGTATTTCTATATTATTTATGTTCCAGTTGTCTTCTTTTCTTCCATTATTCATTATATACCATATGCTGTTTTTTGTTATGATAAAGAGGTGTCCTCCACCATAGTATCTGTTGTCTCTGAAACTGTTTGCTGGGTCATATGCTATTCTTGCTACTCTTAGCAGTGTGTCTAGTCTTTGTCTTGGTCTTGGTGCATTTGCGAATTTTTCCTCGATTTTTAGTTGTGCTTCTTCTTTTTCTTTTCTGTGTGCATCATAGTATTTTCTTTTCTCTGCTCTGTCTTTTTCCTGTTTTTCTAGTGTTTCTGTTATGCCTAGTGCTTCTTCTACTTTTGGTATGTTTTCATATGTGCACATCCATCCATGTGGATCTCCTGCTATTTTCATCACGTCGGGGAATTCTTTTGGTGAGAAGTGTTTCATGTATGGTTTTGCTTTTTCTAGTTCTTCATCGGGTATTTTCTTGTTTAATCCGTATAGGTCACCATATTCTACTGGGTCATTACATTTTATTACTAGTTTTAATGGTTTTTCATCTGTCATTTTTATTTACCTTTTTCATGTTTTTTATCATTTTTATTTATGTTTCTTTGATTCTATAGATATTTTGAAATATTTTATTATTTGGGCTTTGTAGAAAACCTATAATTTCATAATAAAAATTTTTATAAAAACATTATTTAATCTTTTAAAATTAAATTATTTTAAAAAATAGGTAATTAAATAAAAAAATTACACTTGAAATCAATCTAAATTATAAAATTAAAGAATAATAATAAGTTTAAAAGTAATACAAGAAGAATAAGTATTTATTTAAAGAGTAGAATAGATATAATTATGCTAAACGAAAATACCTATTCTACAAATAACTATTTGAATTCTAAACAACTTAAACTTTTCGATTTTGGAATTCAAAGACGAAATAATAATTATTTATCAGAAATATCTGAAAATGAAAAAATAGATTTAACACATAATATGATGTTAGATTTCGTATTAACAGCATATAATTATGCTAAATTAACTTTTAACAAATATTCATCACATTATTCAAAGAAAAAATACACACAACCACAATTGTTTGCAATAATAGCGTATAAAATATACAATAAATACGATTACAGAACTACAATTGATAATTTAAACGTATCCACTAAATTACAGAAAGCTTTAAGACTAAAAACGATACCACATCACACTACTATTCAGAAGTTCTTCAAAAGAATAGAAACAGAACAAATAAACAATATTAACAAAATATTATTACAATATTTCCCAGTGAAAGAGTGTTATTTCAGTTTAGATGGAACAGGATACACTAATTCCTATTCAGACATCTATTATAACAATAGAACCAATAAAACAAGACGACAGTACATAAAAAACCATATCACAATCGATTCAAAATACATGTTAATAAGACATTACAATGCTTTAAAAGGACCAAAATTCGATACAGTATTTGCAATAAGTGCAATTAGAGCAATAAAAAAGTATAAACCACGATACATATTAGCAGATAGAGCATATGATTCAGAAATAATTAAAAAAACAATAGTAGAAGAAACAACAGCATTACCACAAATACCTGTTAAAACTAGACAAAAATCAGGAAAATATAGAAGTAAATGTAGAGCTATATTCTTAAAATCAATATATAACTTTAGAAATCAAGTAGAATGTGTGAATAGTATACAAAAAAGAAGATTCAATGGAATAAACTATAGCAGATCTACGAAATTGCAAATAAAAGAAACAAAATTAAAAAATGTGTTTTATAATATTTATAGATCTATTCAAATTTTACAAAAATAGGATTTCAACAAAGCCATTATTTGTATTTATCTTATTTAATTATACAAAGACTTATATATTAATATATATTGATATATTAGTAACAGTACAGAGATGATAATATGTCACAATATTTTCAAACCAATATAAACACTCCAAGAAACATTAGAAATGATGCACAGAATATGTTAAATAATATATTAAATAATATGGCTGAAACTGGAGAACTAGATAATTTAAGTCTAGACGAATTACTAGAAGAACAAGAATTACTAATAGATCAATTAGACCTAGACGACTACTGTTACTCAAATGATACATACACAGATAATAATGATATGCATTTCACTAATACAACAGATACATTAAGCCTATTTAATGAAAAATTAATTAATAATAGAAAAACTGCAAATAAAGTTAAAGTATAACTTAATTACATTAACCCCCACATTCATTTTCTTGAAAAAATATATTTAAAGATATAATAACAAATATAATATTGTTCTCAGGGCGGAGTGTAAGTCTCCACCGGTGGTAATTTAATCAGATTAATGATTAATAAGTCCACGAGCATAGTTTTATGTTGATTTGGTGAAAATCCAAAACCGACAGTTACAGTCTGGATGGAAGAGAATGTACATATAAAACCAAAATATACATTTAATCCCTTTTTTTAGCCCTGGTTCATAATATTTAAATCGATTAACAGGAGATATGATATTAATGAATCATGAAGATATGTTAGATGGAACACCAAATGAAAGAGTAGAATTAGCATTAGATACTCTTAGAAATGGAAAAGGTGTTATAGTTACAGATGATGAGTCACGTGAGAATGAAGGTGACATGTTCTTTGCAGCTGAAAGTGTTACAGAACAACAGATGGCCTTGTTAATACGTGAGGGTAGTGGAATAGTCTGTCTATGTATGAGTGAAGATGATGCTGATAAACTAGAATTACCTCTTATGGTTGAAAATAATACCAGTACATATAAAACAGCATTTACTATTAGTATAGAAGCCGCTGAGGGTGTTACTACAGGTGTATCTGCTAAAGACAGAGTCACTACTGTAAGGACTTGTGTTAAAGATAATGCAAAGCCTACTGATTTACATCATCCAGGCCATGTATTTCCATTAAGAGCTAAAAATGGTGGAGTACTTGAAAGGAACGGTCATACTGAGGCTAACATTGACTTGATGAGAATGGCAGGACTTAAACCTATGGGAGTTTTATGTGAAATAACAAATCCTGATGGAACAATGGCTAGAATGCCTAGAATAATTGAATTTTCAGAAGAGCATGATATGCCTGTTGTTACAATTCAGGATATTATTAAGTATAAAAAAGAAGTATACATGGATAATACATAATTTTTATTATTATATTACTGATTCCTTATTTTCATTAAATCACCTACATAATTAGAATAAATTGAGGAATATATTGAAATTATGTTACATGTAATTTCATATAATTTTTTTTCTTTTCAACTAGTTTATTAGAATAACTGTTTTTATTTGTTTTTAAAGTATCTATTTATATAATTATTAATAAATTGAATAGTATATCTTGTTTTATGTTAATTAGCATATAATTAAACTAAATTTATAAGAGTAAATGATACTATGCATAAATACAATTCTAACCTATTAATTATGATAATGATGCTAGGAACTTTTGGAATACTTAGCACAGAACTTGGAGTAATAGGTATTCTACCACAAATAGCTCAATATTTTAATGTTGGTATTGACCATGCAGGATTATTTGTAAGTTTATTCTCAATAACAATAGCAATAACCAGTCTATTTATACCAATGCTATTTAATAAATATGATAGAAAAAAGGTATTTTCATTAGTGTTATTAGTATTTGTAGTATGCACATTCTTCTCAGCATTCACAGATAACTTCTACTTTGCATTACTATGCCGTGTGATACCTGCTATATTTTATCCTGCATATATTAGTCTTACACTAGCAGTAGCAGCAGAAATTGTTCCAAAAGAAAAGGCACAAGAAAGTGTCAGTAAAGTTATTATGGGAGTAAGTGCAGGTACTATTATAGGTGTTCCAATCACAACATTCATGGCAACTATTATAGGCTACAGAGCAGCAATGCTATGGTTTACTGTTGTAACATTTATAGCATTTATTGCAACAGTCCTATTTTTCCCCAAACTTCCAGGAAAAGTCACTGCCTATGGATCACAAGTACAAAGTGTGAAGACTAAAATATTCTTCATGTCATGTGTTGGTGTACTTGTACTGATAACCGGTGTTTGTATAAGTTATAGTTATATGTCAGAATTCCTACAGACAGTAACACATATTGTTGGCTTAGATTTAAGTATAACATTATTCCTGTTTGGTATTGCATCACTATTTGGAAACTGGATTGGTGGAAAATTATTAACAACAAAACCAGATCAGACAACACTTACATATCCTTTCATATTAAGTGGATTATTCCTATTATTCTATTACTATGGTCATAGTATTATTCCAACAGTGCTACTAATGATAGTCTGGGGATTTCTTGATGGACTTGTTAATGATATTATACAATACTGGGTTGTATCAGCAGCTCCACAGGCACCAGAGTTTGCTAATGGTATCTATATAAGTGTACTTAATATTGGTATAACTATGGGTACAAGCATAGGTGGATTTATTATCCTATCCTATGGAACAATATCAATATTCCTTGCATCAATAATAATCATGTTATTCTCATTTATATTCATATTACTAAGAACAAGAATTAATCTAAATCCATCCTGATAAAAAATACAATACAAAAAAAATATTATAAATAGTATAAAATAGTATGTTACAGGTACATCATGTAACCTAAAATTATAATTAAGAGAATTAAAGTTAATTAAAATAAAAATAGTTATAAGGAAATGATAAACTTCTAATTTATCATTCTTTAAAATCCAAGTAATATTTTAAATCCGAGGAATATGAGAATAATTCCTCCAACAATCTCAAATTTATTACCAAAAATATCACCAAGTTTCCGACCAATAAATATACCAACAATAGTAAACAAGAATGCAACAATACCAATAATAATACATGGAATCCATAAACTAGTATTAAGAATAGCAAATGTTAAACCAACAGCAAAGGCATCAATACTGGTTGCAATAGCAAGTAATGTAACCTCCTTAAAATTAAACTCATCTACAGTATCCTCCTCATCACTATCTAAACTCTCACGAATCATATTAAGACCAATACATAACAATAATATAAATGCGACCCATGGAGCAATATTAGAAATAAAAGAACTAATACTAGTACCACAAAGATAACCGATGACAGGCATCATAAACTGGAAAACACCAAAAAAGATACCATACCATAAAACTTGCATTCTAGTCAAATTCTTCTGTGTAAAACCCTTAGTCAAAGAAACACTAAAAGCATCCATAGCTAAACCAATAGCCAATAATAAAATTGCAAAAAACTCCATTTCCATAAAAAAAATATACTCCTTATTAATCAAATTATAAATAAATTAGAAAAAAAAATAAATTAAAACCTACACTATTTTTTATTAATCTAAATCAAAATAGAAATCCTACACTCAATACTATAATATTTCTAAAATAACCTAATAAATAATTAACCCAACCAAACTTGAATAATATTCAATAAAACATCCCTCATAACGAAGAATATAAATGAATATTATTCCTTACTTCTAATAAGTGACTTAATATATAAATTAGCCCATTCCATCGTAATATTATTAGCAACCAACTCACCAATAACAATACCTAGCCAAGCACCAAACTCACCCCATCCGAGAATCATGGAAAACAACACTGCAAAAAACAAGGTGAAACCAGATTCTCTGAAAATCGTCTGAAACATTGCAGTAACACCCTTACCAACACCCTGGAATACATATGTGGAATTAACACCAACAGCCATAGTAGGATAGAAAAACACTATACAATGTAAAAAGTCAATCAAGGAACCTGACAAAGAAACACTACTATCAGCATATGAAAATAACATTACAATCCACGGTGCAAACATATAAGTAACTATAGCACAAACAACACCTAAAATAATGGAAATCTTCATAGAATACCTATGAACAATACGTATATTCTCAAAATTATGAGCACCATAATTAGCACCTACCACACTAATAAGAGCAGTGCCAACAGCCAACATAGGCATAGTGCCAATAGTAACAATTCTCCAACCACTACTATAAACAGCAATAACATCAGTACCACTAACTATTGTTAAAAGTAATGAAAACAAAGCAGCAAAAACTGCATTATTAATTAACTCTAAACTAGCAGGAAGACCAACCTTCAAAATATCAAAAGTAATACCCCTGCTAAACTTGAAATTACCTATAAATGGCTTTAAATATGTACTTCTACCAACATAAAACCAATATAATAATACGATGTTAACAAAAGCTAATGATATAATAGTAGCATAAGCGGCACCAGCAACACCCATACCAAATACATATATAAACAATGGATCTAAAACCATATTAAGAATAGATGTAGCAATCATAGCATACATAGTTCTTTTAGCATCACCTTCACCTCTCAGAATACCATATATAGCGTTAGACAGGATAACAAAAACAGAGCCGAGAACAATAATATTACCATATTCCAAAGCATAACCAATAGTACTACCAGCACCCATATACACAAGAATAGGCCTTAAGAAAACCCATAAAACAAGAGTAGTAACTAATGAAAAAAACAAGGTGATAAACATAGTATGAATAGAACCATTATCAGCCTTAGACTTATTATCCTCACCGATATACTTACTTAAACTGGACGCAGAACCAGCACCAAGACCATTACCAATACCCATAATAGCAGTGAAAATCGGAGTAACAAAACCCACACCAGCAAGAGCATTAACACCAATACCAGCAACCCACATAGCATCCACAACATTATAAATACTAATGAAAAATAAGGAAACAATTAATGGAATAGACATACGTATTAAAGCATTCCTAGAATCACCAAGTATACTTTTAACACTAGAATCATTAGAACTAACATTATCCCCTATCAAATCAATTCCACCGAAAAGAAAATTATGTGAATATATATCTAATTAATAATTAATTAACATTAACCTTAATAGATAAACAAAAATAGATAAATTAAATTTTGTAAAAATAGAACTTTATAATACTAAGATTTGAATAGAAATAGTTATTTATTTAAATAATATATTTGAAAGGCCGGCAACTTTCTGAAATTCCCATAGACTTACCATCTATAGTACCAAACAAAACGTGGATAGACTTTATTACTGAGATCGAGACGAGATCAGATGTGACCCTATCGCTATGGTCGCCGTACC